>NZ_JBHUIX010000004.1:292271-328814 GCF_042683065.1 Rhodobacter lacus | reverse complement strand
CCCTGGCGCGGGCCACGGCGGATAGCGCGATGGCGGCGCAGATCGCGACTGTCTCGGCCTCGCTCGGCACAGTCTCCGCCAGCGTGGCGACGCAGGGCACGGCGATTGCCGATCTCGAAGGCGCTGCGCAGGCGGGGTTTTTGATCGAGGCGCAGGCGGGCGGCGTGGTCTCGCTGTTGCAGCTCATCGCCGCCGATGGCTCGGGCGGCACCGTCTCCGTGGTCAAGATCAGCGCGAGAGACATCCTCCTCGATGGCTCGGTCACCGCCGCGCAGCTGGCCACGGGCACGATCACCGCCGCCTCGGGCATCATCGCGGATGCGGCGATCACCAGCGCCAAGATTGCGGATCTGGCAGTGACCGAGGCGAAGATCGCCAGCGCCGCGATCACCACGGCAAAGATCGGCGATCTGGCGGTGAGCACGCTCAAGATTGCCGATCAGGCGGTCACGATCCCGACCGGCGCCTATACCGCGGCCTCGCTCAATGTCTCTCCAAGCACGGCATGGCAGGTGATCCAGACCATCACCTACACCTCGACCGGGGCGCCGGTGATGCTGGATTACGCCTTCGGCGCATACGGCACGAGCGCGGGGACATTGGGGATCCGGCTCCGGCGCGGCACGACGACGATCTATGACACGCGCGCCGAGCTCGCGGGCAATGTCGCGCCCTTTGCGGGCGGCGTGCTCGACGCAACCACCGCAACCGGGTCTCGCACCTACACGCTGGAGGTGCAAAACCCGTCGATGGTTGGCCTGATCGCAGAAAACCGCTCGCTGCGCGCGCTGGAGGTCAAGAAATGATCCGGGGCCTGATTTACGACGGGGCGACGGGCGAAGTGCTCCGCGCGATCACCTGCGCCGCCGCGGATCTCGCGGCCAACCTCCCCGAGGGCGCCGCGTTCTGGGAAGGCGAGAGCGATGGCGCAGGCGTCTGGTTCAAGGACGGCGCGCCGGTCGCACTCCCGCCATGCCCGGATCGCGGCCTGAGCTTCGATCCCGCCCTTTGGGCCTGGGTGGACCGGCGCAGCGGGGCCGAGCTGGCGGCGGTGGCGCGGGCAAAGCGTGACGCGCTCCTCGCCGGCTGTGACTGGACGCAGGCGCCCGACGCCCCGGTCGACCGCGCGGCCTGGGCCGCCTACCGGCAGGCCCTGCGCGACATCCCCACACAGGAAGGGTGGCCTGGCAACATCATCTGGCCCGAGCGGCCTGCATAAAGGAGGCTGCGATGGCGGCATATTACAACACCGGCACGATTGCCGTGACGAACGGCAGCGCCGCTGTCACCGGCGCCGGAACATCATGGGCGCAGATTGTGCGCGCGGGCGATCAGCTCATTGCCCCGGACGGGCGCAGCTATGTGATTGCGGCGGTCCCCAGCGCCACGAGCCTCACGCTCTCGCGCGCCTATCTGGGCGCGACGGCGACGGCGCAGGCCTATGACATTCTCTTCACCGCGGGGCGCGATGCCGATGTGGCAACGCAGCTCGCGGCCCTGATCAGCGCCTATCAGGAGATCTATGACGGTGCGGGGCAGGGCAAGTTCGGCGATGGCACGCTTGCCGCGCCGGGGCTGCGCTTTGCCGCCGATCTCGACACCGGGTTTTATCGCCCCGGCGCCAATCAGCTCGCCTTTGCCGAGGGCGGGGTGGATCGGGGTCGGATCTACGGGCGCAAGAACATCATCGGCACGGTGGCGCAATCGGGCGGCGTGCCGACCGGCGCGGTGATCGAGGGCGGGACCAATGCAAACGGCGATTACGTGCGCTTTGCCGATGGCACGCAGATCTGCGGCACGACGATTCAGGGGCTGACCACGGGGCCGATGACGCGCGCCTGGCCCGCGGCCTTTGCCGCCTCGCCGCGCGTCTCGGCGGTGTCGACCTCGGCCAGCGTGCCGCGGATCGTGACGGTGGCGAACAATTCGGCGACCGCGATTGACATCTACGTCTGGGATACCGCGGGCGGGCTCACGAACGGGTTTGCCTCGCTCACAGCCTTTGGTCGCTGGTTTTGAGGGGGAACGATCATGGCGCTCCTTCTCACCCTCTCGCCCTGCCGCGATGACCGCACACTCACGCTCTCCCTCTCGGGCCGCGTGCTCACGATCAACGATCTCGCCGTCGATCTGGATGCGGAGCTCCCCGAGGCCGCGCGCGCCTGGATCCTCGGCCCGGTCGAGGCCGCGGGCGACGACATCGCCCTGACCCTGTTCTTCCCGATCGGGCCGGACGCGCCCGAGGCATCACGCTTCCCGGCGCCGCTCCACATCGAGGCCGATGGCCCGGTGGCCCTGCCGCCGCGCGACGCAATCTAACCAACTCCCGGAAAGGGCAGATCATGAGCGAGACGCGGGGCCTCATCGAGGTGGCCGACGCGCTGTTTGGTGGCGCGATGACGACGGCTGCGGCGGCGATCGCCGGGCGGCTGATGTGGCACAGCACGCAAGTGCGCAGCGGGCGCAGGCGCTTCTTCGGGCGCGAGCTCCTCTGGGAGCTGCCGATTGCGATCGGCATGGCGATCATCGGCGAGGCGGTCTCGGCTTACTTCGGGCTCGACCGGACGGTGAGCACCGGCGTTGTCGCCTCGCTCGCCTATCTCGGCCCGCGCGGCGCCGAGGCGCTTCTGACGCGGGTTTTGTTCAGACGAAAGGACATATGACATGACACTGGACTGGCGCGCCGTGCAGGCGCGGCTCATCGCGCTCGGCTTTGATCCGGGGCCTGTGGACGGGCTGCGCGGGCCGAAGACGGATGCGGCGCTCATTGCCTTCAAGCGCTCTGTGGGGCTCCGGGCGCGGGCTTACTTTGGGCCGCTCACCGAGGCAGCGCTGATGGGCGGGGCGCCCGCGTCCGGCGGTGTGGATATCCCCTGGATGGCGGAGGCCGTGCGCATGAAGGGGCTGCACGAGCGCCGCGACACCGCAAAGCTGCGGGCGTGGTTTGACAAGGCGGTGAGCGGGATCGATCCGCGCGAGATCCCGTGGTGCGGGGCGTTCGTGGCGACCTGCATCCGCGCGGCCCTCCCCGAGGCCCAACTGCCCCAAAACCCGCTCGGCGCGCGGGCCTGGGGCAGCTTCGGCGCGCCCGTCGATCCGGTCTTCGGTGCAGTGCTGAGCTTCTGGCGCGGCTCCCGCTCCGGCTGGCAGGGTCATGTCGGCTTTTATTGGGGCGAGGATGCCGGGGCCTATCACGTGCTCGGCGGCAATCAATCCGATGCCGTCACCGTCACCCGGATCGCCAAAACCCGCCTGCTTGCGGCGCGCTGGCCCGCAGGTCAGCCCGTCACCGGGCGCGCGATCGCGCTCACCCCGCAAGGCCAACCGCTTTCCACCAACGAGGCCTGAGCCTCCCTCTCGAAAGGACCAGTCATGTTCCAGTCGCAACTCGCGCTCGCGCTGCGGGTGCTGCTTCTCTATCCGCTCGCCGGGCTCCTCGCGGCGCTGCCCTCGGTCAATTTTGACCAGGCAAGCGGCGTGCTCTCGATCGATCTCACCACCGCCTCGACGCTGATCGGCACCGCGATCTGGCTTGCCGTCTCGGGCGGCACCTTCGGCCTCTCGCGCCTCGCCAAAACGCTCGGCTGGGCCGTGTGAGCCCAAATCCGGGGCAGGGCGCCACCGCCCGCCCCTCACGCCCGCCCCACGCTCTCGCGCCGGATCATCGGCGCGGCATGGCTTTGTAAAGAGTGACGAGGTCCGGCCTTTTGAGAGGCCAGAGGGGGTTCCCGCCCCCTCCGACACGGGGAAACCGCTAAGCACCCCCGCCGACCAGCAATAGCTTATGGTCGCTCCCCCCTCGCGAGGGAGGCCCCTTGGAACATAATGACATGATGGAGTCGATGATTCCTGTCGCCCCGGTCGCCCCTGCGGCACCATGGCTCGGCGGCAAACGCAACCTCGCCAAACGGATCTGCACGATCCTCGATCAAACCCCCTGCCGCACCTATTGCGAGCCCTTCGTGGGCATGGGCGGGATCTTCCTGCGCCGCAGCGCCCGCCCGCGCGCCGAGGTGATCACTGATGCCGGGCGCGACATCGCGAACCTGTTCCGCATCCTGCAGCGCCACTATCCGCAGTTCCTCCAGATCCTGCGCTTCCAGCTCACCGTGCGCGCCGAGTTCGAGCGGCTGATCGCCACCCGCCCCGATACGCTCACCGATCTCGAACGCGCCGCCCGCTTCCTCTACCTGCAGCGCACCGCGTTTGGCGGCAAGGTCAGCGGGCGCAATTTTGGCGTGAGCCGCGACCGGCCCGGTCGGTTCAACATCACCACCCTCGAACCGATGCTCGAAGATCTGCACTCCCGCCTCTCGGGCGTGGTGATCGAATGCCTCGACTTCGAGGCGTTCATCCGCCGCTATGATGCGCCCGAAACGCTCTTCTACCTCGACCCGCCCTATTGGGGCTGCGAGGGCGATTACGGCGAGGAGCTCTTCAGCCGCGATGACTTCGCCCGTCTCGCAGACGCCTTGCGCGGCATCGAAGGGCGGTTCCTTCTGTCGATCAACGATGTGCCCGAGATCCGCGAGATCTTCTCCTGGGCCGAGATCGAGCCGGTCCGCACCACTTACTCGATCGCCGGGAAAGGCCAGAGCATCCCAGCCGCTGAGCTCCTGATCAAAGGGCGCGCAATGTAGGGCAGGGGGCGCCTGCGCGGGGGGAGGGGAGCCCCCCGCGCGGTGCTTTGGCTGAAGGCGAAAGCGGGCGCTCGCGACGCGCGTAGTGAGCGACGCGATGCGGAGGGAGCGGACGTAGGACCAGGCTCTTTACGACCGATCGAGGGCGTATCCGGGTTTGGCCGCGCGGCTTCTTCTGCTAGGATTTGTCATCACTCGCGCCTTTTCACGCCCTTGTCCGGGTTTGGCCGCGCGGCTTCTTCTGCTAGGATAACCGTGCCGCTGACGATGTAGCTGACCGCGTCCGGGTTTGGCCGCGCGGCTTCTTCTGCTAGGATCGGAGCGATCCCATCCCGGAATCGCGGGCAGTCCGGGTTTGGCCGCGCGGCTTCTTCTGCTAGGATCGAGGATTTGAAAAGCCCTCGCGTTGTCGTGTCCGGGTTTGGCCGCGCGGCTTCTTCTGCTAGGATGACCGCGAGCAGGGCCTGCACCGTCACGCCGTCCGGGTTTGGCCGCGCGGCTTCTTCTGCTAGGATTGGCTTGACGGTAGGCACCCCCATCGCCGAGTCCGGGTTTGGCCGCGCGGCTTCTTCTGCTAGGATGAACGCAGCCCGCAGCCCCTCACCGATGCCGTCCGGGTTTGGCCGCGCGGCTTCTTCTGCTAGGATCCGCGCGTCTGCATCGCCCACCCGCCTTGGGTCCGGGTTTGGCCGCGCGGCTTCTTCTGCTAGGATCACGCGAATAATCTTTCGGTTCGGTCGGAAGGTCCGGGTTTGGCCGCGCGGCTTCTTCTGCTAGGATGCCGCTGGACATAAGGCGGCTGAAGGAGCGGTCCGGGTTTGGCCGCGCGGCTTCTTCTGCTAGGATTGTTGAACGCCCGAGCATGCCCTCCGATCGGTCCGGGTTTGGCCGCGCGGCTTCTTCTGCTAGGATGGCCCTCCGCCCATGCCGCACCAAATTGAGGTCCGGGTTTGGCCGCGCGGCTTCTTCTGCTAGGATGTGACATGGCTCACCGGCGACCGTGCCTATGTCCGGGTTTGGCCGCGCGGCTTCTTCTGCTAGGATCGGATCGGGCGTCACCTTGCCCAGACCATAGTCCGGGTTTGGCCGCGCGGCTTCTTCTGCTAGGATCTGACCACGCGCCAACGAACGCGCTAGAACTGTCCGGGTTTGGCCGCGCGGCTTCTTCTGCTAGGATGGCAAGTCGCAGCTCGCCGCCGCCTTCTTCGTCCGGGTTTGGCCGCGCGGCTTCTTCTGCTAGGATTTTGGCCGCAGCCGAATTGATTGTTGACGCGTCCGGGTTTGGCCGCGCGGCTTCTTCTGCTAGGATACGACAAGCTGACAGGAGCACATCATGGCAGTCCGGGTTTGGCCGCGCGGCTTCTTCTGCTAGGATACGCGGCACATCCAAGCCTGCCCATTTGCCGTCCGGGTTTGGCCGCGCGGCTTCTTCTGCTAGGATGAAGAGGGCTATCCAGTAGAGACCTTCGGCGTCCGGGTTTGGCCGCGCGGCTTCTTCTGCTAGGATAAGGCGCATGCGGAGGTGCTGACCGGCGGCGTCCGGGTTTGGCCGCGCGGCTTCTTCTGCTAGGATCGACACTTCCCGCAAGGTAGGCGCGCGTGTGTCCGGGTTTGGCCGCGCGGCTTCTTCTGCTAGGATTAATCGACTGAGGACATGAAGAACGCTCCGGTCCGGGTTTGGCCGCGCGGCTTCTTCTGCTAGGATGAGGATCGACATCTGCCGGTGCGCGGCGGTGTCCGGGTTTGGCCGCGCGGCTTCTTCTGCTAGGATGAGATAGGCAACGAGGTCATCGACGGCCCCGTCCGGGTTTGGCCGCGCGGCTTCTTCTGCTAGGATCCGGGATGGCCTTTGATGTGTTCACGAGAGGTCCGGGTTTGGCCGCGCGGCTTCTTCTGCTAGGATTATTCGGGTTCATGCCTGCCGCCGTTGCTTGTCCGGGTTTGGCCGCGCGGCTTCTTCTGCTAGGATGCCAAGCACCAGTGAGCCCCACGGGCTTGAGTCCGGGTTTGGCCGCGCGGCTTCTTCTGCTAGGATCAACATCAAGGATGACGCCGCGGTCGCCGTGTCCGGGTTTGGCCGCGCGGCTTCTTCTGCTAGGATCATGAAAATTCCGACTGTGACGATCCAAACGTCCGGGTTTGGCCGCGCGGCTTCTTCTGCTAGGATAACCGACGAAAGGAAGCGCAATCATGCGTCGTCCGGGTTTGGCCGCGCGGCTTCTTCTGCTAGGATCGACAAGGTGACGTTTTACCACCACGTCGTGTCCGGGTTTGGCCGCGCGGCTTCTTCTGCTAGGATAGACCCCGCACAACAGCTTGTTGTGCGGGGTTATTTCTTGGTTTTCCGCTGAAAAAAATGACCCGCATCGATCAGAATAGCGCAAGCTGGCGTGGTTTTTCCGTTGGCCGAGGCTTTGCGTTGCTGCCTCGAAATACTTGGGTCTGGCCATATTGCTTGTCTGTGAAAAACAACACTTGCACATGGCCCGCCTCCGGTACGCATTCACCGACCTGCCGAGCGAAAGTTTCGGCTTTTTCCTTGCTCCATGCGTACCGAATATACACAGAGAATTGCACCATCTCGAAGCCAAGATCGAGCAAATCGTTGCGGAAGCGAGTTGCGTGCTTGCGTTCGGCGATTGTCCCGACCGGCAAGTCGAACAGAACCCAGACCCACATGATGCGATATCCCGATAGTTTACTGTAACACTTGATCGTCATCGGAAGCCTCCAGCGGAATTGGATGCGACGGAAACGCGAGGCTGAGTTTGCGATCCAGAAAGGACTGGGCGAGGCTTTGGCTCAGTCGGGTTAGCACATGAGACAGTGGCGTAGCGCCGTTCCTAGTAGGGAAATCAGCCGACATGCAGCCAACCAGAGCCTCACGTCCATCTTCCACTTTTTCGACACCGGCGGCCATAAGATCGTGGACAACAAGATCTATGGTCGGGCGAAACGGTTCCATCAGATCGTCCGCCAGAGCAAGAGCATCGCCTCCAGATCTGTGATGCAAGGACAACGACGGGTGTAAACCCGCGGCGACGATTGCGCGTGCGGTTGCCGCCCGCAATATTGCATAACCGTAGTTTAGCAGTGCATTCGCACCTGGGCTTTCACGGTCGCGCCGAAAGCCTTTTCCTAGCAGCAGGGGCCAATAGATCTGGGCGGCCTGCGCTTCTATGTTGCTGGGATCGCCCGAGCGAACGGTTGCGGCCAGCCGATGCACGCGTTCAGACGGTAGCGCGAGGCGGTCTAGAACTTTGGCTTGTGCCGCGATCTTGTGCCTGACGAGTGTTGCCCATGCCTGCTTCCGCAACGGCAGCGACGCGTCTGCTTGGGCGCGGAACCTCTCGGCCTGCACATGGTGGCCGTCAAGGGGCAGCACGACTGCGATCGGTGAGAAGTTCTGGCCGAGGAACATCACCGGGATCTGATGCGCGGCAAGTTCCGCCAGAGCAGTGCCAGACCAAGACACGCCGGGCGAGGACGCGAGCACTGCCTCGATATCCTCAGTGGCGAGGCGTCCGAGTTCCAGCCCCTTTTCCTCAATGACGAGAAACCCGCGCCGTTTGTGCACGGTAAGGCCATTGCGTGTCAGTTCAAGTATATGTCCAACCATTATAGACCCTCAGACAAGAAGATCCGACAGGTACCCGTATCTTTAGATCTTGCCGTGCGGCACGATCCTAACTCGCCCCAGTTCGTCTATTCTAACCCGCCGGGCGCGCCTGAGGCGCAGTCGGTCAAATCGCACCCAATCCCAACGGAAGTCGTCCAACGTGTCATTGTGGCGCGCCGCGAGATTTCCAGCCTCATTCACTCCAGCAAGTGTAACGTAGTTATTGGTCTCCGAATTGGGAATGGAAACGATTATCTTGATCTGGTTGGTTCCGGGGATGATAGTTTTTTCCTTGTCGTCCCAGTCGAAAAGCTGAACAGTATCCCCCTTGAACAGCCGCATAACGAAGCGCGCGTCGGGATGGGCTTCGTGCCAAGAAGCATCTGAACCGGATGCCTTGGACCACAGATCAACACCGTAGCGGAACCATTTCCCGTTCGGCCCTTCCAGAATGTCGAGAAACAAGTTCTCCGCCGGTATCATCCACTTATAGGCTTTGCCTGCGCCGGGCTTTCCGGGGCGGGCGTTTATCGCGCGTGCACTTTCGTTGGGCGTAAGAACACGCAGCCGGTTATGCCCCGTTCTGTCGCTCCATTCCGCGAGTTTCGCTTTCAATGCACGATCATCTTTCCACAGATGCCGTGTCGCAGCTTCCAATTCGTGCCGGATTTTCTCATCTCGCACCCCGCCGATTTCTTTCGGGCTCAGGCTGACTACCGGCTTGCGCTGAACCAGCTTACCTATCGTCAGGGCCGCCTGATTTTCGGGAACGTTTTTCACAAGACCATAGGCGGTATCCTTATGCAGCTTGCCACTGGCGGAATGATCTGGACGAGGACTGATCACTACCGAAGCGATTCGATCGCGAACCTCCTTAGAGAATCCCTCATAGGGCTCCGGCGCATCGGGCAGAAGGCGGTCGAGTTCCTGAACGCCTATGCGGCGCGCATGGGTTTGAAGGATCTGGATCATGCGCCGGTCGATGGCCCCGACAGTTGCAGCGTCCAGCGCATGATGGCGATGGTCATCTCTGGTCTTGGCATTTTGATCGGGTAGGTAGAGGCCCCAGCGGCGGCGCAGCATAGCGGTCATGCGGCCAGGCAGAACCCAGACGTTCGAAGTGCCGTCATGCGGAAACAAGGCATCCGCGTAGGCTCTCACGACTCGGGCAAGATGCCCGGTCGCGTGAAGCTGACGATCCTCGAAGCCACGACGTTTTTGCCATTCATCAAGTGCGCCCGGCAGGAAACGCCAAAGTTTCTGGCGCATAGCGGGAGCCGCCCTCACTCTGGCCAGAATCGCATCTAGTTCGGCACCGAACCAGGCGTCACCCGGGCCACGCTTGCCCTTGACCCGGTTAGCACTTCTATAGCACAAGGTCTTATTGCCGGGGCCATCCTCGAACGTGTCCTCGAACGGCAGGATGTGATCGATTTCCACTTCGTCGGAATGGAGCTTGTGAAGCGGGATCTGCTCACCGGAATAAGGGCACAATCGGTCAGCTGGCGTTCTGCCAAGCTCCTCCCAGAGCCGCATCCGCAACAGGCGATCGCCGACTCTGGAACCCTCGGCTAGCAACCCGGCCTCTTCCAGCTCCGCACGCCATCTGTCGTTGCGCTTAGTATTCTTGCGGATCTCGATGTCGATTTCGTTTAACTCGCGCGCGGATTTCGCCATGTCACGCGTAGTTTCCAGCACCACCTGTGCTGGCTTGTCATAAGTAGAGATCAGCGCGTTCATCACCCGCCGGAACTGGTTCAGCGCGATATGCACCGTGGGGTTTGAAATACGCCCGTAACGAATATCGTCGGGGTCGTTTGGATCGTTCGTGCCTGCGCCGATCATTCGCTGCAACTCCGGCAGCTGGTTGTAGGCGGGTAGCAGGTCGAAGGCTTCACCGTGACCGCGCAGGTCCGAATGATGGAGGTTGACGCCCTCGCCGAACAGTCCCGCCTCACTGGCCCCTTTCACCGCGTCGGAATAGACGATCACGTCATCGCGGAGCATCTGGACAATGGCGCGGGTCGCGCGTTCGCCAAGCATCAAGTGGCCATCAGGCAGGGGGATTTTTTCGACACGCGCGGCTGTGTCGGAGGGCAGGCCGATCTCAGTGACAAGACGCTCGATGGCGTGTTCTGGAAATGCCTCTTCATCCAAAATCCGCAGCATTTTAAGCCGTTGCGCGCCATCCATCCTGTGCCAGAAATCTGTCAGCGGACCGGGCTTCTTCGCTGAGCCTACGAAACGCGCAGCGAGTTGATTTCTGCCAAGTTCTTTCAATCCGCCGACTTCAAGGTTGATTTCGGTGCTGCGCTGGAGTTTCAACTGACTGCGTAATCCGGCCCATGTCAATTTCTCGCCTCTCATCAGGTGCCGAGCCAGTAAGTCGCGCGCGGTCAGATCGAGCGAGCGTTCTGTTTGACCTTCAAGCAGCCGCAGCATGTTCAATTGCTGAAGGATCAGGAATTCCTGGGCCAGTGGGTGCCATTTAGGTAAGCGATCTTCTTCGGGAAAGAAGGTGCAGCGTCCGGGCTTCACGGGCTTCAGCGGGCGTTGGAAGAATACGGCATCGCGGATGGTCGCCTTTGCCTCATCAGTCAGCACAGGGTGATGTAGCGCTTGGAGTCCCCAAATATGATCGAATTCCGCCTCAAGCATGGCGCGCTGCGGATAGAATTCATAGGCGGTTTCATTGTCATTAGCCTGTGACCGCACTCGGACAGGTTTTCGCTGCGCATGGCGGCTGGCCAGCCAAGCGCCGTAGGTAGCAACACCCTCGTCCACGAGTCTCTGACGCAGAGCGGCGCTGGCCGAGGCTATCTTGCCGCTGTCGTCCTCGTTGCGGCTATCGGTCTTTCGGTTGCTTTTAAAGCCGCGGTGCTTGGAAATGTGCCAGATTGCTCGGCCCAAATCGTGAAGGTTAGCTTTTCCTGCGGCGACGCGCCCCCTTGCTTCGTAGGGATCTAAGGCAAAGAAAGCGGCGCGGTCGAGTGGCGGCATCAGACCATATGCGACAAGACGTTCTTCGAGCTGGATCCTGCGTCGCTTGCGGCGATCAAGTTGTCGGCGTTGCTGGCGTGGCAGTCGACGACCTGAGGCGGTGGATTCCTTGGACTGCGGATCGCGCCCGGTCGGAAATATTCGCGCGCCAAGGTTGACTAGCCCGCAGATATGATTCCGGCTGTCAAGGCGATAGACCGCCCATCCGAGTGACCCTGACCCTAGATCGAATGCGAAACGATACATTTCTGCGTCCTGCAAAAGCCCTTGCCTGCTAGTATAGACGAGTGTAACCTAGAATTCCTAGCAGAAGAAGCCGCGTGGTCTTTCCCGCGATAAGGTTTTAGACCACACGATTGGGGCAGGCTGCGGCCTGCCCCGCATATCTTGGAATGAGCCCAGGACTGCTGCCGCTCATTCTAGCTGGCAATTCAGATGCCACCTCGATTTGGGCAAAATAAATTCTGATAGCTTTCAGATGAGGGAGCGGGCCATGATTGTCCTCATGCTGAAACGGCACTAAAGCCTTGCAGAATGCCTTCTCGAACTCTGTCGGCAAACCGAATAGCCGCCTTTCGAAAGTGCGGCCATGTTGCGTCGGGTGGCCCCGACTGTCCGCTCCCCGCGCAGCGTCGCCTCCGGTGCGAATCGCGAGTGGCAGCTTTACGCCGTCGCCCTGGTTGCTTGGGGCGCTTTCCGCAACTCGCGTCGACGCATGACGCCCTACTTCATCCCGTTCGTGCGGGCGGATTCGATCGTGGCGCCCGCATTGGCGGCGCTTGGGGCATAGGCGCAGGGCGGCAACAGTGACGAGGGCGATTGTGAGGGGGCTTCTATCTCTTCGTAACGGTTGACGGATTCACCCTTTGCCCTCCTTTTGTTCCGTCAACTTCTCGCCCATTTTCGTTGATTTTGCAGCGCTTTCACACGTATTGCAAATCCGTGAAGACCGGTTCGATTCCGGTACCCGCCTCCATATCTTTCAATGACTTGAAGAGCTCTCCCCCAAAAAAATTCACGGTGCGGTTGACGGTTTCTGTCTCGGTTTCGTTCCGTTCTTCGCGGCTCGGGCCGACAGATCAGCCAGAATCTTCACTGGCCCTCCCGCTTCTCCACCGCCTGACGTGCAGGCATGATCTGCCGCGCCGCGCCTTGAGGGCCAGGCGTGTGACGGCCACGGGCAGGCAATTCGCAATCCGCCCCCGGAGGTTGTTGGCCCCCCTCGCGGCGCAGATGTCCGCGGGGGTCATGGGCCCGTGGCGAAAGGGGCGTGGTGTCGCGATGCTGTTTCATCGCCTGGTCTCCCCGGCGATTACGGCGCCTTCAGATTTCTGCCACTTCCGAGACATGCCCCCCGGTTGCTGCCCTTGCCCTGCTCGCGCAGCGGCTTGCGCCCGGCCCGCTCCTGCACCGGGCGGAATTGCTCCCACGGAACGCGCGCGTCGATCCAGACGATAGGGTGGCTTTGCATCACGGCTCGCGTCGCGGCCTGAAAGATCCAAAACCCATCTGCGCCATCGTCAAACCCCAGCCGCCACACCCTCCGCGGCTATTCCGGCGGCAAGGTCAGGGCCATTTTTCAAAGTGCCCGGCCGTCACAGGATCGGATCGCGCCCGATCCGTTTTGCGCGGCGCGCCAATTTTGTTGCGCTATTGCCCGTGTCCTTGTACGGTTGTGATTAATTCAAGACGCAGACGACAAGATAATATGCATGACCGGGAGGAGATTTCTCTTCTCTGGAGGAATGCTGTTTATATAATTGGGGGCGACATGTCTGAACCCTTTCTTGCGGAAATCCGAATGGTCGGATTTGACTTTGCGCCGCGCGGTTGGAGCTTTGTCGACGGCCAGATCCTTCCCATCAGCCAGAATCAGGCGCTCTATTCGCTGCTGGGAACGACGTATGGCGGCGATGGGCGAACCACATTCGCCTTGCCGGACCTTCGCGGTCGAACACCCATTCATCGGACGGGCGGGCAAGAACTCGGTCAGAGCGCCGGGGAGGAAACTGTCACCCTGACTGTGACGCAAATGCCTGACCACCTGCACTATGTACAAGCGCAGGCGTCAGTGGGCAGCCAACGCAGCCCCGAGAACCATTATCTCAGTACGCCCTCGGGCGCCGGCCTTGCCTTCTATGCGGCCCCCCGCAGCGCGACCTCGATCGCCTTGAAAAGCGGGACGGTGGCAAGAATGGGCAGCAGTCTGCCTCATGACAACATGCAACCCTATTGCACCGTGAGTTTCTGCATTGCCCTTCAGGGGCTTTTCCCGTCCCGCAATTAGTCCTGCAATCAGGGAGAAATTTCATGTCTGAACCCTTTTTAGGCGAAATCCGAATGTTCGCCGGCAATTTCGCACCGCGTGAGTGGGCCTTTTGTGATGGCCAGTTGCTCCCGGTGGCGCAATACGATGCCTTGTTTTCCCTGCTTGGATCCACCTATGGCGGCGATGGCCGGACGACTTTCGGCCTGCCGGACATGCGTGGACGGATTCCCCTTCATCAGGGAACGGGGCCCGGCCTCAGCCTCAGGCGTCTGGGCAGCAAATCGGGGACGGAAACGGTGACGCTCACGGTCAACCAGCTGCCCAGCCACGATCACAATTTCATCGCCAGCACGGCAGAGGCCGAAGACGTCTCCCCGCAAGAGGGTGTTCTGGCAAGCGTTTCCGGCTTCAACCCCTACAATACTGCGATCCAGTCGGTGTCCATGCACCCGGGAAGTATCGAGAACGCCGGCGGCAGCCAAAGCCACACCAACATGATGCCGAGCTTTTGCGTGAGTTTTATCATCGCATTGTTCGGAATTTACCCCAGCAGACCTTAGGAGCAGGCAATGTCTGAACCGTTTATTGCGGAAATCCGGATTTTTGCCGGAAACTTCGCGCCCAGAGGCTGGGCGTTTTGCGACGGCCAACTTTTGCCGATCGCGGAAAACACGGCCCTTTTCTCTCTGATCGGAACGACCTATGGCGGCGATGGCCGGATAACGACTGCGCTGCCCAATATGCAAGGCCGCGCGCCCATGCATCACGGCTTGGGGCCCGGGTTGACGGATCGGCGTCTTGGTCAACAGGTCGGCACACAAACCGTGCCGCTGACAGAAGCCCAGATGCCGTCTCATGGACATGCTCTGCGCGCGACCGACACGCGAGGAACACAGGGAAATCCCGCAAACACCACCTCTGTGGCCGCGACATTTCCGGTTGCCGCATTCAGTTCAGATGAGTCTTCCCCCGTCAACATGGCCCCCGAAACCCTGTCCGTAACCGGCGACAGCCAGTCGCATAACAACATGCAGCCCTATCTGGCGCTGAATTTCATCATCGCGCTGACGGGGCTTTATCCCACGCGCTCGTGACACGAACGCCGGGCTAGGAGCGCTCTTGAGAGGGGCTTGGCTATGAAGCTTCTGAGTTACGCCGAACTGCGGACCAAAGGCGCGGTGCTTTTCCCATGACGATGCACTGGCCCTTGTCGAAACGGACCCTGTCTTACAACATCTCTTACCGGTGCCTCGACGAGAGGGACATGCCGTTTCTACGACGTCTCTACCGAAGCACGCGGGCGGCCGAGCTTGCCCGTGTGCCGTGGAGCGAGGCTGAGAAGCAAGCATTTTCCGACATGCAATTCAACGCTCAGCATGCGCATTACAGGACGCATTATCTCGATGCCCTGTGGCTCATCATCGAGCGCTCCGGCCAGCCTGTCGGGCGCCTTTATCTGGAACGCTGGCCATCGGAGCATCGCATCATCGATATTGCGCTTTTGCCGGAAACACGCGGCATAGGCATCGGCAGCGCTGTTTTGGAAGATTTGATGGAGGAAGCGGCGAACAACGGGAAAGCCGTCGGAATTCACGTCGAGAAGATGAATCCTGCGATGTCCCTTTATCGCCGCCTCGGTTTCAAGACCGTCGAGGACAAGGGCGTTTATGACCTTCTGAAGTGGCACCCGGCGTCCTGAACGGGGCGCGCCTCCGGGGATCAGGTGAAAATAACTTCATATTGAAAGCCGATGGTTTTCTGGGCCACGGGCACCAAAAAGAAATCGTGTTCGCCAAGTTTACTATGGGCGAAACGATAGATCGCCTGCGGCAGGAACGGCTCGCTCGGCCCCTGCCAGAGCAACGAGAAGGCACCGCCATCCCGCAGGCCAGCCCCCACGGCCATGACCTCCATCAGTTTCAGGTCGATGACGTTGGGTCCAGCGGAGACGGCGAAAACCTCGCCCTCAAGCGGCGAGAAATCGTCAATCGTCAACTGCTCAAGTGTGGGCATCACATCACCTTGCAACAGGGTCAAAGCACGCGCGAAGCGATCCGCAACAGAGATTGCATCTCCTCGCCAGATTAACGGTTTTTCTCGTGCAACGCGATGTCTTTCATCGATGATCTGACCCGGTGCCGGTTCCGTGGTGATTATCCTGTCTCCAGGGCCACGAAACTCGGCAGCGGGTCAGAAGCTCAAACCTCCCCGAAAATGGTCAAGAGCCGGGGAACACCGCGCATTGTCAGAAACGATACTTGAACAACACTTGCAGCGATGTGCTGGTGGTATGCCCCACGCGTTGCGCCAAGACCTTCGCGTTCAGGTCACGCATCCCGTCTTCGGAGCGCGTGCTCAGTCCGAATTCTCCCCCCCCGCCACAGCTTTGTTCACTCTCTGCGGCATCGACCCGCTCGCAGACCAGCCGCGGCGCGAAGCTGAGAAGGTTGTTGCTGGTCGCAACCGACAAGCCATCCAGCGGCACGCGGAACTCAGGCCGGAAAGTCAGGTTCGCGATGGAGACGGTCCCGGCGTCGAGAGACAGCGAGTCATCCACCTCTCCATAAGCGCGCCCGGTAAAACCAACCGTGCCGATCCAGGTCCGACCGTAGGAAAAGGCCAGTTCGGGCCGGATCTCGAAGCCGTCGCGCGCGATCACCCCGCTCAGCGCCGTGCCAAGCGTGGCCGTGCGGGTGGTATAATCACTGCTCAGGCTCAGCACATCATTGGCGATATCGAGATTGTTCCGCCCCGCACCGAGGGTGATGAAGCCATCCAGATAGAGCCCAGGAGCAAGCCGCTTCACGGCATAGCCCCCCACCGTCAGCCCAAGCCGGCTATCATGCCCGTCAAAACTGCCTTCAATGCTGGAATGCGCGATTTCACCCCCGAAGAAATATCCGAGCAGCGTATCTTTTGTCGTCAGCCGCTCCCAGGCAATGCGACCAGTGATCGTCGCGGTGCTCGATCCCGTCTCACTGTCGTGCTGGATATCGAGATCTCCCAAAAAGAGCCGCCGCGCCCCCTCGCCCCTGCTGTTTTGCTGGAAGAAACTGCCGCTGGAGCTCAGGCGCCCGTCGAACACCTGCAATCCCCCGGAGAAGCCGAATGGCACATCGCCGGAGGAACTTACACGACCGTCATCGCACGCGGAGCCATCCCCCGCGGCCTCAGACGTCCCGCTCAGCCCGCAAGCGGCATCTTCCCGAGACATCCGGATGAAGCGCTCGCGCGCATCACGGGTCATCCGCTGGTTCGCGGCAACCGCGCTGCGCAAGGACCGTTCCGCCTCATCCTGGACGATGTCACGGATCACCTCCTTGGAGCTTTCGAACTCCGAGGCCGGGCTGCCCGTGTTCAGTTCCAAGACATTCGAGGCCAAGTTCGGGTTGCCCATGCTATCGGTTGTCACGCCCGCTGCAACGCTGATCCGAACGGTCTGGCCAACGATCGGGTCGATGGTCGCGCTATAGCTGGCGCCCGAGCCGCTGATTGCCGTGACGCTCCCTTGCTCAACGGTGACATCGGAGAGAGCGAGCCCGTTAACCGGCTTGCTGAAGCTGATGGCCACAGAGAATGCCGAGGTGACCGTCCCGCTCGGTCCGGTGATCGAGGTTGTGGGAAGGCTGACGTCCTTGGCGGCGGTATCTGTCGCGGCCGCGCCGGTGTTGCTCGCGCTGTCGGTCAGCGTGGCCGAGAGGGTGAGCGTGCCATCGCCGAGCCCCGAGACATCAATCCCGGTGATCGTCTGGCTCGCCGCGGTGATCGTGCCCGAGCCGGTCACTGCCGTGCCGCCGCCCGAAGAGGAGATCGTGTAATTATAGGTCGTGCCAACCACGGCCCCGGCGAAGGTGAAGGACACGGCGCTTTCATTGGCTGAAGTGACCGGGTCCTGATCGAGCGAGACCGAATAGCCCGAGGGCGCCGAAACGTTCTTCACGATGGTGGCGGTTGCAACCACGCCGATGTTGCTCGCGCTGTCGGTCAGGGTGACAGAGAGGGTGAGCGTGCCATCGCCCAGCCCCGAGACATCAATCCCGGTGATCTGCTGGTTCGCCGCGCTGATCGTGCCCGAGCCGGTCACCGCCGTGCCGCCGCCCGAAGACGTGATCGTGTAGTGATAGGTCGTGCCGATCGCGGCCCCGGCAAAGCTGAAGGAAATGGTATTCTGGTTGGCGGAGGTCACCGGTTCCTGGCCCAGGCTGACCGTATACCCCGAGGGCGCCGCAGTGTTTTTGGTGGCGGTGTCGGTCACCGCCGCGCCGGTGTTGCTCGCGCTATCGGTCAGCGTGACGGAGAGGGTGAGCGTGCCATCCATGAGCCCCGAGACATCGATCCCGGTGATCGTCTGGCTTGCCATGGTGATCGTGCCCGAGCCGGTTACCGTCGTGCCGCCACCCGAAGAGGAGATCGTGTAATCATAGGTCGTGCCAACCACGGCCCCGGCAAAGGTGAAGGACACGGCGCTTTCATTGGCCGCAGTGACCGGATCCTGATCGAGCGAGACCGAATAGCCCGAGGGCGCCGAAACGTCCTTGGAGGCCGTATCTGTCACCGCCGCGCCGGTGTTGCTGGCGCTGTCGGTCAGCTTGACGGAGAGGGTGAGCGTGCCATCACCGAGCCCCGAGACATCAATCGACGAGATCGTCTGGCTTGCCGTGGTGATCGTGCCCGAGCCGGTCACCGCCGTGCCGCCACCCGAAGACGTGATCGTGAAATCATAGGTCGTGCCAACCACGGCCCCGGCGAAGGTGAAGGACACCGCGCTTTCATTCGCCGCAGTGACCGGGTCCTGATCGAGCGAGACCGAATAGCCCGAAGGTGCCGAAACGTCCTTGGAGGCCGTATCTGTCGCGGCCGCGCCGGTGTTGCTCGCGCTGTCGGTCAGCGTGACCGAAAGGGTGAGCGTACCATCGCCAAGCCCCGAGACATCAATCGACGAGATCGTCTGGCTTGCCGTGGTGATCGTGCCCGAGCCGGTCACCGTCGTGCCGCCACCCGAAGACGTGATCGTGAAATCATAGGTCGTGCCAACCACGGCCCCGGCGAAGGTGAAGGACACCGCGCTCTCATTTGCCGAAGTGACCGGGTCCTGATCGAGCGAGACCGAATAGCCCGAGGGTGCCGAAACATCCTTGGAGGCCGTATCTGTCGCCGCCGTGCCGGTGTTGCTCGCGCTGTCGGTCAGCGTGACCGAGAGCGTCAGCGTGCCATCGCCAAGCCCCGAGACATCAATCCCGGTGATCGTCTGGCTCGCCGTGGTGATCGTGCCCGAGCCGGTCACCGTCGTGCCGCCACCCGAAGAGGAGATCGTGTAATTGTAGGTCGTCCCGGTTTCTGCCCCGGCGAAGGTGAAGGACACGGCGCTTTCATTCGCCGCAGTGACCGGGTCCTGATCGAGCGCGACCGAATAGCCCGAGGGCGCCGAAACGTCCTTGGAGGCCGTATCTGTCGCCGCCGTGCCGGTGTTGCCGCTGTCGGTCAGCGTGACGGAGAGGGTGAGCGTGCCATCGCCGAGCCCCGAGACATCGATTGACGAAATCGTCTGGCTCGCCGTGGTGATCGTGCCCGAGCCGGTTACCGTCGTGCCGCCGCCCGAAGACGTGATCGAGTAATTATAGGTCGTGCCGGTTTCCGCCCCGGCAAAGGTGAAGGACACAGCGCTTTCATTCGCCGCAGTGACCGGGTCCTGATCGAGCGAGACCGAATAGCCCGAAGGCGCCGAAACGTCCTTGGAGGTGGTGTCGGTCGCCGCCGTGCCGGTGTTGCTGGCGCTGTCGGTCAGCGTGACGGAGAGGGTGAGCGTGCCATCGCCAAGCCCCGAGACATCAATCGACGAGATCGTCTGGCTTGCCGCGTTGATCGTGCCCGAGCCGGTTACCGTCGTGCCGCCGCCCGAGGACGTGATCGTGTAATTATACGTCGTGCCGGTTTCCGCCCCGGCAAAGGTGAAGGACACCGCGCTTTCATTCGCCGCAGTGACCGGGTCCTGATCGAGCGAGACCGAATAGCCCGAGGGCGCCGAAACATCCTTGGAGGCCGTATCTGTCGCCGCCGTGCCGGTGTTGCCACTGTCGGTCAGCGTGACGGAGAGGGTGAGCGTGCCATCGCCAAGCCCCGAGACATCAATCCCGGTGATCTGCTGGTTCGCTGCGCTGATCGTGCCCGAGCCGGTCACCGTCGTGCCGCCACCCGAAGAGGAGATCGCGTAATCATAGGTCGTGCCGGTTTCTGCCCCGGCAAAGGTGAAGGACACGGCGCTCTGGTTCGCCGAAGTGACAGGATTCTGATCGAGCGAGACCGAATAGCCCGAGGGCGCCGAAACGTCCTTGGAGGTGGTGTCGGTCGCCGCCGTGCCGGTGTTGCCGCTGTCGGTCAGCGTGACCGAGAGGGTGAGCGTACCATCACCGAGCCCAGATACATTGATCCCCGAAATCGTCTGGCTCGCCGTGGTGATCGTGCCCGAGCCGGTCACCGCCGTGCCGCCGCCCGAAGAGGAGATCGTGTAATCATAGCTCGTGCCGGTTTCTGCCCCGGCGAAGGTGAAGGACACCGCGCTTTCATTGGCCGAAGTGACAGGATTCTGATCGAGCGAGACCGAATAGCCCGAAGGCGCCGTGGCGTCCTTGGAGGTGGTGTCGGTCGCCGCCGTGCCGGTGTTGCTGGCGCTGTCGGTCAGGGTGACGGAGAGGGTGAGCGTGCCATCGCCAAGCCCCGAGACATCAATCGACGAGATCGTCTGGCTCGCCGTGGTGATCGTGCCCGAGCCGGTCACCGTCGTGCCGCCACCCGAAGAGGAGATCGTGTAATTGTAGGTCGTCCCGGTTTCTGCCCCGGCGAAGGTGAAAGAAACGGCGCTTTCATTGGCCGAAGTGACAGGATTCTGATCGAGCGCGACCGAATAGCCAGCGGGCGCCGAAACGTCCTTGGAGGTGGTGTCGGTCGCCGCCGTGCCGGTGTTGCTGGCGCTGTCGGTCAGGGTGACGGAGAGGGTGAGCGTGCCATCGCCGAGCCCCGAGGCGTCAATCGACGAGATCGTCTGGCTCGCCGTGGTGATCGTGCCCGAGCCGGTCACCGCCGTGCCGCCGCCCGAAGACGTGATCGTGTAATCATAGGTCGTGCCGGTTTCTGCCCCGGCGAAGGTGAAGGACACCGCGCTTTCATTGGCCGAAGTGACCGGGTCCTGATTGAGCGCGACCGAATAGCCAGAGGGCGCCGCGGCGTCCTTGGAGGTGGTGTCGGTCGCCGCCGTGCCGGTGTTGCTGGCGCTGTCGGTCAGGGTGACGGAGAGGGTGAGCGTGCCATCGCCAAGCCCCGAGGCGTCAATCGACGAGATCGTCTGGCTTGCCGTGGTGATCGTGCCCGAGCCGGTCACTGCCGTGCCGCCGCCCGAGGACGTGATCGTGTAATTATAGGTCGTCCCGGTTTCCGCCCCGGCAAAGGTGAAGGACACGGCGCTTTCATTGGCCGCAGTGACCGGGTCCTGATTGAGCGCGACCGAATAGCCCGAGGGCGCCGTGGCGTCCTTGGAGGTGGTGTCGGTCGCCGCCGTGCCGGTGTTGCTGGCGCTGTCGGTCAGGGTGACGGAGAGGGTGAGCGTGCCATCGCCGAGCCCCGAGGCGTCAATCGACGAGATCGTCTGGCTCGCCGTGGTGATCGTGCCCGAGCCGGTCACCGCCGTGCCGCCACCCGAAGAGGAGATCGTGTAATTATAAGTCGTGCCAGTTTCTGCCCCGGCGAAGGTGAAGGACACTGCGCTTTCATTGGCCGAAGTGACAGGATTCTGATCGAGCGAGACCGAATAGCTAGAGGGCGCCGCGGCGTCCTTGGAGGTGGTGTCGGTCGCCGCCGTGCCGGTGTTGCTCGCGCTGTCGGTCAGGGTGACGGAGAGGGTGAGCGTGCCATCGCCAAGCCCCGAGGCGTCAATCGACGAGATCGTCTGGCTTGCCGTGGTGATCGTGCCCGAGCCGGTCACTGCCGTGCCGCCGCCCGAAGAGGAGATCGTGTAATTATAGGTCGTCCCGGTTTCTGCCCCGGCAAAGGTGAAGGACACGGCGCTTTCATTCGCCGCAGTGACCGGATCTTGATTCAGCGCGACCGAATAGCCCGAAGGCGCCGTGGCGTCCTTGGAGACCGTATCTGTCGCCGCCGTGCCGGTGTTGCTCGCGCTGTCGGTCAGCGTGGCCGAGAGGGTGAGCGTGCCATCACCGAGCCCCGAGACATCAATCGACGAGATCGCCTGGCTTGTCGTGGTGATCGTGCCCGAGCCGGTCACTGCCGTGCCGCCGCCCGAGGACGTGATCGTGTAATTATAGGTCGTGCCAACCACGGCCCCGGCAAAGGTGAAGGACACCGCGCTTTCATTCGCCGCAGTGACCGGGTCCAGATTGAGCGCGACCGAATAGCCCGAAGGTGCCGTGGCGTCCTTGTAGGCCGTATCGGTCGCCGCCGTGCCGGTGTTGCTGGCGCTGTCGGTCAGCGTGACCGAGAGGGTGAGCGTGCCATCCAAGAGCGCCGCGGCATAGATCCCCGAAATCGTCTGGTTCGTCGCGGTGATCGTGCCCGAGCCGGACATTATCGGGCCGCCGCCCGAAGACGTGAGCGTGAAATTATAGCTCGCGCCGATTTCCGCTCCGGCGAAGGTGAAAGACACGGCGCTCTGGTTCGCCGAATTGATCGGGTCCTGATTGAGCGAGACCGAATAACCCGAAGGCGCAGTGGTGTCCTTGGAGGTGGTGTCGGTCGCCGCCGTGCCGGTGTTGCTCGCGCTGTCAGTCAGCGTGGCCGAGAGCGTCAGCGTGCCATCACCGAGCCCCGAGACATTGATCCCCGAAATCGTCTGGCTCGCCGCGTTGATCGTGCCCGAGCCGGTCACCGCCGTGCCGCCCCCCGAAGACGTGATCGTGTAATTATACGTCGTTCCGGTTTCCGCCCCGGCGAAAGTGAAGGACACGGCGCTCTGGTTCGCCGACGTGACCGGGTCTTGATTGAGCGAGACCGAATAGCCCGAGGGCGGGGTCGTATCAGAGACCCCGTAGTCAACACTTGGAAGGCTGTTGACCATGCTTCCCGCTGCCCGGGTGACGGTGAAAGTGTAGGGCAGAGAATTTGCCGTGCCGCTGACCGTCAGGGTGCAGCTCGACGCTGTCTGGCAACTGTAGCGTGTGCTGTCGAGCTGCGAGCCATTGCCAGAAAAGCTTGCTGTGACCCCCCCCCCTAACACCACCTCATAGACAGTATCGGCGCCGACGATGTCCGCAATGATGACGATTTCTTCCGATCCAGTGAAATTCAGGTCACAGGTTGGCGAACCGTTCAACTTCATGGAGAGATAGTCGGTATTGGTGTTAAACGTGGTCGGGGAGCACGCATAAGTCGCGGCATGGGCCGTTCCCCCCAGAGCCAGCGTGATCAGAGCAAGAGCAACCGAAAGAAAGACGGAAATAGGGCGCACGAAAAGGCTTCCTGTCTGGGGTCCTGAGCCTGCACGAAACGCGCTCCTGGACGGTTTAAGATGATTAGATCACACGTGATCGTTAATGAAGTGTTAACGCCGGGCCAGCAATCATATGACCGATGCTTTCCAGCTTGAGCAAATTCAAAGGGAAGCGCCCAGGGCCCCCGTGGGTAAGCGGCGAGTCCGGGCATGCAGCCGGTCAGATTGCGTATTTCAGACCGGGTAAATCTACAGCGGCGGTTCACCCCAAGTTATCATAAAATAAAAACACGCAAAGACTTAATGCTGAGCATGGCGCCCGGCTTTCGTCGTTCCAAAATCTTGTCAACAGCTGGCCAAGGTTTGTCGCGCCCCCATCGACAGCGCGGATAATCGTCGCCGGAGGCATCCGTCACTTCGGAAGATCCACCCGGAACCGCCCCATCTGATGCAACCGCTCGTGCAGAATCGTCACGATGCCGACCTACCCGTTCGACAGAAGCCGCCCGTGCGCGATTTGATGCGGTGCCGGCAGGTGAAACCGTCGCCCTCGAACTCGGGCGGGGCGGGGCATGACGCGGTTCAGGAGAGCAACCCGGATGCGGGTCTCGGCGGTCTGGCGGTCGGGGGCCCTCGATCTGACGGGAGGGGGGCCGGGCAAACGGCGCAGGCCGATGCCCGAGCGCCTTCAAAAGCGCGAATCGAGCGCGAGCGTCACCACGGGGCGTTGGCCGTCTTCCAGCATCAGCCCGGTGGAAAGCGCGCCCCTGAGCTGCTCGATCTTGCGCGTGTAGCTCAGCTCCAGCGCGACAGTGTGGCGCGCGCGCGTTGCACTGGCGTCGATTTCGGCGGACCATTGGCTCTCTTCATCGGCATCCTGACCAAAGAGGCCGAGGCCGAGGCCGAAGCCGCAGGCGCTGCCCTGCTCGATCCCGCCTTCGCACAAAAGCGAGGGAGTGAGGGTGAGCAGATAGGGCAGGTTTTCCGCCTCCCGCAGGGCGTTGCTGAACTCCGTCTCAAGGAAGAGCCGCCAGTTGCCCACGGCGCCCAGCCCGAAGCCGCCGGTTTCCGAATAGACGCCCTGCGTGGCCGTGACCGAGACATTCGCGCTTGGCGCATAGGCGAGATCAAGGCCGAGCCGCGGTGTGACCAGCCAGCGGTCGGTGCGGTATTGCCGCGACAGCGCCCCGCCTGCGAGAACCGCGAAGTAGCTGTAATCACCCTTCGCATGGATCGTGAGCGCGCGCGCAAAATCAAAGCTGAAGCTGTGCCGCCCCGCTGCCGCGCCGAGGTAATAATCGAACATCCCCTCGCCGGCGATCCGCCGCGCGCCGTAAATCCCGCCAAAGAGGCCAAGCCCGTTGATCGCCCCTTCCGCCGTGCCCGCAGATACCGCTGAATGGCTGCCGTAAACCCCGAAGAACCGCCCGTTCAGCCGCATCTCATCGGGCATCCGTTCCAGCCGGTGGGTGTAGCTGAACAGGGCCTGCGTGCCAAAACCGCTCCGGCGTGCGCCGGAGAATTCGAGCGTGTCGATCCGCCATTCGCGGCGCTGGCAGTCATAATGCTCGCGCGCATAGCCGCCATTGGCCGTCATCTGCCCGTTGGCGATCGAGACCGTCAGATCGCTGTCCGGGTCGGCCGGATCCGGGCAACCTTCCGGCACACCCGCCCGCAGCCGCGCCGCCGCGCCCTTGGAATAGCCCGAGAACGAGTCGCTCAGCCGCGCCAGCGTCTCTTCCAGATCGTCGCGCAGGATCTCGCGCAGTTCGAGGCGGATTTCGTCGATCAACCCGTCCAGCGCCACCACCGTCGCCGTGCCATTGCCGGCGCCGAAGGTTTCGTTGCCCGTCGGGCTGCTCTCAAGCTCCTGCGTCCCCCCCCAGGCATCCACGCCCGTCAGCGTCGCCAGGTTGTCGATCTGCTTTTGCGCCAGAAGCTGCGCATCCAGCGTGACAGTCGCGGTCCAGACCCAGGTTTCGCCCGGATCGAGCACGCCGTCATCGCTGACGCCAGCTTTCGTCACCAGCGCCTCATCCGTGGTGAGCGGGTCGTCGAGCACCGGTGCCGTCAGCGGCAGCGCCCCCCCATTTTCCGCCGTGATCGTGTAGCGGATCACGTCCCCCACCTGCGCCGGGCTCGACAGATCGCTCACATCGGCGGTCTTGGTCAGGCGCAGCGCGGTGGCCACCCCGGCGGGGTCGAGCGGGATGTGGTTGTGGATCACCCCTTTCGAAAGCGCCGCAGAATTGGTCCAGTCCGGGAAGCTCATCACGAAGGCAAGGTAATGCGTGGTCTCTTGCCCCGTGGCGGGCGCGCTCGAGAACGGCACGACCGCCTCGACCCCAAGCCCGATCGCAGGCACAAGGGCGCTCGTCTGTGCCGGCAGCAAGGTCGAGGTCTCATATCCCGGCGCGGTGACTTGCAGCGTGTAGGTGCCGCTTTGCGCAGGCGATTGCAGCAGGAAGGAATAGAGCCCGTCTGCGCCCGTGACCACATTGTTGGCATCCCCCGTGCTTGCAAGCCAACTGTCGGGCACGGCGGCGCCGTTGAAGAGCAGCGTGACGGTGGCGCCCTCGATGGGAGACCGCGTCACCGCGTCATAAATCACCCCGCTCGGGTCGACCATCACCGCGTCGATGCCGGTGACCGCATTGTTCTCTCCGGGCACGATGGTGATGCCACAAACCTCGTCGCCATTCGCATCGGCGCCTTTTGAGGTGCCGGTGGTGGCGAGCACAGCTTCGTTCTCGGAATGCTCAAAGCTGACACAGAATTCGCCGGGCTTGAGGCCGATGAAGCTGTATTTGCCCTGTGCATCGGTGGTGACTTCGGCAATCAGCGCGCCGGTGGTGGCATCGATCAGTTTCACGATCGCCCCGGCCACGAGGCCGCTCATGTTGGCCACGCTGCCGCCGATGGAACCCAGGAAGGTCACCGTCACCGCGTCATTGTCGCGCGCGGTGCCGGAGAGGTCCGCAACCTGGGTGGCGGCGCCAAAGGTGCCCTCAGCCGTTGCCTGGTTCGAAACATAACCAAGAAGCACATCGCCCGCCGTCACCGCATAATGCGCGCTGAAGGTCGCGCTGTCGCTCGCCCCCGGCGCAAGGCTCGCGAGCGCGGCGCCCCCCACAGTGACGAGCGGGTCGGTGACGGTAACGTTTGTCAGCGTCACGGCGCCGGTGTTGGTGACGGTGAAGGCATAGGCGATGGTGTCGCCCGCGCTCACGCCGGGCGTGCCATCGTCATCGAGCAGCGTCGCGGTTTTGACGAGCGCGATCCCGGCATTTGCCGCAAGCGACATGACGGTGGCATTGTCATTCTCTGGCGCGGTGCCCGAGGTATCGCTCACCGCGGCATTCGTGGGGTCTTTGGCACTCACCGTCGCGGTGTTCGAGACGCTGCCCGCATCCACATCGGCCTGCGTCAGCGTATAGCTGGCGGTGAAGCTGGTTGCATCCGAAGCACCTGCGGCCAAGCTTGCGAGCGGCCCGCCCGAGACGGTGACTTTCGGGTCACTGACGGTGACGTTTGTCAGCGTCACGGTGCCGGTGTTGGTGACGGTGAAGGCATAGGCGATGGTATCGCCCGCGCTCACGCCCG
The DNA here is from genome assembly GCF_042683065.1 of Rhodobacter lacus. Lineage (NCBI taxonomy): Bacteria > Pseudomonadati > Pseudomonadota > Alphaproteobacteria > Rhodobacterales > Rhodobacter > Rhodobacter lacus. The sequence goes on along the minus strand of NZ_JBHUIX010000004.1, from coordinate 302,247 downwards.
GCGTGCCATCGTCATCGTGCAGTGTCGCGGTTTTGACGAGCGCGATCCCGGCATGTGCCGCAAGCGGGGTGACGGTGGCACTGTCGTTCCCCGGCGCGGTGCCGGAGGTATCGCTCACCGCGGCATTCGACGGGTCTTTGGCACTCACCGTTGCGGTGTTCGAGACGCTGCCCGCATCGACATCCGCCTGCGTCAGCGTATAGCTGGCGGTGAAGCTCGTCGTGTCGGAGGCGCCCGCGGCAAGGGAGGCGAGCGGGCCGCCCGAGACGGTGACCTTCGGGTCGGTGATGGTGACATCGGTGAGCGTCACGGTGCCGGTGTTGGTGACGGTGAAGGCATAGGCGATGGTGTCGCCGGCGCTCACGCCGGGCGTGCCATCGTCATCGTGCAGCGTTGCGGTTTTGACGAGCGCGATCCCGGCATTTGCCGCAAGCGGGGTGACGGTGGCGGTGTCATTGCCCGGCGCGGTGCCGGAGGTATCGCTCACCGCGGCATTCGAGGGGTCTTTGGCCGTGACGGTCGCGGTGTTCGAGACACTGCCCGCATCGACATCCGCCTGCGTCAGCGTATAGCTCGCGGTGAAGCTCGTCGTGTCCGAGGCGCCCGCGGCCAAGCTTGCGAGCGGCCCGCCCGACACAATGACCTTTGGGTCACTGACGGTGACGTTTGTCAGCGTCACGGCGCCGGTGTTGGTGACGGTGAAGGCATAGGCGATGGTATCGCCCGCGCTCACGCCCGGCGTGCCATCGTCATCGTGCAGCGTTGCGGTTTTGACGAGCGCGATCCCGGCGCTCGCGGTGAGCGGGGTGACGGTGGCATTGTCATTGCCCGGCGCGGTGCCGGAGGTATCGCTCACCGCGGCATTCGAGGGGTCTTTGGCGCTCACCGTCGCGGTGTTCGAGACGCTGCCCGCATCGACATCGGCCTGCGTCAGCGTATAGCTGGCGGTGAAGCTCGTCGTATCCGAGGCGCCCGCGGCAAGGGAGGCGAGCGGGCCGCCCGAGACGGTGACCTTCGGGTCACTGACACTGACATCGGTGAGCGTCACGGTGCCGGTGTTGGTGACGGTGAAGGCATAGGCGATGGTGTCGCCCGCGCTCACGCCCGGCGTGCCATCGTCATCGTGCAGTGTCGCGGTTTTGACGAGCGCGATCCCGGCGTTTGCCGCGAGCGGGGTGACGGTGGCACTGTCGTTCCCCGGCGCGGTGCCGGAGGTATCGTTCACCGCGGCATTCGACGGGTCTTTGGCCGTGACGGTCGCGGTGTTCGAGACGCTGCCCGCATCGACATCCGCCTGCGTCAGCGTATAGCTTGCGGTGAAGCTCGTCGTGTCGGAGGCGCCCGCAGCCAAGCTTGCGAGCGGCCCGCCCGACACAATGACCTTCGGGTCACTGACGGTAACGTTTGTCAGCGTCACGGTGCCGGTGTTGGTGACGGTGAAGACATAGGCGATGGTATCGCCCGCGCTCACGCCCGGTGTGCCATCGTCATCGTGCAGCGTCGCGGTTTTGACGAGCGCGATCCCGGCGGGGGCGGTAAACAGAAATTCGCTTGCGTCATCCACCGTGTTGCCATCGGTGTCGTCGCCATCATCTGTGGTATCGAAGATTTCGTTGCCGCCCGAGGGGGTTGCGCCGACGCTGGCGCTATTGCGCACCCCGCCCTTGTCGATATCTGTATTTGTGAGCGTATAGCTGGCGGTAAAACTCGCGCTATTGCCTGCGGTGAGGCTCGCGATGCTCGCGGGCGCGAAATCCGCTGCGCCGAAGCCGGAAATCGTGGTGTTGTCGGCCCGGCGCATCGTATCGGAAGCGATGCGCAGCCCGCCCAGCGGCACGGTGCCATCGTTGAAAACGGTGATCGTCCAGCCGAGCCTGTCGCCTGCGCTTGGTCCGCCGGAATTGTCCACATCGCTGAAAACAGAGGTTTTCTCGGCATGGAAGGCGATCACGTCATCATCGGTGATGGTGCCCGTTGCGGTCACGCCGCCGAGCGCAAGCTGATAGGTCTCGTTCGACTCAACAAGATAATCCTGCGCCCCGGCAACCGTGATGGTGAAGCTTGAGACCCCGGACGGAACACTCAGCGTGCTGCCCGAGAGCGTGACCCCGTTGGAAAAGCTGAGCGCGCCGTAATCGGAGGCGCTCGTTGTCTGGTTGGTGAGGGTCAACGTGAAGCTTTGAACCGCGGTCGTGGCCGCGGAAAGCGTCACGGTATGGACGAGGTTCGTCCCTTCTGCGGCGCTCGCACTGCTGATCGTCGAGACCGTTGCCGCGGCGCTGATGCCGAAATAGGCGTCAAGCTGTTCGGCAATGGCGGTGCCGGTGGCGTTGGCCGAGGCCGAGACCGTGGTGCCGTTGATATAATTGCTCTGGTAGGTCGCGGCGTTGCCGATCACCACGAGAAAACTGGTGGTGTTAAAGAAATTATGGAGCGGAGATCCCGTTTCCGCGACGAAGGTCACGGCGGAGATGGTTGTCGATCCGGTCGGGGCCCGGCGGTTGAAGTAGCCGCGCGATCCAGCGCCGCAGATGGCGGGCTCGTCGCAAGTCACCCATCCGTAAAGAACGCCCGAGCTGAGCGAGTTCACGAAGGTGGCGCTATCCGGGTCGGAGGTAAAGACCGCATTGGCGCCGGGATTATAATCGCCCAAGCTGTCGAGCAACCGAATGTTGCTGTTCACGCCATCGGCGGAATAGAGATCGAGGATGGAGAAATTTGCGGCCTGCGCAGGCAGCGCGGTAGCGGCAAGGCCAAGCACCAGAAGAGTGATCCGGGCCAGAGAACGGGCGAAACTCGTGAACAACATGAACAACACGCTCCAGAACGCGATGCCTCTGGATAGCTCTGAGAGGTGAAAGAAGCCTTATTTCCTTTGATCGCGCCAAAACTGCGAGAGAATGTCTCGATCGCGCGGGGCGGGGCAGGGGGCGCGGTTCTGGCAATTCGACGCGCGCCTCCATAAAATTTTGAAAATGATGGAAAATACGTTTTCAGTGGGACTGCGGGGCAAAACCTGGGCTGCTTTTCCGCATGACCGGGCGCAGCTTTTGAACAGGTTTCATAGCGAGCCGATGCACCTCCATTGCGTGGAGGCGCGCGGCGAGATCAAATCTGATGGGGGGGCTTTGGGCCGAATCGCGATAAGCATTCTGGACAAGACGTTTGGCGCCACATCATGTCCGGCCTGTCCTGTCGACGCCTCGCTCTTGCGGTTAAGGGGCGGAGTGCGCGCCAAATCCGGGCCGTGGCGCATCAAAGGCGCGCAAAAGCGCCTCGGGCCACGCGCCTCCGGGCTCTGCTGCGGCAATATCGCCGGAGGAAAAGCCTTTGAGGTCACGCAACCGATGCAGTAACTGTTGGAACCAGTGCAGATGGAGAACCCTCTCCCGTTCCGGTTTCTCCGACCCGCAGATCCAGCTATGCCGATCACGCCCTTCTATATCCTCGTTTTCACGCTCTCCTGTGGCTATGGCATCAGCTTGCCGTTGGTCGCCCTTGCCCTTGACGGGATGGGCGCCTCGACCCGGTTGATCGGCCTTTCGGCTGCGATGCCGGCGCTTGGCTGGCTCGCGGGGGTGCCGTTCCTGCCGATGCTGCTGCGGCGGGCTGCGCTCGACCGGCTCGGGCCCGGGCTGCTCGCCGTTGCACTGCTCGCCTGGGGCATGATGGCGATTTCGGACGATCCATGGGTATGGGTGGCGGCGCGGTTTTTATTCGGCGGGGCGTTGGGGCTGATTTATCGCCTGATCGAATACTGGCTCACCTGCACCGCGCCCGAGGCACGACGCGGCCGTGTGATCGGCCTTTACAATGCCACTTTTCTGAGCGGCATTATCCTGGGCTCTGCGCTGCAACCGCTGATTGGCACGGGGGCGAGCGGCTTTGGCGTGGTTGCGCTGCTGCTTGGGCTCGTGGCGGGGGCCTTCGCGCGCAACCGGTTCCTGTCGGCGCCGACGGTGGATCTGCGCTGGCATCCGCGCGACCTTGCCCCCCCGGTGCGCCTTGCGCCGCTCGCGATGGCCGCGGCACTTGTTTATGCGATGTTCGAAGACATTCCCGCCTATCTGCTCTCGCTTTTCGCGCTGCACAGTGGCATGGGCGCGGGCGTGGCGGCGCTGACGCTTTCGGTCTGCGCGCTCGGGGCGCTTTTGGGAACGGTGCCGGTGGGGATGCTCTCGGACCGGATCGGGCGGCGCCCGGTGCTGATCCTGTCGGCGGGGGTCGGGCTGGTGGGGGCGCTGGGGCTGCCGTTTCTGGCAACCGCGTCGGCAACGCTGTTCCTCGCCGGGCTGTTTGTCTGGGCCTTTGGCATCGAAGGCATTTTCGGGGTCTCGCTCGCCTTGCTCGCCGATCGGTTCGGTGGCGAGGATTTGCTGCGCGCCAATGTCACCTATGGCATGGTCTATGCCGCGGGCGCGTTGATCGGGCCGATCTATGCCGCCACCTTGATGCAGGCGATGGACCCGCAAGGGGTATTCTTGGCGGCGGGGCTGTTGTTTGCGACGCTGATCGTGGTGGCGCTCCCGCGCAGGAGGCCGCGATGAAAACGCAATCCCTGTGCGATCTGGCCGAGGCGCTGGCCGCGGCGAAAGACCCGTTCGCGCCGTTCGAGAGCTATTTGCAAGCGCGCGGCGGTTGCGGCTTCTTTTACGGCTTCACCGCGATTGCCAGTGACCTGCTCCAGTTGAGCTATACCGACGGGGTGCATTACCGCCACAATTATTGCCGCGAATGGGAAGATGCCGTCGGCGCGGAGTCGCTGATCGACAATGACTATTCGGTCGAGGCGATGGACCGGGGCGCGCGCATGGTCGAATGGATGCCCTCAAGCGACTATGGCTCCTTTCTTGAGAGCCTGACCCCGAAACAGCGCCACCAGTTCGAGATCGAATCGGATCTGGGCATGACCTATGGCGCCTCGCTCTTGCTCGACGGCCACCGGCTCGGGTTTTCAGGTATCGGGATCTGGTTTGAAACGCAGCCCTCGCCAGAGGCATTCCAGCGCGAATGGGCCCGCTTTGGCTCGGAGTTGACTGCCGCCTCGAACCTGCTGGATGCTGCGGTGCGGGGGGCGCGGCCCAATCTGCTTGTGCGGCTCTCGCCGCGGGAAATCGACTGTCTGAGTTGGCTTGCGCAGGGGCTGCGCCCCTCGGAGATCTGCTGGCGGCTCGGCATTTCGGAAAAGACGTTCGAGAAACACATTGCCTCGGCCAAGGGCAAGCTCAAGGCGCGCACCCGCGATCAGGCCTTGGCGAAGGCGGTGTTGCTGCACCTGCTGCCGTTGTAGCCGCACTGCAACATGGGGATTTTTCCCCAATAGGGGGCGCGGCCAGAAGTTGCTATCTCTCCCGCATTGGCGGGGAGAGTGGCCCTGCACCGAGTGTTTCCGAGGCATCCCGAGTATTACGTGTTCTTTTCTGTCACATCGTGCCCTGGTGCGGTGGTCGCGTTGTCCAAAGCAGCCGCGGAGTGGTGAGCCTCGCACCACTGATGGCTTTGCCGCAAAGCCCTGACATTGATGTGCGCGGCGCACGGACCCGGTTGGCCCCTCGCGCCCCTGAAGGCGCTGTTCGCGCGCCGCCCCGGTCTCAACGGCAGTGCCGCCGCGCCCGCAAATCGACAGGGTGACCGGGGCGGCGCAGGCGCGCCCCGGTCCTTTCTCAGGTGCGGCTCAGACCGCAGGCTTGCGATGTTTTGTGGCCTGCTCATAGGCATAAGCACATTGCAAAAGCTCCGCCTCGCTCCATTGCTTGCCCAGGAAGATCAGCTCGAACGGCGCGCCGGAGGCATAATACCCCGCAGGCACCGTCACACCGGGGAAGCCGCCGATATTGAGTTCGCCCACCGTGGTTTCGAGGATCGCATCGCCCGAATGCAGCCCCGGAAGCTCCCGCAGCATTTGCGGATAGGCCAGCGCATCAAGGTTGTGGCGGGCAAAGACCTCGTCCATCAGCCGCAGATAACGCGCTTTCAGCGCGGTAAACTCCGGCAGCGCGGGCGGCGTCTCGGGCGATTTCACCGCTTCGCGGAAATCGGCGAGTTCATTCAGATACCCCAAGATCGCCCCCGGCGCGAGCGGGTCTTCCGCCTTTGTCGCCTCGACAAATTCCGCCCAGCTTTTGAGCGCCGCCTTCGGCCCGAGCCGGCGCAGGTAGCAGGTCATGTCATAGGGGATCGATTCAAGCCCGCGCCCGTCAAAGAAGGGCGTGCCCGGGGTGATCTGGCGCAGCGATGCAAAATCGGTGCCCGCAAACGGGTCTTCGACCAGAATCGCGCCTGCCGCCTCAAGTTCGGATTTGGCGCGCTCATAAAGTGCCGCGGCTTCCTCGGACAGCGCATCCGAACGCCAGCCGGGGCCATAAAGGCCGATCCGCTTGCCTTTGAGCCCCTCCGGCGAGAGCCCGTCTGCATAGCTGCCCACCGGGGTCTTGCCGACCGAGGCGAGGGTTTTCGGGTCCTCGGTGGTGAAGCCTGCGAGCACATCAAGGCAGAGCGCGGCATCTTCAACCGTGCGCGCAATCGGCCCGACCACGTCACGGTTGCCCGAGAGCGGCACAACGCCCGCATTTGGCACCAGCCCGATCGTCGGCTTGATGCCCACAAGGCCTTGCGCCGAGGCCGGGTTCTGGATCGAGCCGCCGGTTTCTTCGGCAAGGCCCACCACCGCCATATGGGTTGCGACCGCCGCCGCCGTGCCCGCACTCGAGCCGCCCGGTGCGCGATCCTCGATCGCGGGGTTGATCGTCGGGCCAGCCCAGCTGTCATTGGCATGGGTGCCCGTCCAGCTCAGGATCGGCACGTTGGTCTTGCCCAAAATCACCGCATCGGCCGCACGCATCCGCGCCACCACCGGGCTGTCCCGCTCGGGCATCAGATCGACCCCGCCGGACGCGGCATGCAAGAGCCGCCAGCCCGCCGTTGAGGGAAAGCCCTTCATGTCCATCGGGTCTTTCACCACGACCGGCACGCCCGCGAGCGGGCCAAGCTGTTCCCCCGCCGCGCGGCGCCGGTCGATCTCGCGTGCCGTTTCCAGCGCCGCTTCGTTTTCAAAGATGATCGCATTGTATGTGCCGTTGAGCGCCTTGACCTGCGCCAGCGCGGCACGCGCCAGCCCTTCGGCGGTAAAGCGGCCATCCGCAAGCCCTGCGGCAATCTGGCGGATCGTGAGCGTGCCAAGCGCCGCGGAATCGAGTTCAGGCGTGGGTGTTTCTGTCATGGTCATGTCAGTCCTTTCCCGGCGCCGGGCATGGCGACGCCGTGGCCCGGACGCGAGGTCCGAACCTGTCAACGGGCAGACCAAAGCCGCGACCGGCAGCGGGCTGCACGGGGCGCGGAGCATCGGTCCGATGTGGAGATTCTGACGGCGTTGTCAGCTTGGTCCCGCCTCAAATGCGGCGGCTTTCCATATAAAGTCAGCAGCTTGCTGACACCCGGTGGCCCGGATACGCCGCCAAGGCGCATCGCCCGGAGGACCGGAGACAGCCAAATCCTGCGATCTGATCCGGCCTTGGTCAAGATCTAATCTTCGCGCCGCAGGCGGTGAAAACGGTATTTGACATTCGTTGAACTTTCGCATCTCCTCGCCGGACAAACCTTGAGCAGGGCGGCTCTCCTCCGGACTTTTGTCCGGGTGAGGCCGCCTTTTGCGTTCTGAAAGGGAAGCGTCTTGAGCAGCGATGAAACATGGCCGATCGGAATCATCATGTCCGAAACCGGGGTCACCGGCATGGTCGAGAAGACCCAGATTGCTGCGGTGAAGCTTGCCGTGGCCGAGATCAATGCCGCCGGCGGCGTGCTTGGCAAACCGCTCGCGCCGCTTTACCGCGACCCGGCCTCGACGCCCGCGCGCTACCGCGATTTCACCCATGAGCTTTGCGCCGAACAGGGCGTGCGGGTGCTGTTTGGCGGGCATATGTCGAGCACGCGCAAGGCCATGCTGCCGCTGGTGGAGGCCAAGGATGCGTTGCTGTTCTACCCCACGCTCTATGAGGGGTTCGAGTATTCGCGCAACTGCATCTACACCGGCGCCGCGCCAAACCAAAACTCGGTGCCGCTGGTGGATTACCTGTTCAACACCTTTGGCAAGCGCCTGATCCTGATCGGCTCGGATTACGTTTACCCCTATGAATCCAATCGCATCGTTGCCGACCTGTTCCGCTCCAAGGGGGGGCGGGTGATTGACGAGATCTATGTGCCGCTGGAGCTGCGCCAGCAAGACATTGACCGGATTCTGCAACGGCTCTACGAAACCCAGCCCGACATGATCTATTCCACCATCGTTGGTGACGGGATCGTCCGGTTTTATGAGGCGTTTCGCGCCGCAGGCTTTGACCCGCAGACCATGCCGATTGCGAGCCAGTCCACCTCTGAGGTGGATGTGATGCGCATGAAGCCCGGCACGGCCGAGGGCCATGTGATTGCCGCCCCGTTCTTTGACTCGCTGCAAACGCCGCAAGCGGCCGAATTCGCGCGCGTGTTCCGCGCCGCGGGGCTGTGCGAGCTGCCCGCCACCGCACCGGCCGAGGCGGCTTATCTTTCGGTGCATCTTTATGCGCGCGCGCTCGCCCTTGCGGGCGATGACCATATCGAGCGGGTGCTGCCCGCGCTTTACGAGGTGGCCTTTGAGGCGCCGCAAGGCCCGGTCCGGGTGGACCGGCTGACCAACCACACCTATCTCTGGCCGCGTGTGGCCCGGGTGCGCGAGAATGCGCCTTACGAGATTGTCAGCGACCCCGATCGCGCGGTGGCCCCTGACCCGTATCTGGTCGACGTCAACACCGGACCCGGAGAGCATGCGGATGCTGAGGGCCTGCGCCCCGCCCTCTCGATGATCGAGGAATGAGCGGCCATGTCCTACGCGTTTTTGAAAGAGCTTCGTGACCTTTCTGTCGTGGTCTTGCACCCGATGGACGAGGAGGGAATCGCGCTCACCGACCATTTGCGTCGCATCGGCTGCTCTCCGCAGTTGATCTGGCCGGTGCCCGAAAAGCTGCCTGAGCGCACAGATATCTTGCTCGTGTCGATTGACGGGCATCACCGCGAGCCGCTGCGCCGGTTCCTGCGGGCGATCCCGAACCCGGGGCCGACGATTCTCGCCATTGTCAGCTATGAAGACCCGGCAACGCTGCAACTGGTGCTGGAAAGCGGCGCGATGGCAGTGCTCGGGCGCCCGATAAAACCCTTCGGATTGCTCACGAATCTGGCGATCGCGCGCAATGCCTGGAAGCGGATGCAGGATCTCGCGCGCGACGCCCGCCGCTTCAAGCGCAAGGTGATGGGCGATCAGATGGTGAGCCGCGCCAAGACGATCCTGATGGCAGAACAGAATTTGCGCGAAGATGAGGCACATCGCGAACTGCGCGCCCGCGCGATGCAGCAACGCGTTGCCATAGAGGTTTTGGCGCGTGATTTTGTGGCCGCACATGAGGCCGCAAACGAGTCACACAGCACAGAAACAATCGCGCCGGACCCCGCTTCCGCCTATGAAATTGGCGAAGTTGTGAAAGCGGGGAAAAACTCGCCCCCGCGGCCCGAAAAGCCCTTGTCAGCGCGGAAATTGTCGCGCTAGGCTCTTTTCATCGGAGACGATCCCAGAGTTGGCGCCACGCGTGCCCTTGGCCATCCTCTCCTGCCACGCACCCCGTGGTCAGCTATAGGCAACGAAGCCCGTTTCGATCCACTCACCCGGATCCTGCGGGCCTTTTTGTTTCGACAACGCTGTCGACGACCTTTCCAGAAATGCGCACTCGCCGCCCCACCACCTCTGTCCCGTCAGAGGGGCTGGTTTGCTGCGCTAACAACAACAGGGAAACCTCATGAACATGAAACGCCGCCAGTTTCTTTCCACCGCTGCCCTCTCCGCCGGGGCGCTCGCTCTGCCGGGCTATCTGCGCAGCGCCGCTGCCGCGGGCGAGCCGATCCGCGTGGGTGCGCTTTACTCGCAAACCGGGGGGCTCTCGGTGGTCGAAAAAAT
>NZ_JBHUIX010000004.1:0-292202 GCF_042683065.1 Rhodobacter lacus | reverse complement strand
AAGTGATCGTCGAAGATGGTGCCTCCGACCCGAAAACCTACGCCGAAAAGGCGCAGAAACTGGTGATCAAAGACCGTGTCAACACGGTGTTTGGCTGCCACACCTCCGCCTCGCGCAAGGCGGTGCTGCCGATCTTTGAACGCCGCGGCGCGATGCTGTTCTACCAAACGCATTATGAAGGCTTCGAATGCTCGCAAAACGTGATCTATTCGGGGGCGGTGCCGAACCAGCAGCTTGGCAACTACATCCCCTGGATCATCGAGAAACTGGGCAAGAAAAAGTTCTTCATCGTCGGCTCGAACTATGTTTACCCGCGCGAAATGGCAAAGGTTTCCAAGGGCCTGATCGAGGCAGGCGGCGCGCAATGGGTGGCGGACGAATATCTTGAACTGGGCCATTCCGAATGGGCGGTGATGGTCAACAAGATCAAGGAATCGGGCGCGGATGTGGTGCTTTCCAACGTGGTCGGGGACTCGATCATCTCGTTCTACCGCGAGTTCATCAACCAAGGCCTCAGCCACGCCGATCTGCCGATCTGCGCCACGGTGACCTCGGAGATCGAGATCGCGGCGATGGGGCCGGAATATGCGGCAGGCTCCTACACCTCCTTCCCCTATTTCATGTCGCTCGACACCCCCGCCAACAAGAGCTTCATCGAGCGCTACCGCGCCTTTGTCGGCGATCCGGCGGCGACCACCTATCACTCGCTCGAAGCGGCCTATTTCCAGGTCTTCCTGTGGAAACAGGCGATCGAGGCGTCGCAGGACATCAGCGCCGAGGCGATCCGCGAGGGCATCCGCGGGCAAAGCTATGCCGCGCCCGGCGGCATGGTGAAGATCGACGAGGATAACCTCCACTGCTGGCTCACGCCGCGCATCGGCCAATGGCAGGCGGATGGTCAATCCAAGGTGGTGAACGAATACCCCGAGCCGATCAAACCGCTGCCCTATGCCGCCTATGGCGAAACCGCAGACAACCTGTTCTGCACCCGCTCGGGCCTCGACAGTTCGAAACTCTGAGTCCTCCCTGGCCCCGCGCCCGGCTTTGGCCGTGTGCGGGGCCCCCATTTCAAGAGGTCGCCGACGTGTTCGACATTCTCTTCATCGGGCTCAGTCTCAGCTCGATCCTCCTGCTCGTGGCGCTCGGCCTTGCCGTGACCTATGGCGCGATGGGCATCATCAACATGGCGCATGGCGAGATGGTGATGCTGGGCGCCTATGTCGCCGTGCTGGCCAATACATGGCTTGGCGCCAACCTGCTTGTGGCGATCCCGCTGGCTTTTGTGGTCACCGCGCTCTTTGGGCTGGTGATCGAATGGCTGGTGGTGCGCCGTCTCTACGGGCGGCTGCTCGATACGCTTCTGGCCACGTGGGGCATTGCGATTGTGCTGCAACAGGCGATCCGGCTGGAGTTTGGTCTCAGCTTTTTGGGAATTCACATCAAGGGCCTCGGCTCCGGCCTTCAAAACGTGCCGGTGCCCGGCGCGCTGCAGGGCACGGTGAGCGTGCTTGGCCAAGACCTCAACGCCTATCGCATCTTCATCGTCGTGATGACGCTGCTGTTGACCCTGGCCACATGGGCGGTGATGTATCGCACCTCGCTGGGCATGAAGGTGCGCGCGATCATCGCCAACCCGCAGATGGCCGCCGCCTGCGGCATTGATGTCAAGCGCACCAATGCGGTGAGCTTCGCGCTCGGCTCGGGCCTTGCCGGCGTGGCGGGTGTGCTGATGGCGGGCTTCAAGACCGTCGCGCCGGATATGGGCGCAACCATGGTGGTGGACGGGTTCATGGTCGTCGTCACCGGCGGTGTCGGCTCGCTCTTTGGCACCATCGCCGCCTCGGGGCTCTTGGGCGAATTCAACGCGCTCGTTGCCGTCATCAGCAACGACATCATCGGCCGCGCCGCGGTGTTTGCGGTGGTGATCGGTGTCATTCTCGTCAAGCCCGCCGGGCTGTTCAACTTCAAGGGGCGTTGAGATGGCACGGCTGTTCTCGAACTACCGGCTCTGGGCCTATCTGGTCTTTGCCGCGGTGATCCTGACCCTGCCGATGGTGGGGGATGAATTCTGGCTCAACCGCGTGGCCAAATACCTCTGCTATGGCATGCTGGGGGCCGCCGTGGCGCTCACATGGGGCTATGCGGGCATCCTCAACCTGGGGCAGGGGCTGTTCTTCGGCATTGGCGCCTATGCGATGGCGATGGCGCTGAAGCTCAAGAGCTACACCTCCCTGCAACAGGGCTCAGACACGCCCGTTCCCGATTTCATGCTCTGGAATGCCGAACCGGGCGCGCCAACGGATCTGTGCTGCATCACGCCGGGCTCGTGGCTCTGGATCCCGTTCCAGTCGCAATGGGTGGGGCTGCTCGCCGCCATCGTGATCCCGGCGCTTGTGGCCTTCGCAATGGGGCGGCTGGTGTTCGGGCAGCGGATCTCGGGCGTGTTCGTCTCGATCATCACGCTGGCGCTTGTGCTGCTGGTGCGCCTGATCACCGTCGATGCGCAACCGCTCACCAATGGTTTCAACGGGCTGACGGACCTTGGCTGGTTCACCGTTTTCGGCGTGGACCTCGACCCTTACAGCAAGCTCACCTATGTCGTCGTCGCCGTGGCGCTGATCCTTGTGCTTGCGTTGATGCGCATCCTCGTTGCCACCCGCGCCGGGGCGATTTTACAAGCCACCCGCGACAGCGACACCCGCGCGCTCTACCTCGGTTATGACGTGCCCGCCTATCAAACCTTCTTCTTCACCGTTTCGGCGGTGGTCGCGGCACTTGCGGGCATGCTTTATGTCATCGTTTCCGAATTCGCCTCGCCCTCCTTCCTTGAGCTGTCCTTCTCGGTCTCGATGGTGGTCTGGGCGGCGGTCGGCGGGCGCGGCTCGATCCTTGGCGCCTGTATCGGCGCGATCTTGATCAACGTGCTGGAGGCGCGGGTCTCGGAAACCGAGAGTCTCGTCGAAGCTTGGAAGCTGATCATCGGCTTCGTCTTCATCATCGTCGTGATCTACCTGCCCAAGGGGCTTTCCGGCCTCGCCCATGACACAATCGCCGCGCTCACCCGGCGCCGGGCAGACAGCCGCGAGATCGTCGCAAAGGAGATGCGCCCATGATTGCGCCCATCAATGCGCCCACACAGGCGCAAACCGCGCTGATGCTGGACGGGCTCGCGGTCGACTTTTCCGGCTTCCGCGCGGTTGACGGGGTGTCGATGGCGGTCGACCATGGCGAATTGCGCGTGCTTCTGGGCGCCAATGGCGCGGGCAAAACCACGCTGATGGACCTGATCTCGGGGCGCACCCGCTCAACCGAGGGCCATGTCTATGTGCATGGGCAAGAGGTCACGAACCAGCGCGAGCACAAGATCGCCCGCGCCGGCGTGGGACGCAAGTTCCAGATCCCCTCGATCTTTTCGGGGCTGAGCGTGCGCAAAAACCTTGAGGTCGCGCAATCGGCCCGCCCCGGCGTGTTGGCCAATCTCCGGCTGCGCCTTGGCGCCGACGAACGCGTTCGCCTTGAAGAGGTGCTCGAGACGATCGGCCTTGCCGATGCCGGCGAGACCGAAGCGGGCTTTCTCAGCCATGGGCAGACGCAATGGCTCGAACTCGGGATGCTGATGCTGCAAAACGCTTCGGTGATCCTGCTCGATGAGCCGACAGCAGGCATGACGCAGGGCGAAACCGCGAAAACCGCCGAGATCATCAACCGCCTCAAGGGCAGCCACACGCTTTTGGTGGTGGAGCACGACATGGCCTTTGTGCGCGACATTGCCGAGCGCATCACCGTGCTGCATCTGGGCAAGGTGCTCGCAGAAGGCAAGGTCGCCTTCATCGAGAACCACCCCGAGGTGAAAGCCGCCTATCTGGGCAAGCAGGGGATTTCCTGATGCTGAAACTGATCGATCTGCAAAGCTACTACGGGCGCTCGCGCGCGCTCAACGGCGTCACGTTGACGGTGCCCAAGGGCGAGATCACCGGCATTGCCGGGCGCAATGGCACCGGCAAGACAACGCTGTTGAAAACGATCATGGGGCTTACCGATGCAAGCGCCGGCCAGATCCTGCTCGAAGGGCAGGATCTCTCCGCGCGCCCAACCCATGAGCGCGCCGCCGCGGGCATCGCCTATGTGCCTCAGGGGCGAGGGATCATTCCAGATTTCACAATCCGCGAAAACATCCTGATGGGCGCCTTTGCGCGGCGCGATGGCAAACGGCAGGTGCCCGAGATCGTGGCGGAGCTGTTCCCCTATCTCGCCGCCAACATGGCGCGCCCGGGCGGCGTGCTTTCGGGCGGGCAGCAGCAGCAACTCGCCATCGCGCGCGCACTTGCCGCGGCCCCCGATGTGATCTTGCTCGATGAGCCCAATGAAGGCATCCAGCCCTCGATCGTCGAGGAGATCGAGGCCGTGATCTTGCGCCTCAAGGAAGAGCTTGGCCTCACGGTGATCCTGGTCGAGCAGAACATCGGCTTCCTGCGCCGCGCCGCGAGCAACTTTGCGATGCTCGAAAAAGGCCGGATCGTTGAAAGCGGCCCGATTGCCGCGCTCAGCGATGCCGTGGTCGAGCGCCATATGACGATCTGAGGCGCGTCTTGCGAGCGCCGCGCAGGCCCCGCCCCGAGATCCGGGGCCGGGGCCATCGCTTTGCGTGCGCGCAGGCTGCGGGCGGCGGGGCATGCGCTTGCATCCCGGTATTGCCCCATCCGGGGGGGGGCCGGCTCAGGGCTCAGGGCACGGGGGCTTGGGCGCTACAGCGCCGACGCGCGGGGCAAGCCCGTCCGTGCGATGGCGGCATAGCCACCGTCAAAAGCGAATGCGCGCATCTCCGGCGTCGCTCAGGTGTCAGGACACGTTGGGAATGGTGCGGAAGAGATCTCCGATCACCAGCGGCGATGCCCCGCCCCGTGCCTTGCCGCGCGCGCGGGCGATCTGCCCGCCCTTCCTGCGCAAAGCGCTGGCGCGAGCCCGAAGCGCATCCGCGCGCGCGGAGGAGCGCGCGGATCGGAACTCAGTGTCTGGCAGACCTTATTGGGCGAGGCCGATCTGCTTCATGAAATCGAGGTTGTCCCAGAACAGATATTCCTCGTCCATCACGCCGTCTTTCGTCCAGTGGCCGAGCGTCGCCATGGTCAGCTTGAAGGCCTTGCCGGTCGGCGCCACGGTCTTGCCATCGCCCACCGGCATCGGCTTGGTGAACGTGCCTTCGAGCACGCCGATCACACCGGTCCATTCGCCCGAGCCGAATTTCACCGGATGCTGCTCGATCCGGGTGTCGGGCGCGAAAACGAACATCGGCTTGAGCGCGTCGACATGCGCTTCGAGGCCCGTGGTGGTGCTGCCGTCGGGGTAGTGAACGAGAATGTTTTCGGCGTGGCTTTCATGCAGCCGGTCCCATTTCTGGTGGGTGTAAACGTCGAAATCGAGCGTGTCGAAGGTTTCGAGGTTCTTTTGCGTGGTGGCCTCGGCGCTTTGATACTTCGAAAGCTCCGCCATCAACTCCGGAACAGCCTTGTCGGCGCTGGTTTCCGCAAATGCGGCGGTGCCGAGGGCGAGGCCAAGGCCAAGGGTTGCAGCGGTTGCGGTGAACAGGGGCTTGAGGCGCATCATCGGAATTTTCCTTCGTTTGAGTGGGGTCGTTTGAGGGGAGCGCGTCGGCCTGACGGTTCGCGTCAGGCGTGCTCGCCCGCTCTGCCTTACGACATTACGTTGAGCGAAATAATGGAAAAAGCGGGTATTTTGTGCTATACCATTACGATATTGGTAACAATGTGGGTATCATGGACATCCTTCGCGGCATGCGGATTTTCGTGACTGTTGTCGATGGCGGCAGTTTCATCGCGGCGGCAGAGCAGCTTGACACCTCGAATGCGGCGATCTCGCGGCAGATCTCTGCGCTTGAGGATCATTTCGGGGTGCGGCTTCTCAATCGCACCACCCGCAGGCTCTCCCTGACCGAGCCCGGACAGGCGCTCTACGACCGCGCGCAGCAAATTCTCGAAGATCTGGGCGAGATGGAGGCCAGTGTGGGCCAGCACGGGGCCATGCCCTCGGGGGTGCTGCGCATCAGCGCGCCGCTGTCTTTCGGCATTCATACGCTGGCGCATCTGCTGCCGGGCTTCCACGCGCGCTACCCCAAATTGCGCCTCGACATCGACCTGACCGACCGGGTGGTGGATCTGGTCCACGATGGCAGGGATGTGGCGCTGCGCATTGCGACGGCGCCCAGCCAGAACCTGATTGCGCGCAAGATCGCTCCGGTTCGCATGATCCTTTGCGCCGCGCCCGATTATCTGGCCAGGCATGGCACGCCGGTGAAGCCACAGGATCTCGCACACCATCAGGTGCTGAGCTATTCCTACCTGTCCTCGGGCGATACCTGGGTGCTGATCGATGCGGCGGGCGAGAAAGCCAGCGTGCGTGTCAAACCCTCCATTCACGCCAGCAATGGTGATCTGCTGTGCACGCTCGCGCTGGCCGGCGGCGGAATCATCGTGCAGCCGGAGTTCATCGTTGCCAGACACATCGAGGCCGGGGCGCTGGTGCCGATCCTGCACGGGTGGCGGCTGGGCGATTTCAACCTTCATGCGGTCTATCTGAGCCGGAAATACCTCTCCGTGAAGGTGCGAGTTTTCATCGACTATCTCGCCGCAGCACTTGGCAAACAAACTGTCCCGGGGATCGACGATCCCCGGACGTGAGGGCTTTTGCGCACTGTGGCCCGCGGCCAGCTGCGTGAACATGCGAATAAGCGGAGATGGCCTTCACCTCGAATGGCGCGGGCTCCCCGGCCACTCCGGCGCGGCGCAAGCGCCCTCTCTCACGCGGCCTGCGCGTGCGGCAAGCGCCTGTCCTCTCCAAGATTGAAATGGGCGATCGCGCGCGACAGGCTCTGGGCCGCGCCGAGAAGATCCCGGCCCGAATGCGCCGTCCGCTCAACCCCTTCGACACTTTTCTGCGTGGCCAGATCAAGCACTTCGGTCGCGGCGGTCACTTCTGCAATGCTTGCGGATTGCTCGCTGCTGACCTGCGCCAATTCCAGCACATTGGCCGCGATCGCATCAATCCCCCGCACCGCCGCATCGAGACCGCGATCTGCCGCGCGGACAAGCGTTTCGCCCTCATTCACTTTCCCCCGGCCCTCGAGGATCAAGGCGTTGATCTCTGCGGCCGCCGAAGTCGTACGTTGCGCCAGATCGCGCACTTCCGATGCAACCACGGCAAAGCCCCGTCCCGCCTCGCCCGCCCGCGCTGCCTCGACCCCAGCATTCAGCGCCAGAATATTGGTCTGGAAAGAGATGTCGTCGATCACCGAAATGATGTGCGCGATCGCCTCCGAGGAGGCCGAGATCCGGCCCATCGCCGTGACGACGCGATTGACAGCGGCCTGCGCCGCTTGAACATCTGCCCGCATCGCCTCTGTGCTTTTCGCGGTTTCGGCCGCGCGCTCGGCACCGGTGCGCGAAGCCCCCGCAAGTTCGGTCATCGCGGCGGCGGTCTCTTCGAGCGAGGCCGCCGCACGTGTCGATTGGGCCGACATCGCCTCTGCCCCCGCGTCGAGATCGCGTGCCGTGGCAAGGATGCCCTCGGTGTTCGCGCGGATCGTGTCAACGAGCTCGGCCAAGCCGGTCAGGGCGGCGTTGAAATTGGCCCGAAGCCCCTCATAATGCGGGGGGAACATCTCCTGGATCAAAGCCGTCAGATCACCCTCGGCCAAGCGCTGCAGCCCGGTTTGAAGCGCCGCAACAACCGCCTGCTGCTCTGCCAGTTGCGCCGCGCGCTCGGCAGAGATGGCCTCTTCGAGCCGGTTGCGCTCGATCTCGGTGGCGCGCTCGGCCGCGGCCAGGGCCTCGCGACGCTCAGCCTCCACACGTTCGGCGGCGCGCTCACGTGCCACCCGTGCCGCCTGCTCTGCCTCGCGCTCGGCGGCAGCCTTTTTCGCGGCCTCGGCAAGGCGTTCATTCTGCTCAAGATTGTCGCGAAACACCAGCAAGGCTTCCTGCATCTCGCCAATCTCGCCGTGCCTGCGCCGCATATCATCGAGCCCACCGCGCGCTCCCGCCGCAAGGCCGTGCGTGCGCTTGGCAAGAGCGCGCAGCGGCGACACAAGCACGATCTGCAGATACAAGACCACGAGCCCCAGCGCGCCGCCCGCCAAGGCCAAAAGCCATGTGAATTGCCGGTTCGTCTGCTCGGCATCGAGGTCAAGCCGGTGGATATCGCCCTCCACCTGGTCGAGCACCGCCATCCCGCTGCGTGTCACGTCCGCGGTGATCGTCTGGGTCGTGACAAGCGCTTGCGACGAGAGCGCTTGCGCGTCTGCGCTTGCGTGCAAAACCTTGCGACGCAGCGCGACAAGCCCGAAATCGGGATCGGCCAGCCTCAACAGCTGCTTGCGGCCCTCTGCCTTGGCTTCGGGCACCGACGTCGCGACGTTTTTCGCCGCCTCGGCGAATTTGCGCGCCCGTGGCCCAAAGGCCGCCGGGTCCGTTTCGGTGAGAATGCGGATGATCTCGCTGCGCAATCGGATCACATCCTTCGGGTTGTAAGCGTTGAACCCGGTGACCACGGTTGCGAGAACCGCATCAATGTCCTTGAGCGCCTGCGTCAGCTCTGCCTCGGCGGTCATGCGCGTCTCGATGGCGCGCGCCAGGGCGTCAAGATTGCCTCGAAGAGTGGCAAAACGGCCCGAGAGGCCGGTCGATGCCGCGCCGGTCATGGTGCCAGAAAACGTGTCGATGCGCTGCGCAAGTGCGGCATTGGCCGCGCTGACCTCGGCCTTGTCTGACGCCTGCAACAGCTGGGCAAACCCTTGCGGAAGCTCGGCTATCTGCGCGACAAACGCGCTTGTGCGGCGCAGATCCGGCACGCGCTCCAGTTCCATCCTGGTCGTGCCGGCGCGAAAGCCTGAAACCCCCTGATGCGATGTCCAGCCCAGGATGGAGAGAAGCAGCGCAAAGAGGACAGCACAGAGCCCTATCTGAACGCCAATTCTGCCAAGAACAGTTCGAATCCGGATCATGTGCCACCCTTTTCCAGCGATTGCGCGGCAGTCTCAGAGCGGCTGGTTTCCCAAGGTTTAACAGTCTGCGGATGTCATGAAAGCTTCATACGGAGGGCCGGTCTCGACAGTTCAGGCCGCAGGTTTGTCTGGCGTCGGCGGCCCCCCCCGCACGGGGGGCAGCACGGGGCCATGGGCGCGGCGGCCCGTCAGATCAGCGCCAAGATCGTGGTCTCGATCCGGTCGTGGTCGGAGAGCGGGTGCCCGCCGGGCGCGAGGCTGGGGTGGATCGAGGTGACGCCAAGTTTGAGACCGCGCGCCAGAAACCAGTCGAGCTTCATTGCGCGGTCGGGGAAGCGGGTGATCAGGCTCGGCCGGGTGGTGGGCTGGTGCTCCGGCCCGCCCGCGACGATGAACCCCCCGGCGCGGGCGATGTCGAACAGGGGCTCGGTGCGCCAGTCTCCGCCGGGACAATTGCCGGTGTTCAGATCGCCGCCGATCAACGCCGGGACACCGGGGAAATGGGTGTCGAGCGCGGCAATCAGCGCCGCCATCTGCGCGCCGCGGATCGGGCCGGTGTCGCTGCTCTCCAGATGGGTCGAGGCGAAGACGACAGGCCCGGCGGTGGTGGCGATTTCGGCCCCCACCGCGATGCGCCCGCCAAGGCGCGGCTGGCCTGCGTCGCAAAACCAGTGCCCCTGGCCGGGCAGGCGCAGCAAAAACGGCCGGATGAGCGCGGTGCGGGCAAGGATCGCATTGCCATGAAAGCCGTTGCGGTTGACCGGATCGGTGCAGAAATCACGCTCGATCTCGGAGCCAAGGCCGAGTTCGAGGAATTCGACGCCGAAGGCATGGGCAAGGCCGAGGTGGCGGGCGATCTCTCGCGCGGTGTCGACCTGCGCGGTCCGGGCCATGCCATGATCGAGTTCCGACAGCAGCACCAGATCGGCGCCCGCAAGCGCCTGCGCCGAAGGCTCGGGAAAAAGGCAGCGCTCAAGGTTCCAGGCGGCGACGCGGATCGGGAAGGTCAGGGCCAGCTCAGGCGCGGCGGCGCCGGTCTCCAACTCTGCCAGCGCCGGGACCGTGGCGCAGAGGCTGTCGTGGGTGGCAAGGTCGCGGGGCGTTGCGCTGGCAAAGGCGGCGCGCTCGGCCTGACCGGGGGCGGCGAGGCGGGGGGTGGTGGCAAAGATCATGCGCGCATCCGTTCGGGGGCGTGGACCGGCAGGGCGAGCCTTTTGCCGCTGATCGCGTCAAAAAGATGCAGCGCCTCGGGGGCGACGTTCAGGTGCATTTGCGCAGGCAGCGCCGCGCCCGAGGGCAGGGCGAGGCACAGCGGCTGATCCTCCACAAAACCATGCGCAAGCCGGCCTGCGCCGAGTTCCTCGACCAGATCGAGGCGGAACGGCAGGCCGGTCGCGGCGGGGCGCAGGTCTTCGGCGCGGATGCCAAGGGTGAGGGCGCGCGCGGGCGCCTCGATCCGGGCCAGCGCCACCCCGGCCAGGCGCAGCATCCCGGCCTCGATCCGCGCATCCATGAGGTTCATCGCGGGCGCGCCGATGAAGCCCGCGACGAAGGTGGAGGCGGGGCGGTGGTAGACCTCGAGCGGGCGGCCGACCTGCTCGATCTGACCGCCGTTCAACACCACCAGCCGGTCGGCCAAGGTCATCGCCTCAAGCTGGTCGTGGGTGACGTAAAGCGCGGTGGTGCCAAGGCGTTTTTGCAGCTTGCGGATCTCGCCGCGCATGGTGACGCGCAGTTTCGCATCGAGGTTCGAGAGTGGCTCGTCAAACAGGAAGGCGGCGGGCTGGCGCACGATGGCGCGCCCCATCGCGACGCGCTGGCGTTGCCCGCCCGAAAGCGCGCGGGGCTTGCGCTCGAGATAGGGGTGCAATTCGAGCATGCGCGCCGCCTCCTCCACCCGCGCGGCGATCTCGGCCTTGGGGAGGCGGCGGTTTTTCAGCCCCCAGGACATGTTTTCGCGCACGCTCATGTGGGGGTAGAGCGCGTAATTCTGAAACACCATCGCAATATCGCGCTCGGCCGGTTCCAGCCGGTTCACCTCGCGCGCGCCGATCCGCACCGTGCCCGAGGTGATCTCTTCGAGCCCCGCCACCATGCGCAAAAGCGTCGATTTTCCGCAGCCCGAGGGGCCGACGAGCACGATGAATTCGCCATCGGCAATGGCGAGCGACACATCGCGCACCGCCTGCGCGCCGCCCGGATAGGTTTTGCCCAGGGCTTCCAGAACGATCTCGGCCATTATTTGTCGCTTTCGGTCAGGCCCTTGATGAAGAGGCGCTGAAACGCGAGCACGACGCCAAGGGGCGGCAGCATCGCCAGCACCGCAAGGGCGAAGGCTTCGTTGTAATCGGGGATTTGCGCGCCGATCCAGACTTGCAAGATCGTCTTGATGCCGCGCATCAGGGTGAAGAACCGCTCGTCGGTGGTCATCAGCATCGGCCAGAGATACTGGTTCCAGCCATAGACGAACATGATGATGAAGATCGCCGCCATCATCGGGCGCGAGAGCGGCACCAGCACCCCAAGGAAGAAGCGCACCGGCCCCGCGCCGTCGATGCGGGCGGCCTCGTGCAGCTCGTCTGGGACGGATTTGAAGAACTGCCGGAAGTAGAAGGTGCCGGTGGCCGAGGCCAGAAGCGGCACGATCAGCCCCCAATAGCTGTTGAGCGCATGAAGCGTGCTCATCACCTGGTATGACGGCATGATCCGCACTTCGAGCGGCAGCAGGAGCGTGGTGAAGATCCCCCAGAAGATCGGCGTGGCCAGGCGGAAGCGGAAGTAAACCAGCCCGTAAGCGGCCAGCATCGAGACCACGACCTTGCCGAGCGCAAAGCCAAGGCCGAGGATCGTCGAGTTCATCAGCATCCGCGCGCCGGTCACCTGCCCGGTAAACCCGCCCCGTTGCGTGAGCACCTTTTCATAGGTGGCCCAGCCCTCGGTGCCGGGGGTCAGGTAAAGCCCGTTCATGTGGATTTCCGCTGCCGCATGGGTCGAGGACAGGAACGCCATCACCACAGGCGTGATCAGGACGGCCGCGCCAAGCAGCAAGATCAGATGGTCGAGGGGGCGGAAGCGTCGCATGATTTATCCGTAATGTACCCGGCGCTCGATCAGCCGGAACTGGGCGACGGTGAGGGTGGCGACGACCACCATCAAGATCACCGATTGTGCCGAGGAGCCGCCAATGTCGTTGCCCTTGAAGCCGTCGAGATAGACTTTGTAGACGAGCGTGATCGGGTTGTTCGCGGGCTTGTCCTTCACCATCACGTCGATGATCCCGAAGGTGTCGAAGAGCGCATAGGTGATGTTGATCACCAGCAGAAAGAACCCGGTGGGGGCGAGAAGCGGAAGCGTCACGTCGCGAAACCGCCGCCAGCCCGAGCGCGCGTCGATCAGCGCCGCCTCGCGCACGCTCGCGGGCACCGCCTGCAGCCCCGAGAGGAAGAAGATGAAGTTGTAGGGGATCTGCTTCCACACCGCGACAAGGATCAGCGCCAGCGCCGTGTCACGGTAGTCGATGCCCACCCGCATCTCCCAGCCAAAGAGCGCGGCGGCGCGGGTGAAGGGGCCGATATGCATGTCGAACATCATCATGCCGATGAGCCCGACCACCGGCGGCGCGATCGCATAGACGGAGATCAGCGCGGTCTTGTAGCCGCCCGCACCGCGCATCACCGCATCGGCCTTGACCGCGAGAAGAAGGCCGAGGCCGAGCGAAAGAGCGGTGACCGAGGCCGCGAAAAGCGCGGTGAAGCCCGCGATATGGCGGTATTCGGAGGAGGCCAGCGCGTCGCGGTAATTGTCGAGCCCGACGAAGGAAGACCCGAAGCCGAACGGGTCTTCGAGGTAGAACGAAGATGTCACCGCCTGCACCGAGGGCCAGTAAAAGAAGATCGCCACGATCAGCAGTTGCGGCGCGACGAAGAGCCAGGGGGCGAGCGGGTTGGCGAATTGCGCGGCCTTGGCGGGCGGCGCGGGCGGGCGCGTTCCCCAGCGGCGCAGGCGCGCGAGGGGCGAGGCGGCAGGGGCGACGGGAGTGGTGGTCATCGGCGTCTTTCAAAGGGCAAGGCCCCGGAGGTTTCCCCCCGGAGCCAAGGGCGTTGCGCGGGTCTCAGTTCGCGGTCTTGGCGAATTTCGCCAAAAGCGCATTGGCCTCGGTCTGCACCGTGTCGAGCGCCTCTTTCGGCGTGGTTTCGCCCGAGAAGATGCGGTTGAATTCGCGCTCTTCGATGGTGCGGATCTGCGGGAAGAAGCCCATCCGGTAGCCCTTGGTCCACTCGCCGCCCGGCAGCATCAGCTGCTTGATGCCCACTTCGGCGATCGGGGTTTTCTCATACCAGCCCTCGGCCTTGGCCATGTCATAGGCGGCGGTGGTGATCGGCACATAGCCGGTGTTCTCGTGCCAGTAGACCTGGATTTCCGGCGAGGTCAGGAAGCTGAAGAACTCTGCGGTGCAGGCGTTCTGGTCGTCGGGCTTGCCCGCCATGGCAAACAGCGCGGCGCCGCCGATGAAGCTTTGCGTGCCGGTGCCGAGCGCCGCCCAATAGGGCAGGAAATCGGCCGAGAACGGCATTGCCGCGGTCTTTTGCAGGCCCCCGAAGCTGCCCGAAGACCCGATCCAGAGCGCCACCTTGCCCTCTTCGAACGGTTTTTGGTTGTCGGCCCAGCCCGCACCATAGAAGCCGAAAAGCCCCGCATCGGCCCAGGCTTTCAGCTTGTCGAACATCATCACCGTGTTGTCGTCGTTGATCACGATCTCGGTGCCGTTCACGCCGTCATAGCCGTTCGCATTGGTGGCGAATTGCTGGTTGTTGCGCGATTTGAAGTTCTCGACGAATTGCCAGGTCAGCTGCGAGGCGGTGAGCGGAATATAGCCCGCCTCTTTCAGCTTCGGCGCGATCTGTTCGAATTCTTCCCAGGTCTTCGGCGCCGCGACGCCCGCCTTTTGCAGCGCCTCGGTGTTGATATACATGATCGGCGCCGAGGAGTTGAACGGCATGCCGACGAATTTGCCGGTGCTGTCGGCGTAGAAATTGCGCACGCCCGGAATGAAATCCTCGCGGCTGAAGGGCTTGCCCGCGGCGGTGATCAGGTCTTCGGCGGGGATCACGGCGCCTTTCGCGGCCATGATCGTGGCGGCGCCCGCGTCGAACACCTGCAGAATGTTGGGCTGCTCGCCCGAGCGGAACGCGGCGATGCCCGAGGCCAGCGCCTCTTCATAGGTGCCCTTCGAGAGCGGCGTCAGGTGGCAGGCCTGCTGCGCCTCGTTGAACTTTTGCGAGATCTCGTTGATCACCTCGCCATTGCGGCCGCCCATGCCGTGCCACCAGCTGATTTCGGTCTGGGCCAGCGCCGAGGTGGTGGTCAACGCGGCCACGAGGGTCGCAAGCGAAATGGTCTTGAGCATGGGTCTCTCCGGCTAGGATGCGGGGGTCAAAGTCGCGCGGACCCTGCGCCGGAGCGATGACAGATCGTTAACCTTTGCGTAACGGTTCGATGAAATCCGCCCGATGTGGGGGTGGGGCGGGGGCGTCATGGTGCTGTCGCCGGGGCGTCACCTGCGCTTCATGCAAGCGCCCTAACCGGAGGGCATGCAGATCAGTCCCCTCCCTTCCGCCCCCGAAATCCGTTGCGAAAGCCTCTCGCGGGGCTTTGAGGCGGTGCGCGCGCTCGACAATGTCTCGATCACCCTGCCGGGCGGGCAATTCTCGGTGCTGCTCGGCCCTTCGGGGTGCGGCAAATCCACCTTGTTGCGGCTGATCGCGGGGCTTGACGCGCCAAGCGCGGGCGTGGTGCGCATCGGCGGGCGCGACATGGGCGGGGTGGCGCCGGTCGGGCGCGGCCTGTCGATGGTGTTTCAATCCTATGCGCTCTTTCCGCATCTGAGCGTGGCCGAAAACATCCTGTTTGGCCTGTCCGTGCGTCGGGTCGGGCGCGCCGAACAGGCCGAGCGGCTGGCGCGGGTGGCCGAGATGATGGGGCTGGGCGCGCTTTTGGCGCGCAAGCCCGCCGCGCTTTCGGGCGGGCAGCAGCAACGCGTGGCGCTGGCGCGTGCGGTGATTTCGGAACGCCCGATCTGCCTGATGGACGAGCCTTTGTCGAACCTTGATGCGCGCCTGCGCGCCGAGATGCGGGTGGAGCTGCGCGCGCTGCAGCGGCGCCTTGGGCTGAGCGTCGTCTACGTCACCCACGACCAAACCGAGGCGATGACCATGGCCGATCAGATCGTGGTGCTGAACGCGGGCCGGGTCGAGCAGCTGGGCCGCCCCGAAGAGATCTACACCCGCCCCGAAACCGCCTTTGTCGCGCGCTTCATCGGCCTGCCGCCGATGAATATTCTGCCGCTGGTCGATCTGGGGGAGGCCGAACTGGATGGGGCAGGGGGGCTGGTCCCGCAAGCCCTGCCCCGCAGCACCCTTGCCGGCCTGCGCCCCGAGGCGCTGCGCGTGGCGCCCGCCGGGACGCATACCGGTTTGCCCGTGCGCCGGATCGGGCAGGAATATCTGGGCGCAGACCTGCTTTTGCGCGTTGCCACGGGCGGCGCCACGCTGGTGATGCGCCTGCCCGCCGCCGCGCCGCCGCCGCCCGAGCGCTTTTCCCTCACCTGGGCGCCCGATGCGCTGCATCTCTTCGCCGCTGACACCGGGCGGCGGCTGACCTTCCCTCCGAACCCTTCGTTTGCTCCCTCCGAAAGGACCCTGCCATGACCTTCCGTTCCGCCTTTCTGGGCGCCGCGGCCTGCCTTGCGCTGGCCGGCCCGGCGCTCGCCACCGATCTGGAATTTTACTTCCCCGTCGCGGTCGGTGGCAAAGCCGCCGAAACCGTGCAGGCGCTGACCGAGACCTATATGGCCGCGCACCCGGATGTGAAGATCGCGGCGATCTATACCGGCTCCTATGCCGACACCACCACCAAGGCGATCACCGCCGCGCGTGGGGGCAACCCGCCGCAACTGGTGATTTCGCTCTCCACCGACATGTTCACCTTCATCGACGAAGACCTTGTCCTGCCCTTCGACGATTACCTCTCCGAGGCCGACCAGAAGGACTGGATCGGCGGCTTCTACCCGGCGTTCCTGCGCAACAGCCAGACCGGCGGCAAGACCTGGGGCATCCCGTTCCAGCGTTCGACCCCGGTGCTTTACTGGAACAGGGCGGCGTTCAAGGCGGCCGGTCTCGACCCCGATCACGCCCCCGCGAACTGGGCCGAAATGGTCGAGATGGCGCAAAAGCTGACCGTCGCCGATGCCTCGGGCAAGGTCACGCAATATGGCGTTCTGATCCCCTCCTCAGGCTTTCCGTCGTGGCTTTGGACCGGCATCGTCGCGGGCAATGGCGGCCGCCTTGCCAATGAAGACGGCACCGAGGTCAGCTTCAATTCCCCCGCCGCGGTCGAGGCGCTTGGCGCGCTTGTGTCACTCGCGCAAGATGGGCTGATGGCGCCCGGCATTCAGGATTGGGGCGCCACGCCGAAGGCCTTTTTCGAGGGGCAGGCGGCAATGATCTGGACCACCACCGGCAACCTGACGAATGTGCGCGAGAATGCGCCGTTCGACTTTGGCGTGGGCTTCCTGCCGGGGCTGAAGCAGAACGGCGCGCCGACCGGCGGGGGCAATTTCTACCTGATGAAGGGCTCGTCCGAGGAGGAGCTGAAAGCCTCGGTCGACTTCGTGAAATGGGTCACCGCGCCCGCGCAGGCGGCCGAATGGACCCGCGCCACCGGCTATGTCGCGCCGCGCCCCGATGTCTGGGCAAGCGCTCCGATGCAGGCCTACGTTGCCGATTTCCCGCAAGCGGCGGTGGCGCGCGATCAGCTCGCCTATGCGGTGGCCGAACTGTCCACCCATGACGGGCCGAAGGTGACACAGATCCTCAATTCCGCGCTCGAAGCCGCGATCACCGGGCAAAAGGCGCCGCAACAGGCGCTGGACGATGCACAGGCCGAGGCCGAAGCGGTGCTCGCCGACTGGAAATAACCGCCCTCAACCATCGGGGCCGGGCGCGCCCGGCCCCCTTTGCGGAGACCTCATGCAACAACGCGACTGGGTTCAGGGCTGGCTTCTGGTGCTGCCGGCGCTGGTTTTTCTGATCACCTTCACCCATTGGCCGGCGGTGCAGACGCTGCTGGACAGCCTCTGGTCGATGCCGCGCGGCAAGCGTCCCGCCGCTTTCGTGGGGCTTGCGAATTATGCCCGCATGGGCGCCGATCCGATCTTTGCCAAGGCGCTCTGGAACTCGACGCTTTACGCTGCCCTCACCATCCCGGCCTCGGTGATCCTTGCGCTGATCATGGCGCTCGCGGTGCAGGCGCGGTTCGCGGGCGTTGCGCTGATGCGGATGGCGTTTTTCACCCCCACCGTGCTGCCGCTGATTGCCATCGCCAATATCTGGCTGTTCTTCTACGCCCCGGGCTTTGGCCTGATCGACCAGATCCGCGCGCTGTTCGGCCTGCCCTCGGCCAATTACATCGGCCAGCCCGCCACCGCGCTTTACGCGCTCGCGGCCGTGACGATCTGGAAAGAGGCGGGGTTCTTCATGATCTTCTTTCTCGCCGCGCTGCAAACGATCCCGCCAAGCCTGCGCGAGGCCGCCGCAATCGAGGGCTGCGCGCGCCTTGCTTTCCTGCGCCGTGTCATCTTGCCGCTGATCATGCCGACCACCCTTTTCGTCACCGTGAACGCGGTGATCAACGCGTTCCGGCTGATCGACCATGTGTTCGTGATGACTAGGGGCGGGCCTGACAATGCCACGATGCTGCTGCTTTATTACATCTACGAAAACGGCTTTCGCTATTGGGACACGGCCTATGCCAGCGCGCTGACGATGGTGCTGGTGGGGATCTTGACCGTGGTGGGAATCGGGCAGGTTCTGATCGTCGACCGCAAGGTGCATTACCAATGAGCGCGGCGCCCCCGAGCCTTGATCGGGCGCTGATGCGCGCGGGCGCATGGGCGCTGGCGCTCCTGTGGCTCGCGCCGCTTGGCTATGCGCTCTGGTCGGCCTTCCATCCGGCGGCGTTCGAAGCGCACTTCACCCTCGCCGCGCCGCTGACGCTTGAGAATTTCGCCACCGCCTGGGGCAAGGCCCCCTTCGCGCGCTATTTTCTCAACACGGTGGTTCTGGTCAGCCTGATCCTGAGCGCGCAACTGCTTCTTTGCACGCTTGCGGCCTTTGCCTTTGCGCGGCTCAGCTTTCCCGGGCGCGGGCTTTTGTTCGCGCTGGTGCTGATGCAACTCCTGATCATGCCCGACATTTTGCTGGTGGAGAACTACTCCACCCTGCGCGCGCTCTCGCTCGTGGATACGATCCCGGCAATCGGCCTGCCCTATGTCGCCTCGGGCTTTGCCATCTTTCTGCTGCGCCAAACCTTCAAGACGATTCCGCGCGAGCTTGACGAGGCCGCCCGGGTCGAGGGCTGCACCACCCTTGGCCTTTTGTGGCGCGTCTATGTGCCGCTTGGCCGCCCCGCGATGCTCGCCTTCGCGCTGGTCTCGGTCTCGACGCATTGGAACAATTTCCTGTGGCCGCTGGTGATCACCAATTCGGTCACCACCCGCCCGCTGACCGTGGGCCTGTCGGTATTCGCCACCACCGACAGCGGCACCTCCTGGGCGGTGATCAACGCCGCCACGCTGATGTCTTCCGCCCCGCTCCTGATCGCCTTTCTTCTGTTTCAGCGCCAGTTTGTCCAAAGCTTCCTGCGCGCGGGGATCAAGTGACAAACGCGCCCCCCCTGGCCGTTGTGCGGGCGATCTTGATGCGGGGCGCCGTGCCGCGCGCGCCCTGATTTTGCGCGAAGGGGAGGTGCAGGGGAGACCCCCCGAAAGCCGGGCGCACCGTGCCATCTGTCGCAGGGCCGTTCAGCCCCGTGCTGCCCCTGCGCTTCGGGCAATTTTGTCTGGACGCGGCGCTTGCGCAGCCTAATCTTCCGGGGAGCGCGGAACCACACCTGCCGTCGGCGGTTTTCCCCCTCTCTGCTCAGCCAACCGGATGCCAGATCGTGCAACGCCATGCCTGCCCCTGCTGCCAGCAGGAAATCTACCCCCAAAACACCGCCTGTCTCAATTGTGGCGCCGACTTGGTCTTCGCCCCGCGGCAGGGCGTGTTTGTGGAGGTTGCGCAAAGCCCGGGCGGGCCCTGTTGCAATCGCGCGGCAATCGCTTGCAACTGGCAGGCCGAGACGACCGGAGGCCTGTGTCTGTCCTGCGCGCATACCACTGTGGTCCCCGATCTTGGTCTGGCGGGCAATGCCGAACGCTGGGAGCGCCTTGAGACCGCCAAGCGCGCCCTGATCCTTATGCTGGTGCGGCTCGGGCTGCCGCTGGTGACGGCTGAAGGTATCGCTGTGCCGCGCTTCGAGTTGAAGGGCGATCCGGTTGACAGCGCCGCGCCACGGGTGCTGACCGGGCACGAGAACGGCACGATCACGATCAATATCGCCGAGGCTGACGACGCCGAGCGCGCCCGCATCCGCGCGCAGATGCAGGAACCCTATCGCACTTTGGCCGGGCACTTCCGGCATGAGGTTGCCCATCATTACTGGGAGGTCCTGACCGCCGCGGACCCGGCCCGGATCGCGGCGCTGCGTGTGGTCTTTGGCGACGAGCGTCAGGATTACGCCGCGGCGCTGCAGAGCCATTACGTCACCGGCGCGCCGTCCGACTGGCCCGAGCGCTTCATCTCGGCCTATGCCAGCGCGCACCCTTGGGAAGATTTCGCGGAAACATGGGCGCATGTGCTGCATATGCTGGACGGGCTGGAGACAGCGCAGGCCTTCGGTCTGATCCTGAGCGGCCCGCCGCGGACGCTGGAGCGGCTTGTCGAGGTGCCGATGCCGGATCTGGCCCGGGACTGGATCTCCTTGTCGTTAGGGCTGAATGCCGTCAATCAGGCCATGGGCCACGAGGCCTTCTATCCCTTCGTGTTGTCGCCTGCGGTGATCGACAAGCTCGAAGCGGTCCGGGCGCTGATGGCCGAGGCGGGGGCCCGGGGGCGGTGCGAACTCGGTTGAACCGGTCCCGCACGGCGCGCCCCGCTCGGCGTTGGCCTGGAGCAAGCCCGCCTCATAGCAACGGGCGGGTTTCGGGTTTTTCGAGGTCGATCATGGCAATATCGGCCAGCCGCCCGAGATCTTCAATCACCATCACGCCCTCGGACCAGCGCAACAACTTGTCGCGGCGCAGCGCCTGAAGGGTCTTGTTGGTATGGACAAGCGACAGGCCAAGCGCGTCGGCCAGATGCTGCTGACGAAACGGCACTTGTGCCTGGTTCTTGCTGGCAAGCCCGAGCGCACGCAGACGCACGAAGACCCGCACGATCGCCCAGCAGATCCTCTCCCGGGCGTCGCGCTGCCCAAGCGAGGCAATCGTTTCGCCGAGGAAATGCTCCTCGATTGCGGCAAGCCATGTCATGTCGAAGGCGCGCTCGGGGCTGGTGCGGAACATGGTCCACAGATCCTCGCGGCCAAAGACGCAAAGTGTCATTGGCGTCACCGCTTCCACGGAATGCTTCATCTCCCCCATCAGCCCTGCCTGCAGGCCGATGAAATCGCCGGGGAAAACGAAGTTTAACACCTGCCTGCGCCCGTCCTCGAGTGTTTTGTAACGTATGCCCATGCCACTCAGCACGGTGAAGAGCTGCGGGCTGGCCGCGCCTTCGAGCAGCAGCGTCGTGCCGCGCAAAACCTGAAGCTCGCCGCGCTTGATGGATTGGGTGAAGCTGACCTCGTCATCATCCATCGGGGTGAAGAGCGAACAGGCGCGCAGCGGGCAGCTCTTGCAAGGTGTTCCGACCATGGAATGTTTCCCGGTTAGGATATGTCATAGTTTAATGCGGACGGGCGGCTAAAGTTCCATGATGGCGGCAAACAAGGAGCGTAGCATGAGCGACCGCCATCCACGATCGAGGGCCCAGATGCGGCCTGAAGACTATCGAGACCACTACCTTGTTGCGATTGACGATCTGATCGTTGCGTAGGACATCTGCGAAATAATCCTCGAGCACGATCCCCGCGCGATTGTGCATCGGCTTGCGGGAATGGAGGCCGTCACCGCGACCGCGGCGCAACTGAGCCGAATTGCCGCGGCCTTTGTCTGGGCCGATCTCGCGCGGGCGCGGCAAGCCGGTATCGTGGCCTCGCTGCGCGAGCGCGGCGGGCGGCTGGTGTTGCTCGGTGAGCTGGCCGAGAACAGCGCCGGGGTATCCGGGCTGAGTGGCTCTGCCGAGGGGCTTGAGTGGGTGATCCTGCTCCGCCCGTTCTTCACCTCCGATGTGCAGGAGCTGCTTGGCCCGCGGGACAGTCTCGCCGGCGCTCACCCCGCAGCCACATAGATCCCCGCCGCATGAGGGCCGATCAAGACGGGGCCGCCGCCCCACCGCCCGCCCCGTCATCGTGCTGGAGCGCATGCAGATCCGCGCTCTGGAAATCGTTGAAAGCGGCGCTCTATCCCGCCCGTTGGCGGCGCGCCCCCGGCAGTGTTGCGCCTCAGTGATCACGCGGCTTCATGCGGGGGGCGGCACCGCGCGCGCAGGCGCGCCAGCGCGCGTCGCGCGCGCGTGGGTCTATGGTCATCGGCCGGTATTTGGCGGGCAAGGCTATGATCTGGCATCTCTTTTTTTGATGAAAAAGTTGGCAGGGCAGGAACCAGACCGGCCTGCGTTCGTTTGGGTGGTATCAAACGTAACGATGGAGACACACCGTGAAAAAGCTGTTTGCAACCACCGCCGTCGGTCTGATGCTCGCTCTGCCGATCTCGGCCCAGGCCCAAGTGACTGCTGACTCCGATACGATGTTCTACCCCACCGTCGAGCACGCAGTGAAAGCCTCGGATCTGATCGGCAAGCGCCTCTATGTGGCCAAAACGGAAGTCGACACCTCGGCCGCTTACACTGATGCGGATACCAATTGGGACGATATTGGCGAGGTGTCGGACGTTGTCATCGATCTCAACGGCGACATCGAGGCCGTCTTGGTCGATGTCGGCGGCTTCCTGGGGATCGGCGAGAAAACCGTGGCCGTGAACCTGTCCTCGCTGAAGATGATCCCGGATGGCGACGATGCCGATGACTATTTCGTCGTTCTGACCGGTGAGAAGGCGATGCTCGAAGCGGCTCCGGCCTATACTTCTGAACCGGCTGCCACCGATGATGCCACGGCAGATGCGACCGGAGCCAAAGCGGGCGGCGATGCCATCGAATGGAGCGACATCACCTCTGAGGAGCTGACCGGCGCGCGCGTCTATGGCCCGAGCGGCGAGGATCTGGGCGAGATCAGCGAGATCGTGATGACGGACGACATGAAGGTCGGTTCGCTGATCGTCGATGTGGGCGGCTTTCTTGGCATCGGCGAGAAACCCGTCTCCCTGCACCCCGCCGACCTGACGCTCACCCGCGATGGCGATGACATCAAGGTCCATTCGGCGATGACCAAAGATCAACTCAAGAAGTTGCCGGCCTACGAGAAGTAAAGCCCGAGTGCCGCGCTAAATCTGACGAGTTGATCTCTGTTCGAGATGCTGCGCCCCGCCTTTGTGCGGGGCGCTTTGCATCGGTCTGGCGGGAGGGGAAACGGCTTTTCCCATCTCGTCTGCTCCTTCAGGTTGGGCCGACTCTACATCAGGCTGAGGGAACTTCCGGGGGGCAGGTCACTGGCCAGGAACGATGCCTTCCCAAAGCCATGTCTTGGTGATCGGGTCAGAATGTCGCTGAAGCGGAGGTTCGCCTAGCGGATCACCTTCAGCCATTTCCGTATCCGCAGGCGCGCATTCGCGTAGGGCGAAGAGGTGTTGAACTGGACCATCCGTCCCTTCGTCCACTTGCCATACCACGGGCGGCCATAAAGCTCGTCGTTCGTCCGGGACGAAATCGTTTCGACCAGCCCGAGATGGGTTGCCGCAAGGCGGCTCAGGAGCTCATGCCAGTCAAGATGCTGATAATCGGCATAGAATTTTTGCGCCAGCAAGCCGAGTTGATTCCACTTGAAGCCAGTTTCGGGAAAGTCCACGGCCTCGCCATGATCGTCCCGATCCAGCCATCGCAAAACGAGTTCGTTCCAGCCAAGCAGATAGGACACCAGATCGGCGGGGCTCATCATCGTTCCAGCGGCATGGCCTTGCATGGAGGCGGTGCGCGCAAGCGCCGGCGGCACACGCTCAAGGTCGGATATCAACTTGGTGAATGTCGTTGAAATCGCATCCAGAAGCTCTGCTTTCGAGTTTGGAGCGGCCATCTTGTTCCCTTGCGCAGTTTGTTCGAAGATAAGTTTGACGCGCCCCATCGCCAAAGACAATCAGGGGCGCGAAGCGGCGGCGCGGCGGCCGCACAGGGGGGGCGGCCCCAGGCGCAATGTCCCTCCCGACGCAAAGTCGTCGCGCGCGAAACGCACGGCGGCGACGCGATGCACAGCGAACTGCCAGTCGAGCACTCGCGCGCGACTCCGCGCGGCTTCCCCGAAGCGGTCGACCACGGCAGTATGCAAAAAACCCCGGCAGCGGATGTCGGCTGTGCGGACGAAGCTGTCATTCGGATCAGACCGCCTGAGGGATGAGAATAGTGGCTTCCATGAACGTGACGGCGTTGCCTGACAGAAGCACTCGCTGCTCGGTCAACTCGCAGTCCAGCCAACCACCACGCGCCGAAGCCTGAAAGCCCGTCAGCCTGTTCCGGCCCAGCTTTTCAGCCCAATAGGGCACAAGCGTTGCATGGATTGACCCAGTGACTGGATCTTCGGGAATACCGGCGCCGGGGGCGAAATAACGCGAGACAAAATCTGCCGGAGCATCGTCTGCATCCACCCCCGTTACGACCAAGCCGACAGAGCCGAGCCTAGAAATTGCGTTCAGATCGGGCGCGAAGTTCCGGACAGCCTCGGCACTGCCAAGGTCAACGAAGATGTTCTCAAAGTTGCGGAACATACCAACAAGGGGCACTGAAAAAATATCCGCGATCTCAAGCGGCAGGCTCTTGATGGCTTCGGGGGCCATTCGGGGAATGTCGAGGCGGTAACCTCGCGCCTTTTTCGATACCCTGAGTTCGCCGACACGGGTATGAAATATGAGATCGGAATCGGCACCCTGCTGCGTGAACAGGATATGCGCCGTTGCCAAAGTGGCATGCCCGCAGAAATCCACCTCATGTGCAGGGGCGAACCAGCGCAAATCCCATGCGCCATCCTTGCGAGGTTTGACAAAAGCGGTCTCGGCAAGATTGTTCTCCTGCGTGATGGCCAGCATCAGGTCATCAGAAAGCCAGTCCTCAAGCACCAGAACGGCGGCGGGATTGCCCGCGAAAAGCTGATCGGTAAAGGCATCGACCTGATACATGCGCATGGACAAACCTGAAGTTTAGGAACGGATTTTCGAAGTATAGAAGAAGTCGCCGACCGTCTGCTATGGGCTCGAAGCGGCCTTGCGGCGGCGCGGCGAGCCTTTCTTGAGGTTGGCGCCGCCGTATCGACCCGATGGGCTCTTTGCAGGCGCTCACCCTTCCGACCCACGCCACCTAAGGGGCCACCCGAGCGCGCCGCAGCGAGGGGGCAGCCACGGGGCGACCTTCGTGCCGGGCACTGCGTTCGGCTTTCTGCGTTCGCAAGAGGCCATCTGGCAGGGGGCGGAACGCATGATTTAAATGCCGTCCGGGCCTCTGTCGTCCTGTGCCGGAGCCATCGCCGGTCGCATTTTGGGAAAACCCCGGGATGGGGCGCCGACAGGAGAGCCTCCCCGACGCCGGCAGAGGGCGTGACCCTCAGGCAAGCTCTTCTCACTGCCGCGGTCGAAGGCGGGCGGCTTCGGGGCCGACAGGGGCACCGGGAGTTTGCGCACCCCGTCCCACAAATGCCCAACCGCCGGGTTTTGGCGTCTGTTGTCAAGATTTGACTGGAGAGTTGGCTGGGGTGCCAGGATTCGAACCTGGGAATGGCGGTACCAAAAACCGCTGCCTTACCACTTGGCGACACCCCAACTCTGTGCGGCGGTGTTTAGCCAAGGCCGATGGGGCGCGCAAGAGGAAAATGCGCGAAATTCGTTGCCTTTTCGCGCGCGCGCAGGCAGGCACGGGGAATGAGTACATTCGATGCAATCATCCTGGGCGCCGGTGCGGCGGGGCTCTTTTGCGGCGTTGAAGCTGCGGCGCGCGGGCGGCACATTGCCGTGCTCGATCATGCCGCGCGGCCGGGGGAAAAGATCCGCATTTCCGGCGGCGGGCGGTGTAACTTCACCAACCAATCGCTGACACGCCAAAATGCGCCGGACCGATTCCTGTCGGAAAATCCGCGCTTTGCGCTCTCAGCTCTGTCGCGCTTCACGGCGCGAGACATGATCGCGCGGATCGAGGCGGCCGGCATCCCCTGGCATGAGAAACACTCGGGTCAGCTCTTCTTCGATGGCAAGGCGCACCAGCTCGTCGAGCATTTCTGCGCCGCCCTGCCAGAGGGGGCGCTGCGCCTTGGCGTGGCGGTCGAGGCAGTGAACCGCGTGGCCGAGGGCTTCGCGGTGAGGACCTCCGAGGGGGTGATGCGCGCGCCGCGGGTGATCGTGGCCACGGGCGGCAAATCAATCCCGAAAATCGGCGCGAGCGGGCTTGGCTACAAGATCGCCGAAAGCTTCGGGCTCCGCGTCACCGAAACCCGACCGGGCCTCGTGCCGCTCACCTTTGCCGAGCAGGATCTGGCGCGCACGGCGCCGCTGGCGGGGATCGGGCTGCCCGCGCGGGTGCACCTTGGCAAACGCAGCTTCGACGAGGCGCTCCTTTTCACGCATCGCGGCCTCTCTGGCCCGGCGATTCTGCAGGCATCAAGCTACTGGCAGCCGGGCGAGGCGCTCACCATCGACCTCGCGCCGGGCCGCGACCTTGTGGCCGAACTCGCAGCGATCCGCGCCGAGACCGGCCGGATTGCGGTGCAAACGGCGCTGGCGCGGCTCTTGCCGGAAAAGCTCGCGCAGGTGCTGGTGGCCGAGTCCGGCGTGTCGGGGCGGCTCGCCGATCTCTCCAACCGCGCGCTCGGCCCGCTCGTCTCGCGCGCACAAGACTGGCAGATCCGCCCGGTCGGCAGCGAGGGCTATCGCACCGCCGAAGTGACCGTGGGCGGCGTGGCGACCGAGGCGCTGGAGGCAAAGACGCTGGAGGCAAAAGCCGTCCCCGGGCTCCATTTCATCGGCGAAGTGGTCGATGTGACGGGCTGGCTCGGCGGCTATAACTTCCAGTGGGCCTGGTCTTCCGCCTGGGCGGCGGCGCAGGTGATCTGAGCGGGCAGGGGGCGCTGCCCCCGTCTGCTGACGCAGACTCCCCCGGGATATTTCGGCAAAGTCGAAGGCAGAAGCGGTCTTGGCTTCGACTTTGTGCAAATATCCCGGGGGGTGAATTGGCCGCAGGCCAAGAGGGGGGCAGCGCCCCCCGCGCCCGTGCTCAGAGGCGGATCGGGTCGTCTTTGGCGAGCCGATCAAAGGCCATCAGCGAGGCCATCAGCTTCGGCATCTGATCAAGGGCGATCATGTTCGGCCCGTCCGACGGGGCATTGTCGGGGTCTTCATGGGTCTCGATGAAGACCCCGGCAATGCCAAGGCTCACCGCCGCGCGCGCCATCACCGGCGCCATCTCGCGTTGCCCACCCGAGGCGCCGCCCAGCCCGCCGGGCTGCTGCACCGAATGGGTCGCATCCATGATCACCGGATAGCCGGTCTTCATCATCGTCGGCAGGCCGCGCATGTCGGCCACGAGCGTGTTGTAGCCAAAGGAGCTGCCGCGCTCGGTCAGCAAGATCCGCTCATTGCCGGTGGAGGCGACCTTTTCGGCCACATTCGGCATGTCCCAGGGCGCGAGGAACTGGCCCTTCTTGATGTTCACCACCCGCCCGGTATCGCCCGCGGCGAGCAAAAGATCGGTCTGGCGGCACAGAAAGGCCGGGATCTGGATCACATCGACCACCTGCGCCACCACGCGCGCCTGTTCGGCATCGTGGATATCGGTGAGCACCGGGCAGCCGAGCTTGGCGCGCACCGTCTCCAGCACCGCAAGCCCGGCATCCAGCCCGAGCCCGCGCTTGCCCGTCAGGCTGGTGCGATTGGCCTTGTCATAGCTGCCCTTGAAGATGAACTGCGCCCCGTTGGCGGCGCAGATCTCAGCCATTTTCTCGGCGATCATCATCGCATGGGCGAGGCTCTCAAGCTGGCAGGGCCCCGCGATCACGGTGAGCGGCTGGTCATTGCCGATACGCAACCGGTCGAGAGTAATCGTCTTCATGGGGCCTCCTGAGGGTCTATGGCCGACCGCTCAGCTCGAGACCTGTTCGCGCAGGATCGAGGCGGTCAGCGACAGCATCAGGTAAATACCCGAAAAGATCAGGAAGGCCAGCAGCGTATCCTCAAAGGCACGCGGATAGGTGGGCTCATCGGGCGCCACCGGGCGCACGCCCATCTCAAGATAGCGCACCTGCTTGTTCGCCTCGATCCGGGCCACTTCCATCTGCTGCGCCGCCGCGGCCAGAAGTTGCTGGCGGGTGGCGAGTTCGGCCTCGGCAATGCGCAATTGCCCGGTGACCGCGGCGAGCGATTCGTTCGAACCATTGCGTTCGGTGAGCTGCTTGCGCAGATCGACAATCAGCCCCTCGAGCCGCGTAATGTCACCCTGCACCCCGTCCACGCGCGCCTGACTCGGGCGGGCGTTGTCCAGAAGCTGGCCCAGTTCGAGCCGCTTTTTCTGCAATTCGGTCTCGAAGGCGGTCACCTGGCTCATCACCGCGCTGCTCTCCGCGAGCGGGTCAAGGATGCCGACCTTTTCCTGCAGATCGAGCACTTTCGCCTGAGCCGCGAACACTTTGGCCTCGGCATCGGCATAGCTTTCGCGCGCCCCGCGCATCTGATCTTCGCGCAGCCGTGCGGTGAGCTTGTCGACCTGTTCCTCGGCATAGGAAATCAGCGCCTCGGAAAATGCCTTGGAAACACCCGGATCGGCGGCCACCACTTCCATCCGCACGATCCCCTCGGAGGGGTCGTAGCCGA
Source organism: Rhodobacter lacus (assembly GCF_042683065.1). Lineage (NCBI taxonomy): Bacteria > Pseudomonadati > Pseudomonadota > Alphaproteobacteria > Rhodobacterales > Rhodobacter > Rhodobacter lacus. The sequence continues at coordinate 264,195 of NZ_JBHUIX010000004.1, read as the reverse complement.
TTTTCACATTGCGTTTGTAGACCTTGTAGGCAGCCTCGTTGGTGGCATCCGAATCGAGCCGTTGCAGCGGGTCGATGCCGGGTTGCGAGAAATGTTCCTTGAAGTGCTTGTCGGCCTCAAGCCGCAGCATCGCATCGCGCGATTGCAAGAAGCTCTGCACCGTCACCGAATCCTGATTGGTGGCGAGCTGGGTGCCGGAGAAGAGCGAGCCAAGGCCGGAGGCGCCAGACATGCCATCGGCCTTCTGGATCACGAATTCGGTTTTTGTCGCATACATCGGCGTGGCGATGGCGAAGTAATACCAGCCCGCGAGCAAGGTGGGCAGGAACACAAAGAAGGTCAGCCGCGCCGCCAGAAGCGCCAGCCGGCGGCGGCGGCGCTTGGCGATGTCGCGTTGAATGCGGATGATCTCGCGGGCGCGCGCGCCCTCGTCAAGGGGCGGTGCGCCTTGCGGGGCGGGCACCGGCGCGCCCGCGGTGGTTTGCGGCAGTTGCACCCGCGTGTCAGCCCCCGCGCCGTCGATCCGGGCGAGCGCCTGGATCGTGGCGGAGCCTTTGGCGGCAAGGGCGGGCACGGCGCGCGCCGCCGCCTCGGAAACCGCGGTTTCATTGGCCTTGTCGAGCGCGAGCAGCGCGCCGCGATCAAACGGGTCAATGCCGCGGCGGCGCAGGATCCGCACCGCCTCAAAATCGGAAGTGGCCTCGATGCCATGCTTTTGCGCGGTGCGACGGGCAAGCCGCAATTGGCGACCGGTCAGCCCCTCGGCGCGGATCGCCTCGATCTCCTCTTCCGGGGTCAGCTCTTTCGGCGCCAGAACCTGCTGGCTCTGCGCGCGATGCGCCGAAGCCTCGCCGGGCGCGCCCGTTCGGGGCGCGGCTGTAGGAAACACCTGATCGCCGAACCCGTCTTCGGCGGGCTCGAACAGGCTCGCAGGATCTGCGGCGGGTTCAGCCGAAGGCGCGGGCGCGGTCTCAAGCGGGCGGGTGCCGGCCCGCTCTTGCGCGGCAGCCGCCCGCCGGCGCAGCATCATCTCGACCGTTGTCTGGTCAACGGGCGGGGCCGGCGCAGGAATGGGCTCCGCAGCGGCGGGCCCCGCCGGATCGGCGTCACCGGCAATGCGGATGCGGTAGCGTGCGGCCTTAAGCATGGTAATCATACATCCGTTTTGCTTCGTCGAGCGTGTCGAACATGTAAAGTTGGCCATCGCGCAGCACGGCTGCGGTGCGGCAGAATTTTTCCAGCGTGCTGGCCTGGTGCGAGACAACGACGACAGTGGCATCCTGCAGCCGGTCGCGCAGGATTGCCCCGGCCTTGCGGTTGAATTCCACATCGGTGGTCGAGGGCATGCCCTCGTCAATCAGGTAAATATCGAATTCGAGCGCGAGCAGCAGCGAGAAGGTCAGCCGCGAGCGCATGCCCTGACTGTAAGTGCCCACCGGCATGTCAAAATATTCTTCAATGCCGCAAAGCCAGCGGCAGAAGGCCTCGACGTAATCGGGGTCGAGTTCATAGAGCCTTGCGATATAGCGCACATTCTCGCGGGCGCTGTGGCGGTTCACCAGCCCGCCCATGAAGCCAAGCGGAAACGACACCCGGCAGTTCTTGCGGATCTCGCCCTCATCGGGCTTTTCGAGCCCGGCCATCATGTTGATGATGGTGGTTTTGCCGGTGCCGTTGGGGGCAAGGATGCCAAGGGAATTGCCCAGCTCAACCCGAAACGACGCCCGGTCGAGAATGACCTTGCGCTGCTTGCCGGTCCAGAAGGACTTGCTGACATTGTTGAACTCGAGCATTGCCCCGGTCCGGTTCCTTGCTTGCCTCGCGGCACTTTCTTTGCCGTATGTTACGCGTTACCCTGCCGATTGTGATCTCAACTGGTGGAGATTTCGCTTAAAAGGAATTTTGGGCGACATTATGTCCGATAGGGCGATCTTCCAACACTCCGAGAGATTCTGTTGCGGTTTGCGAAACGAAGCCCGGCGATGAGCGGGGCCGAACAGGCGCAGGATCTGGCGCGCGAGATCGAGGGCTGCCGTCTTTGCGCGGCGCGCTTTGCTGCGACGGCTACGGCCCATGCGGCCCGCCCGGTGGTCTGGTTTCGGCCCGGTGCGCGGCTTTTGATCGTGGGGCAGGCGCCGGGGGCGCGGGTGCATCAATCGGGGCAACCCTTCACCGACCCTTCGGGGGAGCGGCTGCGCGACTGGATGGGGATCGACGCGGCCACGTTCTATGACCGCGACCGCATTGCCATTGTGCCGATGGCCTTCTGCTTTCCGGGTTATGATGCGAAGGGCGCCGATCTGCCGCCCCCAAAGCTCTGCGCCGAGACCTGGCGCGCGCGGGTGCTTGCGGCGCTTGGGCCTTTTGAGACAACGCTCCTCGTGGGCGGGGCGGCGATCCGGTGGCATCTGGGCGAGAGCGGGCTGACGCAGGCGGTGGCGGGCTGGAAATCGCATGCGCCCCGCGTCTTTCCCTTGCCGCATCCCTCGTGGCGCAATACGGGATGGCTCAAACGCAATCCCTGGTTTGCCGCGGAGGTGCTGCCCGCCTTGCGCGCCCGGGTGAAGGAGGTGCTCGATGACGCCCTATGACCGCGCCCATGCGGCGATGGAAAACGACCCGGAAAACGAAGCCTTGCGGCTCGCCGTCTATGACCGGCTCGCGGATGCCGAATTGTTCGTGCTGCTGGAAGAAGACCCGGACGGCGAGGATATCACGCCGCAGGTCTTTGCCACCGAGGATGGCGATTTCATCCTTGCCTTCGACCTTGAAGAACGGCTCGCGGCCTTTGTCGGCGCGCCCGCGCCCTATGCGGCACTGCCCGGCCGGGTGATTGCCCAAAACCTCGCAGGCGAGGCGGTGGGGCTCGGCATCAATCTGGGCGTGGCCGATTCAGCGATGCTGCTGCCGCCCGAGGCGCTGGAATGGCTCACCCACACGCTGACCCATGCGCCCGAGGCCACCTCGGCCCGGCCCGTGTCCTTTGAGGCGCCGAGCCTGCCGCCCGCGGTGCTCGGTCTGCTGCTTCCCGCCTTCGAGGCGAAATTCGCGCAGATCGCCGGGCTTGCCACCGATGCGCTTTTGGGCGGCGTAACCTATGAAGGCGGCGGGCGCGGCCATGTGCTCGCCTTTCTTGGCGCGCCCGAGCCTGCGCAGCCCGGCATTGCCAAGGCGATGGCCGAAGCTTTGGTGTTTTCGGGGCTTGAGGCCGGGGCGATCGACGTGACCTTTCTGGCCGAGGATGATCCCGCCACGGACGTGCTTCTGGAAAGGGCGCTGGTGCTGCATCTGCCCGAACGCGTCGAGGAAGAGGTGCAGGAACTGGGCCGCACGCCGCCCGGCATGGACCCGGACAAACCGCCGATTCTGCGGTGATCCTGCGCTGATCCTGCGGTGATCTGCCCCGCCGCCGGGTGACGTTTCAGTTGCGCGAATCCCTTCAATTGGTCATCAAGTTTGACCAGAGTGGGAGGAGAGCTCATGGACATGCCGGTTCCCAGCGCCAAGGTGCTGGCCGATAAGGCGCGCATCGTCAAACGCCTGCGCAAGGTGCTGCCGCGCGATGCGGTGATCGACGATCCCGCCGAGACGCGCGCCTATGAATGTGATGCGCTCTCCGCCTATCGCTGCGCGCCGCTTGCGGTGGTGCTGCCACGCACCACGCAGGAAGTCGCCGCCTGTCTCAAGCTTCTCCACGAGCTGCGGGTGCCGGTGGTGCCGCGTGGCGCGGGCACCTCGCTTGCGGGCGGCTCCATGCCCTCGGCCGATGCGGTGGTGCTTGGCCTTGCACGGATGAACCGGGTGCTTGAGATCGACACCGAAAACCGCTTCATCCGGGTTGAGGCGGGGCGCACCAATCTTTCCGTCACCGGCGCCATCGAGGGGCAGGGCTGGTTTTATGCGCCCGACCCCTCCAGCCAGCTTGCCTGCGCGATTGCGGGCAATATCGGCATGAATTCGGGCGGCGCGCATTGCCTCAAATACGGGGTGACGACGAACAATCTGATGGGCGTCACGCTGGTCACGATGCAGGGCGAGGTGGTGACGATCGGCGGGCCTTGGTGCGATGCGGGCGGGCTCGACCTTCTGGGCGTGATCTGCGGCTCGGAGGGGCAGCTTGGCGTGGTGACCGAGGCGACCTTGCGGATCTTGCGCCAGCCCGAGGGGGCGCGCCCGGTGCTGATCGGGTTCGGGTCGAACGAAGTGGCGGGCGCCTGTGTTGCCGATATCATCCGCGCGGGCATCCTGCCCGTGGCGATCGAATTCATGGACCGCCCCTGCATCGAGGCGACGGAGGCCTTTTGCCATGCAGGCTACCCCGATTGCGAGGCGCTCTTGATTGTCGAATGCGAGGGCTCGGAGGCGGAGATCGCCGAGCAGCTTGGCCTCATTCGCCAGATCGCCGCGCGCCACGATCCGGTCGAGTTTCGCGAGGCGCAGAGCCCGGATGAGGCAAAGCGGATCTGGCTTGGCCGCAAATCGGCCTTTGGCGCGATGGGGCAGAAGGGCGATTACATGTGCCTTGACGGCACGATCCCGGTCTCGGCGCTGCCCGAGGTGCTGAAGCGGATCGGTGAGATCTCGCGCGCCTTCGGGCTTGAGGTTGGCAATGTGTTTCATGCGGGCGATGGCAACATGCACCCGCTGATCCTTTACAACGCCAATGCGCCGGGCCAGCAGGAGCTGTGCGAACGAATGGGCGCGGAGATCTTGAAGCTTTGCGTCGAGGCGGGCGGGTGTCTGACCGGCGAGCATGGCGTGGGGCTCGAAAAGCGCGATCTGATGGAGGTGCAGTTTGCGCCCGAGGATCTGGAGGCGCAGATGCGGGTGAAGGACGTGTTCGACCCGGCCTGGCTTCTGAACGCGGCGAAAGTCTTTCCGCTTCGGGTCAGCGCGGCGCGGCGCGGGAGCAAGGGGGCGCTGCCCCCTCGGCGCTGACGCGCCTCACCCCCGGGATATTTGAGCAAAGTCGAAGGCGAAACGGCATGAGAGTGACGCGCGAGAGCGAACTGGTCGAGGTGGTGCGGGCGGCGACCGCGCCGCTGCACATCACCGGCGGCGGCACGCGGCCGGTGGGGCGGAGCGAGGGGGCGGCGCTTCAGGTCGCGATCTCGGGCATTACGCTTTACGAGCCGGGCGCGTTGACGCTGATTGCGGGCGCGGGCACGCCTTTGCGGGTGATCGAGGAGGCGGTGGCGGCCGAGGGGCAGCGGCTCCCGTTCGAGCCGGTGCGCTGGGGCGCCTTGCTCGGCGCCACGGGGGAGAGCACGATTGGCGGCGTGGTGGCGGCCAATGTCTCCGGGCCGCGGCGCATTCAGGCCGGGGCCTGCCGTGACAGCCTGATCGGGGTGCGGTTTGTCGATGGCACCGGGGCGGCGGTGAAAAACGGCGGGCGCGTGATGAAGAATGTCACGGGCTATGATCTCGTGAAGCTGATGGCGGGCTCCTGGGGCACGCTGGGCGTGCTGAGCGAGGTGGCCTTCAAGCTTTTGCCCGCGGCCCCCGCGCAGGCGAGTTTGGTGATGGATGTGCCCTTGGCCGCGGCAGCAAAGGTGCTGGCGGCGGCGCTGGGATCGCCGTTTGATGTTTCGGGCGCGGGCTGGATGCCGGGTGTGGGCGCGATGGTGCGGCTCGAAGGGCTTGCGGAATCGGTCGCCTACCGGGCCGGGCGGCTGGCCGAGGTGCTCGCGCCCCATGCGCCGAAGATCCTGCGCGACGAGGGTGCGGGGCTTTGGCGCGATCTGGGCGAGGGAAAGCCCTTGCAGGGGCGCAGGGGCGATCTGTGGCGCTTCTCGGTCAAGCCCTCCGAAGGGCCGCAGGTTGCGGCGCGGCTCGGGGGCGCGGTCGTGCTCGACTGGGGCGGCGGGCTCGTCTGGGCGCTTGTGACGGAGGGCACGGATGCGCGCGCCCTTGCCGCGCCTTATAGCGGCCATGCCACCTGCCTGCGGGGGCCCTTTGCCGCCTTTGAGCCCGAACCGGCGCCGGTGGCCGCGCTTGCGCGCGGGCTGCGCGCGCGCTTTGACCCCAAGGGCCTTTTCAACCCCGGAAAGATGGGCTGATGCAGACGTCATTTACCCCCGAGCAACTCGCAGATCCCGCGATTGCGCGCGCCAACGAGATCCTGCGGGCCTGCGTGCATTGCGGCTTTTGCACCGCCACCTGCCCCTCTTATCAGGTGCTGGGCGATGAGCTCGACAGCCCCCGCGGGCGCATTTACCTGATCAAGGAGATGCTGGAGACGGGCCGGCCCGCCGATGCCCGCACCGCCAAGCATATCGACCGCTGCCTCGGGTGCCTTGCCTGCATGACCACCTGCCCCTCGGGCGTGGATTACATGCATCTGATCGACCATGCCCGCGCCCATGTGGAGCGCACCTACAAGCGCCCCGCGGGCGAGCGTTTGTTGCGCTTTTTGCTTGCAAAGATCGTGCCCTATCCGCGCCGGTTCCGCCTTGCGATGAAGGGCGCACGGCTCGCGCGCCCGCTCGCCTTCGCGGTGCCGGACGACCGGCTCAAAGCGATGCTCGCGCTTGCACCCGCGCAGCTTCCCAAGCCCTCGAAGAATGACCGCCCGCAGGTCTTTGCCCCGACCGGGCCGCGCCGCTACCGGGTGGCGCTGCAAACGGGCTGTGCGCAAAAGGCGCTCGACACCGATATCAATGATGCCACGATCCGGCTGTTGCGGCGGCTCGGTTGCGAGGTGGTGATCCTGAAGCTTGGCTGCTGCGGTGCGCTGTCGCATCACATGGGGCGCGAGGGGGAGGCCCATGCGCAGGCGGCGGCGAATATCCGTGCCTATGCCGCCGCGGGGCCGCTTGATGCGATCGTCATCAACACCTCGGGCTGTGGCACCACGGTGAAGGATTACGGGGGGATCTTTGCGGGCGATCCGCTGGAAGGGCAGGCGGCGCAGGTGGCGGCCCTGGCGAAGGATATCACCGAGTTTCTCGAAACGATTGGCCTGCCGCAAGGCGCGCCCAAAGGCCTGCGCGTGGCCTATCATTCCGCCTGTTCGCTGCAGCATGGCCAGAAGGTGAAAACCGCGCCCAGGGCGCTGCTTGCGGCGGCGGGCTTCGAGGTGGTGGAACCGGCTGACCCGCATCTGTGCTGCGGTTCGGCTGGCACCTACAACCTTTTGCACCCCGAAATCGCGGGGGAATTGAAGCGCCGCAAGATCGCCACGCTCGAGGCGACGGCGCCGCAGATCATTGCCGCGGGCAATATCGGCTGCATGATGCAAATCGGCTCGGGCACCGGCGTGCCCGTGGTGCATACGGTGCAATTGCTCGACTGGGCGACCGGCGGGCCGAAACCACATGGGCTTGCGGCCTTGCCATAATCTCGCCAAGGCCGCAGGCTAGGCGCAAGACCGGACCGCCCGGAGAGATCAATGCCCCGCCCTGCCTCTGCCCTAGTTGCCGTGCTGCTCGGCCTTGCCCTTTGGGCGCCCCTTCCCGGAAGGGCGTTCGAGAGCGGGTTGAAGTTGCTCGCCACCGGCACCGACAGCCGCGGCTGGGAGGCGGTGGGGCGGCTCGAGCTGGGCCATGACAGCTTTTGCACCGGCACGCTGATCGCCCCCGATCTGGTGCTGACGGCGGCGCATTGTCTTTATGACGCGGCGAGCGGGCAGATGATCGACGTCGCCGGGATCGAGTTTCGCGCGGGCTGGCGCAATGGCCGCGCGGTGGCCTATCGCCATGCGCGCCGTGCGCGCGCCCATCCTGATTACGTCTATCAGGGGCGCGCGCAATTTGACCGGGTCGCCTGGGATCTGGCGCTGGTCGAGCTTGACCAGCCGATCCGGCTGCCGCAGGTGCGCCCCTTTGCCATTGATGTCGCGCCGCAGGAGGGGGCAACCGTCGGGGTGGTGTCTTATGCCCATGACCGCGCCGAGGCGCCTGCGCTGCAAAGCATGTGCAATGTGCTCAAGCGCTCGGGCGAGGTGGTGTTGATGAATTGCGCCGCCGATTTTGGCGCCTCCGGCGCGCCGGTCTTTGCGATGCGCGGCGGGGTGCCCAAAATCGTCTCGGTGGTTTCGGCCAAGGCGGAGCTGCGCGGGGCGCCCGTTTCACTTGGCACGATGGTTGAAAAAGTCGCCGAGCTGCGCGCCGAGATGGAGACTGCAGGGCCCGGCACGCAAGAGATCCGCCGCGCGGGCGGGGCAAAATTCGTCCGCCCCTGACCCTGCGGCGATGGCCCTGAAATTTGAAGTTCGTCGCCGCGACAGGTCTTGAAACGCGCCCCGGCGCTTCCCAGATTTTTCTCACCGGGGTGCCACAGAGGGCCCCGGCGCAAATGGCCCGGCCCCGCACGGGGCGGGTCGTGATCTGGAACCTGACATCGCTCAAGAGAGGATGACCCCCATGCGTGCTTTCGACTTTTCGCCCCTCTACCGTGCCACCATCGGCTTCGACCGCGTTGCCGACATGATGGACCGTGTGCTTGCCACCGACATGACGCAGCCGAGCTATCCGCCCTACAATATCGAAAAGACCGATGAGAACGCCTATCGCATCACCATTGCCGTTGCGGGCTTCGGCTCGGATGAGCTGGCCGTCGAGCTGCGCGAGGGCGCGCTGATCGTTACGGGCCGCAAATCCGAAGAGGCCGATACGCGCGCCTACCTGCATCGCGGCATTGCCACCCGTGCCTTTGAGCGCCGCTTTGCGCTGGCCGACCACATGAAGGTCACGGGCGCGTCGCATACCGATGGCATGCTCAATATTGATCTCGTGCGCGAAGTGCCTGAAGCCCTGAAGCCGCGCCGGATCGAGATTGCCGGGCCCGCCAGCCCGCGCGTGAAAACGGTCGAAACCATTCCGGCCCCCGAGGCGCTTGACGCCTGATCGGGGAGCAACCTCCGCGTCTGGGGCGGCCTTCGGGCCGCCCCTTTCGTTTGGCCCCCTTCACGTGCTTCCTTCACATGCCCCCTTGCACGCGAAGGCCACCCAAGGCAGCGTGGCACGGCTGCGGGGAGGCGGCGGGTCGGGGAGGGCCGGAGTTTGTATCTGTCGATCGCATTTCTGGTGGCGGGCTATGTGCTCAGCCAATTTTATCGCGCCTGTCTGGCGGTGCTGACCCCGGTGTTGAAGGCCGAACTCGGCGCCAGCGCCGAAGATCTCGCCGTTTCGCTCGGGCTTTGGTATCTCGCCTTCGCGGTGATGCAGATCCCGGTGGGCGAGGCGCTCGACCGGATCGGGCCGCGCCGCACCGTGGGCGTTTTGCTCGCGCTGGGCGGCGGCGGCGGGGCTGCGGCCTTTGCCATGGCCTCGGGGCCGATGGGCATTCACCTTGCGATGGTGCTGATCGGCATCGGCTGCTCGCCGGTGCTGATGGGTTCTTACTACATCTTTGCGCGCAGTTTTGCGCCGGCCCTTTTCGGCACGCTCGCCGCCGCGGTGATCGGCGTGGGCTCGCTTGGCAACCTTGCCGGCGCCGCCCCCCTCGCCGCCGCGCTCGATGCGTTTGGCTGGCGCCCGACACTCTGGGCGCTCGCGGGGATCACCCTGGCGGTGGCGGCGGCGATTTTCATCTTCACCCGCGATCCCGAGCGCATCCTCTCCCGCTCCGGCCCGAAGGGCTCGGTGCTCGACATTTTCCGGCTGCCCGGGTTCTGGCTGATCTTGCCGCTGATCTTTGCCAATTACACCGCCGCCGCCGCAATTCGCGGGCTCTGGGCCGGGCCGTGGCTCAGCGCGCTCCATGGCGCGGATGCGGCGCTGATCGGCACGGTGACGCTGGCAATGGGCGTTGCGATGGTGCTTGGCAATTTCGCCTATGGCCCGGCAGACAAGCTTTTGGGCAGCCACAAGCGTGTGGCGCTTTTGGGCAATACCGTGCTGTGCGTGGCGCTGGGCGCGCTTGCCCTCGCCCCCGATGCGGGGCTGGGGCAGGCAACGGCGCTTCTGGCTGCCGTGGGCTTTTTCGGCGCCTCTTTCCCGGTCCTGATGGCGCATGGTCGCGCCTTTTTGCCGCCGCATCTTGTGGGCCGCGGTGTCACCGCGCTCAACCTTGTCTCCATCGCGGGGGCCGGGATCGGGCTTTTCCTCTCCCGCCCGGTCTTTGCCATGGCCTCGGAGGCGGGCGATCCGGTCGCCGCTTTCCGCGCGCTTTTCCTGTTTTTCCTCGCGCCGGTGGTGGGGGGGCTCGTGGTCTATCTCTTCGCCCGCGACAGCCGCGACCTCCTGCGCTGAGCCGCGCGATTTATGCATCACATGGGCGAAATTGGTGCGAATCCCTTTCCAAATCGCGCCATTTCCGTTAGGGGGCAGCGTTCTTTCGAGAAGGAGGCCTAGATGGGCTACAAGGTCGTCGTCGTCGGTGCCACGGGCAACGTTGGCAAGGAAATGCTGAACATTCTCGCCGAGCGCGAGTTTCCGGTCGATGAAATCGCGGCGCTCGCGTCGCGCAAGTCGCTCGGCACGGAAGTCAGCTTCGGCGACCGAACTTTGAAGACCCAGGATCTGGAGCAGTTCGATTTCACCGGCTGGGACATCGCGCTCTTCGCGATCGGCTCGGATGCGACCAAGGTCTATGCGCCGAAGGCGGCATCGCAGGGCTGCGTGGTGATCGACAACTCCTCGCTCTATCGCTACGACCCGGAGATCCCGCTGATCGTGCCGGAAGTGAACGCCGACGATATCGTGCGCTACAAGAACAAGAACATCATCGCGAACCCGAACTGCTCGACCGCGCAGATGGTGGTGGCGCTCAAGCCGCTGCATGACCGCGCCAAGATCAAGCGCGTGGTGGTGGCGACCTATCAATCCGTTTCCGGCACCGGCAAGGAAGCGATCGACGAGCTTTGGGAACAAACCAAGGGCATCTACGTGCCCGGGCAGGAAGTTGCGCCCAAGGTCTACCCGAAACAGATCGCTTTCAACGTGATCCCGCATATCGACGTGTTCCTCGACAGCGGCGAGACCAAGGAAGAGTGGAAGATGGTCGCGGAGACGAAAAAGATCGTCGATCCGTCGATCAAGGTCACTGCCACTTGCGTGCGGGTGCCGGTGTTCGTGGGCCATTCCGAAGCGATCAACATCGAGTTCGAGGACTTCCTCGACTGGGAAGAAGCGACCGAGATCCTGCGCGAGGCGCCCGGTGTGATGGTCGTCGATAAACGCGAGGCGGGGGGCTACATCACGCCGATCGAATGCGTCGGCGAATATGCCACCTATGTCTCGCGGATCCGCCAAGACAGCACGATCGAGAACGGGCTGAACATCTGGTGCGTGTCGGACAACCTGCGCAAGGGCGCGGCGCTCAACGCGGTGCAGATCGCGGAAGTGCTGGGGCAGCGCTGCCTGAAAAAAGGCTGAGCGAGCCCGCCAGGGTGAACAGGCGAGGGCGCCCGTCGGGCGCCCTCTTGCTTTTCCGGACCTGCCGGAAGAACCTGCGAACGATCGTTTCTGGGAGGATGAGATGCGTAGACGGACCCACCTGTGCGCCCTGTTGCTGGCCTGTGCCCCCGCGGCGCTTCTGGCGGGCCCCGCCATCGCCGAACCGGCTGAAATTGCTGCCGTTCTGCAAGCTGTCACGCTCTTTCCGCAAGGGGCGCAAGTGACCCGGACGCTCACCGTTCCGGCCGGGACGACAGAGATTTTGGTGCCGAATCTGCCGGACCACACCGATCCGGCGACGCTGCGCGTGGCCGGGGCCGCGGGGGTCACTGTGGGGGCGGTGCGCCTGATCGATGCCCGCCAGCCGGTCAATGCGGTGGGCGAGCCGCCAGAGCTGCAGGCGGCGCGCCGCGCGTTGCAAGTGGCCCGCGAGACGCTTGAGGCCAAGGAAGACGCGGTGGCGATGCTCAATGCGCGCGTTGCGGCCGCCGTGGCGCAGGGAGACTTTTTGCGCGGGCTCGACACCGCCAACACCACCCCCGAAGACGTCGGCGTGCTCGCGCGTGCGGTGGCCGAAGGGGTGCAGATGGCCGAACAGGCGCGGATCAGTGCCGTGGCCGAGGTGCGGCGCGCCGAGGCGGCGCTCGAACCCGAGCGCGAGGCGTTGGAGCGGGCCCGGCAGGCGCTTGAGGCGCTCGAAAACCCGAGCGAGGGCAGCGATTCGCTTTTGCTGACCGTCGCGGGGGCGGGGGTGATCACCGTCACCACCTTCGCCGAGGATGCCGGCTGGGCGCCAAGCTACGATCTCCGGCTCGACAGCGCGGCGCGCCGGCTCACATTCGAGCGTTATGTCTCGGTGCATCAGGCCTCGGGCGAGGATTGGGGGGCGGTGAAGCTCACCCTCTCCACCGCGCGCCCCTCGGAGCGGGCCGAGCCCACCGAGCTTTGGCCCGATCTGCGCCGGATCGGCCCGCCGCTGGTTGCGCTTGCGGCCAAAGAGGGGGCGGAGATGCGCCTTGACGCGCCCGTGGCGGAGCCCGCGCCGATGGTGATCGCCGAGCGGATGGTGCCCGAGATGCAGGGCGAGACCCTGACCTACAGCTACCCCGATACCGTCGACATTCGTGCCGGGGTCGAGGATCTGCGGCTCCGGCTCGACCGGCTGGAGCGGCCGGTGGAGCTGCGCGCCGAGGCGGTGCCGATGTTTGACGATACCGCCTTTCGCGTGGCCGAAGGGGTGAACGGCGCCGAGCCGATCTTGCCCGGTGAGGCGGTGCTCTGGCTTGACGGCGCACTGGTAGGCGCAACCCAGATGCCCTTTACCGCCGCGGGCGACAAGCTGCGGCTCGGTTTTGGCGCGATCGACGGGATAAGGTTGAAACGGGTGATCCCGCAGGCCAGCGAGGGCGACCGCGGGCTGATCTCCAAATCGAACGAGCGGTCCGAAGAGGTGAAGATCAGCGTTGAAAACCTGACCGACAAGGCCTGGCCGGTGCGGTTGATCGACCGCGTGCCCTATGCCGAGCAGGACGATCTGAAAATCACCCATTCGGCCACGCCCGCCGAGACCACGGCGGATTGGCATGACAAGCGCGGCGTGCTGGCCTGGGAGTTCAGCCTTGCGCCGGGGGCGGTGCAGCAGGTGACGCTTGACACCACGATGCGCTGGCCCGCCGATCAGGAGTTGCGCTGAAGGTAGCAAAACACCGGCAAGTTGCGTGAAACGCCCGCCTTGGCTATCCTGATGCAGCCGGTGTCTTGTCACAACATGCAAGACCTGGCCGAACGGCCCGCGGTGCCCCGGCGGGAACGTGAATTCGGGGCTATTGAAAGGTTAGCTCATGTATTCCGTTATCGACAAGCAAACCGACAGCCGCTCCTACGGGTGGTTAGGCGTCGAAAAAAGCGATATTACGCTGACGCTCGTGGAAATGGCCCCGGATCAGTTCGGCATCAATTTTGATGCGAGCTGGAAGGGGCTTGTTTCCGGGCATGCCACGGATGGTCCGTTTCAGGTGAAGGGCAATCAGGACACGATCGTGCATCAGAATCCGACGATCCGGGTCGAGATTTCCGACTGGTCGGTCGACCAGGCGAGCCGGCGGATTTCTGGCCATTATCGGATCCATGTGGATCTTTCTGCCTACAAGCTCGGCACGGTTCTGGTCTACGAAAAGGTGCTTGCGGGCAATTTTGGCGCGCAGAGCCCATCGCAGATGATGGAGGCTTTCGCGCGCGCCCTCGAAACCGCCTGACGTCGGGGCCCGAAATCCCGACGGGGTTTCGGGCTTCACTTCTTGCGCGGCGCGGGCACTTCGGGCAGCGGCGGATAGGACAGCGGCTTTTTGAACCGCTGCAGCATCTGCCGCAGATTGCCGAAGGCCAAGGGGGCGTCCTCCTGCGCGCCGGGTTTGCGCGCGCGTTTGCGCTTGCCCTCTTTCAATGCGGCGATCTTCTGCGCCGTGGAGGGATAAGGCATCTGAACGCGGACATTCTGCGCCGCGTTCAGATCCTGGCCCCGAGGTTCGCGGGGCCGCATGACGCCGCCATTCTGGCGGTGTGGCGGAGTGCCTTCAGGCAGCCCGCCCCGGTCGTCGCCCCAAGCTCGATTGGCTCACCCCGCTAGCGACAAGCCCCGCTTTGCGGGAGAGTGCGCCGGGGAAGGGGGCGCGGAATTGCAACATCAGTTCAGCCAGCGACTGGCCGATTTCTTCGATCCAGAGCACGAAATGGTCGGAGGGCCATTCATGCAGGCCGAGCCGCTCCCCATCAAGGCGCAGAACAAAACCGCTCTTGCGCAGCTTGGCTTGCAGGTCGAGCCATCCCTGGGCGTTTTCGAAGGCCGCGGAGATCACGGCCATCTGGCTTTTCTGGACCACGCTCGGCACATCCTGCAACGCTTCGGAAAGCGCGCGGCGGATCAGCTCGGCGGGCGTTTCTTCATGCAACCTTGCCGCGGATTCGATCTTCGCGATGAGGTCGACGGGCAGGCGGAGAGTGACGAGTCGGTGTTGGGTCATGCACCCAATCTCGCCTGTTAAGCTTAAGAAGCGGTAAAGCGGTTAAGGCTTTTTCCGCCGCCTGTTCAGAGCACTTCGAAAATTTCGCTCTCCGGGTTGAACTGCCACAACAGCCCCTCGCCAATGTCGTTCCACAGCCCGTGCAGGCTCATGTCCCCCGCCGCCACAGCATCGCGCACGAAGGGGAAGGTGATCAGGTTCTCGAGGCTGATCACCACCGATTCCCGCTCCAGCGCGGTGACGCGATCGGGCTCGGGAATGTGCTGAACCCGCTCGAAGCCGGGGCGCAGGAGGCTCAGCCAGGTGCCGACAAACGAGGTTTTCTGTTCAAGCTCGGGCGCGTGGCCGGTGCACATCGCATGGCAGCCCGCAACGCCACCACATTGCGAATGGCCCAGCACGATCACATGCGCCACCTTGAGCGTGCTCACGGCATATTCGATCGCCGCCGAGGTGCCGTGGTGGTCGCCGTCGGGCGTATAGGGCGGCACGAGGTTGGCGATGTTGCGGTGGATGAAGAATTCGCCCTCGTCGGCGCCGAAGATCGAGGTCACATGCACGCGCGAGTCACAGCACGAGATCACCATCGCACGGGGGTGCTGCCCCTTCTCGGCGAGATGGCGATACCACGGGCGATTTTCGGTGTAAGCGGTGGCGCGCCAGCCCTGGTAGCGATTGACCAGGTAGGAGGGCAAGGGCCGCACATGATCCTTCATCGTCATCCCCTTTCGCATTTCGCCCTGAAATAGGCCGCAAGTGTCGAAAATGCGAGGGCTTTTTCGTCGCCTCTCAACCTTTTCTTGAAACTTGCCCGTCAATCTGGCGCTGGCCGTGGGGGCCGGGGACCAAATAATGCGGAGGCTCTGGGGTGAGCGCGATTGAGAATTTGCGGGTTGATGAGCCGGTGCGGCTCGACCCGGACCGTCTGGTGGTGATCTATGCAGAGCTGGGCGAGATCGGCGCCGAGCGGGTGATTGCCGCGACGATGGAAGATCTGGCGGTGCATCTGGTGGCGGCGCAACTCGCCGCGCGCGATGGCCAGCCCGATACGCTGGAGCGCGCGGTGCGCGAGATGGTTTCGCTTGCAACGCAGGTCGGCATGGTGCTGCTCACCCGGGTGGCGGAGGATCTGCTCGCCTGTATCGCGCGCGGCGATTTCGTGGCGCAGGCGGCGGTTCTGGCGCGGCTCGTGCGCATCGCGGAACGCTCGCTGACCGCGGTGTGGGATATTCAAGACATGCGGATCTGACCGGATCAGGGCTTGCGGGTGGCGGGCAGCGCGCTAGGCTGCGCGCAAAGACCCGGAGAGCCCGATGACTGATCTGTTTCGTTTCCGTTCCGAAATGCGTTTTGCCGACCCGGCTGCAGAGGCTTTGCCGCTCTGGCCGGTGGCCGCAGGCGCGGAGTTGCCCGCGGCACTGAGCCCGGCACAACGCGCCTTTGTGGCGGCGCAGGGGTTTTCCGGCGCATCCGGCAGCCTGTGCCTGCTTCCCGATGACACCGGTGCCCTTGCGGGTGCGCTGTTTGGCATGGGCACGGCGCAAAGCCGGGCGCGGATGCGGTTTACCCTCGCCGGCGCGGCGGCAAAATTGCCTGCAGGCGCGTGGCGGCTGGCCACCGATCTGCCCGAGGAGGATTGCGCGCGCGAGGCGCTGGGCTGGCTCCTTGAGGGCTACCGGTTTGAGACCTATGCGAGCAACAAGGCGCCTGCGGCGCGGCTTGTGGCGCCCGAGGGGGTTGAGGTGCGTCGCCTTGAGGTGATGGCCGAGGCCGAGGCGCTCGCGCGCGATCTGGTCAACACACCCGCGAATGACATGGGCCCGGAGGAGCTGGAGGCCGCGGTGCGGGCGCTCGGCGCGCGCCATGGTGCCGTGGTCAGCGCCATCGTTGGCGAGGATCTGCTGGCCGAGGGCTATCCGCTGATTCACGCGGTGGGCCGTGCGAGCCCGCGCGCGCCGCGGCTGATCGAACTGCGCTGGGGCGACGCGGGGCCAGAGGTGACGCTGGTCGGCAAGGGGGTCTGCTTTGACACGGGCGGGCTCGATCTCAAGCCGGCCGCCGGCATGGGGCTGATGAAGAAAGACATGGGCGGCGCGGCGAATGTGCTTGCCACCGCGCATATGATCATGGCGCTGGGCGCGCCGGTGCGGCTGCGCGTGCTGATCCCGGCGGTGGAAAATGCCGTCTCCGGCAATGCCTTCCGCCCGCAGGATATTCTCATTTCCCGCAAGGGGCTGAGCGTCGAGATCAACAACACCGATGCCGAGGGGCGGCTGGTGCTGGCCGATGCGCTTGCCGCCGCCGATGAAGAGGCGCCGGATCTGATCGTCTCGATGGCAACGCTCACGGGTGCCGCGCGGGTGGCGCTTGGCCCCGACCTGCCGCCGTTTTACACCGATGACGATGATCTGGCCGAGGCGCTTTCCGAGGCTGCGGAAGAGGGGGCCGACCCGCTCTGGCGGATGCCGTTCTGGGCGCCTTACGAGGCGCTGATCGAGCCGGGCATTGCCGATCTCGACAATGCGCCCTCGGGCGGCATGGCGGGCTCGATCACCGCGGCGCTCTTTTTGCGCCGCTTTGTCACCGAGACCGAGCGCTTCGCGCATTTTGACATTTACGCCTGGCAGCCGGTGGCGGCGCCGGGGCGGGCGAAGGGCGCGCTCGGGCAGGGGGGGCGGGCTGTGGCCGGCGCGCTCTCGAAGCTCTTCGCGCTATGAGCGACGCCCGGCTGACCCCGTTTTCGGGGAAAATCGCGCGCGAGACCCTGCGCGGGCAAGTTGCCGCCGCGGCCTATGTGCCGGGGGAGGGCGCGCGGGTGATCCGTGCCGTGGCCGATCTTTCCCTTGGCTTTGAGGGCGGGCGCGACCGGCAATTGATCTTTGGCGCCGATGTGGCGGTGATCGAGCGGCGGGGGCGGCGCGCCTTCGTGCAGGCGGATCTGGATGGCTATTGCGGCTGGGTTGATGCCGAAGCGCTTGGCCCGCCGCAGCTTGCAACCCATTGTGTTGCCTCGCGCGGCACCCATCTTTACCGCGAAGCCTCGATCAAGCGCGGCGAGATCTGCGCGCTGTCGATGGGGGCGCGGCTCACGGTGCTGCAGACCGAGGGAGAGCTTGCGCGCACGCCGGAGGGATATGTGCCCGCCACGCATCTGCGCGCGCTGGAGGCGCCGGAGCTCGACCCGGTTGCGGTGGCCGAACGGCTTTTGGGAACGCCCTATCTCTGGGGCGGCAACAGCGCTTTTGGCATTGATTGCTCGGGGCTTGTGCAGATGGCGCACACCGGCACTGGCCGCGCCTGCCCGGGCGACAGTGATCTGCAATGCGCGGCATTTGGCGCCTTTTTGCCCGAGGGGGCCCCGCTCCGGCGCGGGGATCTGTTGTTCTGGCCCGGCCATATCGCCATGGCGATGAGCGCCGATGAGATGATTCACGCGACCGGCCATACCATGCGGGTGCTGTGCGAGCCGATCGGCGCAGCCCGCGCGCGGATCGAGGCCTCGGGCAAGGTGCCGTATCTTGGCGCGAAACGGCCCGGTTAATCGACGGCGCGAATGAGCTTGCGCTCGATCACCCGCAACACGGGGGCAAGCTCATGGCCGCGCTTGAGGATCTGCCCCTCCGGGCCGATCAGCGCATATTGCCCCTGCTTGTTGCGCAGGGCGGGGCGCTTTTCGATCCGGTAGAGGGGCGTTTCGGCGGTGCGCCGGAAGATGGCGAACACGGCATGGTCGCGCAGAAAACTCATCGCGTAGTCGCGCGCCTCGGTCATTGCCACCATGCGCCCGTAGACCGCGAGGATCGCGCCCAGCTCAATGCGGTCAAAGGCCACCTGCGGGGCGGCAGGGGGGAGCGGGATCGGGGGCGGCGGCTGCAGTGTCATGACAGAAGGGTGACATTGCCGGGCGCGCAAATCAATGCCTGCCGAAATGCGCCCGAAGGCGGTGCGGGCCGCAGTTTACCTTGCCCGGGAATTGCCCGAAATATGTCGGCAAAATACCTTGCTGGCTGCCCAGTTGCGCCCGCTTTGCGGGCGAAAAGGAGAACAGCGGGAAACGCTAAAGCCCCGGAGGGCGGTCAACAGCCCCCACCCAGTTCGCTCTTCGGGGCGGCTTCCGCGAGATAGAGGCCCCGCCCGCAAGGGCGGGGTTTTCCTTTTCGTGATCATGTGGGCCCGCCCGGATGCTTGCCAGCGGCGCGCCTTGCCCCCATCCTCCGCGCAAAGGAGGCCCCGATGCAGCACCGTTCCCCCGTAGTTTTCTCTGTTCTCCTTGCCGTCGGGCTGACGGCAGGCCCGGCCATGGCCGAAGAGGCCAGGAACCCCGATGTGAAGGCCCGCATCGCGCTGATGCAGGATTTCAAGGCGCAGATGAAGGTTTTGGCAGAGGCCGCATCCGGCAAGACCAGCTTTGATGCTGATGAGGTCGCCGCGGCGATCACGGCCTTGCAGGCGGGCGCGGCCGATGTTGCGCCGCGGTTCCGCCCGCAGGCCGATGACCCCGCCTCCGAGGCGCTGCCCGAGATCTGGGCCGCGCCCTCCGAGTTTCGGCAAAAGACGAACCGGATGATCCGCGCGGCCGATGCGCTTGCGGGCACGAGCGCGGGGGCGCTCGCCAAAACCCTCGATCCGGTTCAGGCCGCGTGCAAGGATTGTCACGGCCGCTTCAAGATGTAAGGGGCCTCAGCCGCAGTCGATGTTGAAGATATTGCCTGCGGCATCAAGGCGGAACACGATCCGCTGCGGGTTGTAGATCTGCGGCTCGATGCCCCGCCATTCCACCACGTTGATCGGGCGCGTGATGCCGAGCGTCGGGATCACCGAAGCAGGCTGGCCGAGCGCCGAAGTGTAATCGGCGGCGTGGCAGGTGTCGGGCTCGCGCGCCTCAAGAGCGCCGTCTTGCGAGACGGCGGGGGTCATGTGCGGCACCGGCAGGGCCTGCGCGGGCATCTCCGGCTCGGGCGAGGCGCCACAGGCGCCAAGTGCAAGAAGGGCTGCGGTGAGCGGCAGCGGGGCGAAACGCGAAACAGTCAAAATCATGGTCGGGTCATCCGTCTGAGGGCCGGGGCATCAGGGCCGAGGCGGTCGGTGGGGGCATATATATCGCGCCGGCAAGGCATTGCAAAGCCACGGCTCGGTGAGCAGGTCACGGCCCGGCATGGGGCCCGAGATAGGCCGCAAGCGCGGGCGGCGGATCGGCCAGAAGCGCCGCGGTGGGGCGGGGCGGATGCGCGCGGCCCTCGGCCACAAGCACCGTCTCCGGGCAGAGCGCGAGCGCGTCAGAGGGATCGTGGCTCACCATGAGCACGGCGGTGCCCTGTTCGCGGGCGATCTCGGCCACAAGCGCCAGCATCTCGGCTTTCAGCGCCGGGCCAAGCGCGGCGAAGGGCTCGTCGAGCAGCAAGAGCGGCTTGGCGCGCAACAGGCAGCGCGCCAGGGCCACCCGCCCCTGCTGGCCGCCCGAAAGCGCCGCGGGTTTGCGCGCACCGAGCCCCGAAAGCCCGACCCGGTCCAGCGCCCGTTCGATCCGGGCGCGCTCCTGCGCGCTCAGTCGCGGGCGCGGCGAGATGCCGAGGCCGAGGTTTTGGGACACGCTCAGATGCGGAAACAGGTTTTGATCCTGAAACAGGATCGAGAGCGGGCGCTCACCGGGCGCGGCGGGCGTGATGTCTTCGCCCGCCCAGAGCACCCGGCCAGAATGCGGCGCCAGAAAGCCCGCAATCGTCGTGAGCAGCGTGGATTTGCCGGCCCCCGAGGGGCCGAGCACCGCCACCCGCGCGCCGGGCGCGATGCGGAAATCGGCCTCAAGTGCAAAATCATCCTGCGTGATCCGCAGTTTATCGAGGGTCAGCATGGGCTCCGATCCGGTCGAAGAGGGCATAAAGGCCAAAGGTCAGCGCCATCAGAAGGCAGGCGGCGCCAGCCGCCGCCTCCATCCTGTAGCTTCCCATCAGGCTGTAAAGGGCGAGCGGCAAGGTCTGGCTGCGGCCATCTGAAAAAAGCGTGATCGCGCCCAGATCGCCCATCGAAAAGGCAGCCGCGATTCCGGCGGAAAAGCCGATCGGGCGGGCGAGGCGCGGCAGGGTGAGCCGCCTGAGCCTTGGGAGGCCGGTGAGCCCGAGGCTGGCGGCGAGCCGGTCATAATCGGCTTGCAGGCTGCGCACCTCGGGCAGCAGGAGCCGCAAGGCGAAGGGCAGGGTCAGCGTGGCATTGACGAGCATCGTCACCGGCAGGGCGAGCGCGGTGGGGGCGATCCAGGGCCGCACCAGCAAAAAGAGCCCGGTGCCGAGCACAAGCGCCGAGGCGCTCATCGGCAGCATCGCCACGGGTTCGGCCCAGCGGGTGCGCGGGCTGGCGAGCGCGAGCGGGAGCGCGAGCAGGAGCGTGAGCAGGGTCGCGCCAAGCGCGACCGTGACCGAATTTGCCGCCGCCTGCCAGACCGAGGCGGGAAGGGCCGGAATTTCGGCGATGCCTTTCAGAGCGATCGCAAAAAGCGGGGCCAGCAGGAAGGCTCCGGCGAGGGCGAGCACGGCCCCGTCCTTGAGCCGGTGACGCCCCGCGGGGGCCAGCGCAACGGGGGCGGCGCGGTCAAGCCCGGCGCCAAAGGTGCTTGGCAGGGTCAGCCGCGAGGCCGCGCCGAGCGCGGCAAGTGCCAGCGCAATCTGCACCAAAGACAGCGTGGCCGCGCGCCCCATATCGGCATCAAAGCGGAAGGCCTGATAGATCGCCACCTCGAGTGTCGAGGCGCGAGGGCCGCCGCCAAGGGTGAGCGCCACAGCAAAAGAGCTGACACAGACAAGGAAAATCGCGAGAAAGGCGCCCGGCAGCACCGCGCGCAGCATCGGTCGTTCCAGATGGCGCGCCTGCGCGGCGGGGGGCAGACCGAGCGCGAGCGCGAGCCGGAGCCGTTCACCCGGGATCGCCTGCCAGCCCTGAAGCAGCATCCGCGCCGCCAGGGGCAGGTTGAGAAAGATATGGGCGACAACAACGCCCTGCGCCCCGTAAAGCGAGATCTCGGGCAGCCCGAGGCCGGCAAGCGCCCCGTTCACAAGGCCGCGCCTGCCGAGGATCGCCAAAAGGCCCATCACCGCCACGATGGTGGGCAATAAAAACGGCGCCCCCAAAAGCGCGATGAAGGCGCCGCGCCCCGGAAAGCGGCGGCGGTGCAAGGCGCGGGCGAGCGGGATCGCCAGCGCGCAACTGAGCACCGCGGAGAGCGCGGCCTGCCAAAGCGTGAAGATCAGCGCGTCAAGGTCGGAGGGTGTGAGTGCCGACAGCCCCCCGGCGCGAAAGATCACCGCGCCAAGGGGGGCAAGCACGAGGGCCGCAACAAGCGCTGCGGCCAGTGCTGCCGGGATCATTTGCCGAAATTCGCGCGCCATTCCTCAACTGCGGGGCCGCGCAAGGCCTCGGCCTCCGCCTCGGGGTAGAAATAGGAGGTCTGAGGCCGCGGCAGGGCGGCAAAGCCCTCAGGCAGGAAGCCCGGCTTTTCGATCACCGGATAAGACCAGTTCGCGGTTGCGATCATGCCCTGGAACGCGTCTGAGAGGATGTAATCCATGAAGGCTTGTGCGAGTTCGGGGTGTTTCGAGCCCTTCAATTGCGCGGCGAGTTCGGCATAGAAGTAATGCCCCTCGGGGAAGATCGCGGCGGCCTTGGTGTCATCGCCCTCGGCGATCAGGTGATAGGCGGGCGATGTGGTGAAGCTCAGCACCATATCGGCCTCGCCATCGGTGAAAAGCCCGTAGCTTTGCGACCAGTCCTGCGTCACGGTGAGCACCTTGGGGGCAAGCTTCGCCCAAGCCTCGCCCGCCTTGTCGCCATAGATATGCTTCACCCAGAGGAGCAGCGCGAGCCCCGAGGTCGAGGCGCGCGGATCCTGAATCGCGATCTTGAAGGCATCGGCGGGGGCGTCGAGCAGCTCGGCAAAGGACTGCGGCGGATTGGCAAGCCTGGTGCGATCATAGACGAAAGCGACTTCGGACCAGTCAAACGGCAGGAAGGTCTCGTCCTCCCATGTGACCGGCATGGTAAGGCGGGAAAGATCCTCGCCATGGGGCGCGAAAAGCCCGCTTGCACGCGCGCGCGCGGTGACATCGGTGTTGAGCCCGATCGCCACATCCGCCTCGGTCGTTGCGCCCTCAAGCAGCAGCCGCGGCAGCACATCGCCCGCAACGAAGCGCAGATCGCAGCCACATTGCGCCTCAAAGCCCGCCTCGATCGCCGGACCGGGCCCCCATTCGGAGGTGAAATAATCGGGCGCGTAGACGGTGAGCACGGGTTTGTCCGCGGCGAAAGCAGCATTCGCAGCGACAAGGCAACCCGCAAGCATCAGAGTTTTCTTCATCGTTCTCTCCAATGGCTTGACGAGCGGAGTCAGTCCGGGAGAGCCGGCACCTTCCCTCCGCCGGTCTTAACCGGTTCAGGTTCGACGGGTTCGCGCAAGCGCATCTCAGCCTTTCGGGCACCCCGAGGTGGAACCGGACCATAGGCAAAACGCGCCATCGCGCAAGAGAAAAGGTGATTTGCGCTCGATCACGGCGCGGGGGCGGCGGAGGTGCGAAGATGGGGCAAAGGGAGGGGACGATGCGTGTTGATCTGACGGTTTTCGCGCTGGTGCTGGCCGGGCTCGCGGCCTGTGCGCCGCTTGCGCAAGGCTTGCCGCCCGCCGCGCAGGATTATCAGGATTATTGCGCGGGCTGCCATGGCACGGGCGGGGAGCCCGGCCCGATTGCGCAGGAGCTGCACCTGCGCCCGGTTTCGCTCGCGGATCTGACAATGATGAATGACGGGAATTTTCCCGAGGCGCGGGTGATGTCGAAGATCGTCGGCCACAAGGCGCATGGCGAGTTGATCGGGGCCGAAGCGGGGAACATGCCGCCCTTCGCGCCGATGCTGGAGGGGCCGACGGTGCTTTACGACAGCGGCGACGGCGTGGAAACACCAACGCCACTGCGGCTGGTGCGGCTCATGGAATATGTCAGGGCGATGCAGCAGTAGGCGGGGGCAACCTGGCGCGGCGCCGGGGGCATGGGGCGGCGGGCATGGGCGGCCTTGGGTGGGCGCCGTTCAGGCCGGGCTTTGTAATTTTGTGAAAAGCAGGCACTGTGAAAAGCAGGCACTGGGCGCGCGGGAGAGCGCCGCGCCGCCCGCGTTTCGAGGGCTGAGAGAGACCGGAGACGGCGTCTTTTCCCTGCGTGATTTGGTCCTGTGCAAAGGCCGCTGAATTCTTCAGAAAATCGACAAAACCCTCTGGACAGCCCTCACGCCCTCGTCTACTAACCCCCCACCAAAAGCGGATTGGCGAGAGCCAAGATGCGGAGTGCCCAGATAGCTCAGTTGGTAGAGCAGCGGATTGAAAATCCGCGTGTCGCTGGTTCGATTCCGGCTCTGGGCACCACTTAATTCCCTGAAATAAAGTATTTTTCTATGAAGTGCTTCATCGCACTAGTGCGTCGCCCTCGTTCTGGGCTACATTTCGCGCACGCTTGGTGTGAAGTTTCAAGGTGGGGATTCTGTGCATGCGGTTGGCGGGTGAAGGCCGTAACCGTTCTCTGCAATCTGAGATGAAGCCCGCCAGCGACCGAATGCAGCACCGGAGAAGCTCATTGAGCTCACAGTCGCTAGCAAACGAAGTCTATCTGAAGGTCGATGAAGTTGCCGCGCGCTACGGCGTCTCCATTGACACGATTTATCGGTGGAAAAGAAACGGCGACTTTCCGAAAGCACGGAAAGTCGGTCCCGGCGTTACGCGCTGGCGACTGTCTGATCTGATCGAACATGAAGCGAATATGCAAGCGTGCTTCGCGACGCACCTGAACATCCCTCGTCGCGAATGATCACTCTGTGAGTGAGGGGCTTGCGCCCCTCCCCCGGGGAATGGCTGAG
The DNA here is from genome assembly GCF_042683065.1 of Rhodobacter lacus. Classification (NCBI taxonomy): domain Bacteria; kingdom Pseudomonadati; phylum Pseudomonadota; class Alphaproteobacteria; order Rhodobacterales; genus Rhodobacter; species Rhodobacter lacus. Next base: position 239,951 of record NZ_JBHUIX010000004.1, on the reverse strand, counting down.
CTTTTCCGTTCCGACGCCTCATCCCGCGTCGAGCAGCGCACGCAGCGCACCCACCCGCGCCGGAGTGATTTCCGGGTCACGTCCCGCACTGATTACCCGGATGAACTCGATCCATGCCTTCTCGTTTTCGCTGAGCTGGTCCCATGGTCCCATTGGTCCCTGTGGCGTGATGAAGAGATTGGTCACTTGCCGAAGATCCCGCGCAATGTTGTCCGTCCCCGTGCCGTGATCCGCGGATCGCTGTTTCCCGACGCGTCGCGCAATTCATCGAGCCAGGCGCGCTCGCTCGCGGTGACAGGAGAACCGAAAATCTCGGTGATCGCCTTCGCCGCCGTCACACCCACCGACTGCTCAAGCGAGATCCGCATCAGATACGCCGGATCGACCTCGAGCGCTTTTGCCAGCGAGGGCACCCGGTCGAGTGGTAACTTGCTTTTGCCTGATTTCAGGATCGAGATGAAGTTCGCGTTGGGGAAGCCCGCCTCGGCGGCGATCTCGTTTTGGGTTTTGCGATGCGCTAATGCCTCGACGCGGTCGGCGATGAAGCGCGCGACTTCGGTGCTTTTGAAAGGGTTAGTCATGTTGTTCGTCTCGCTGTTGTTGCTGATGAGACGAGCGTAACCAAGCACGCTGATCACGTCGGGTGGGACTTGCGCGCGCGAAGACGGGAGCTGCGTATCGTAACCGAAGTCCTAGAAAAGGGGGCGCGGTGCGATGGGGATGCATCCGGTGCCAGCCACTTCGGGGCGCGCAAACCCTCCACTCCCGGTCGATATTGGTGGCACACCACTTTGCATCGCGACATTGGCCAAGTGCGGGCCAAACGTCAGCCTGCGCGCGCGGATCGTTTTCCCAAGCTCTTCGACACTGGAGATTGAGTGCGTGGAGGAGAGGTTGTGATGACATCAACGATCGTTCAAATTCCCTCTTGTGTGGGTTATTTCCCGCCCTCATATCAACGATCATTGAAATCGAGCGCAGGAGGGGGCGATAGCCCCTCAGACTCACGCAGCGAGTCACTGATGGCACCTGTGTGGGTGTCAGCTAGGGGTGGACTCGCGAGCGCTTCATGTCTGTCTGCCAGTGACTCGCTCCGGCGCTCTGGCGATGCATGGGCTCAAATCGCGACGAGACAGCGATTGCGCAGAGCTTCAATGTGTTTCCTGAGCCAGCACGGCGCAGGTTGTCGCGCCAATCGGGTGTGTAACCCTTCTCGTCGAGCCTGATCTCAGAATGTTTCGCAAAATAGGCCGTGCTCAGAGCGGTGATGGCGCGGGTGCGGATCGAAGAGAGCGGCATCGGTCGATGCCTGCCTTGCGTTGGGACGATCTACAAGTGGACAGCCTCAGTCCGGTTGACAAAAGGGTTGCATTCCGGTTGACAAAAGGTTGCCTTTTGGTTGACAAAATCGCCCCAAAGTTGACAAAGCATAACATCTTGGTTGACAAAATCCGTCAAAAAGACTGTTTTTGTCAACCTTGCGGATCTTTTGTCAACACTGAAATCCAATAAAATAAGGGCTTTTCGAAGCCGCGGTTGACAAAAACTCGGAAAAACCATTTTCCAGACCAAAGCGCGGACTTAAGGACGGCTCATCCCAAAACGAAATCCACACCGACCGGAACGAAATTCCCGAAAATTGGCCTCGCGCCGCCATGCTCACCGACGATCGCAGGATCGCGGATTTCGATCTGGAGTGGGTGGTCAGGCACGCGTTTCCTGCGCCGCGCGTGGTAATATGACTTTAGCTCATCAGCCAAACAGCTATTCAGCTAAATAGACAGCGCGGCGAAGGACAGCTTTTCCCTGGTTCGAGTGGAAATGCGCGCGGGGCGGTCACAGGCTGCGATCTTGCGCGGGTGCACCACGACCATGCGCGCGATCATGGATGCGACTCAGCGTGCGCGCCAGAGAGACTGGTGATGTGCCGGGCGTCGATCTGCGGTCGATGGTGGTGGTTTGCGAAACGAAGGAGCGGAGCTTTGACGGGCTCGGCGCGCTCGTTTGTGCCGCCAGTCCGCGCCCGAACCCTCCACTGTGGCAGGGCGCTCACTCGGGCAGCAGCACCTCGCAGGGTTCGATTAGGTTCGCGAAAACCTGGAACGCCAGCCGTAGCGAGGCTGTCGCGATAGGCGGTGAAGGTCGAAATCATTCGAGACCGAGGCGGCGCTCTTCGTCGTGCAGATCGGCGAGGGCCTTTGCCTGCGCATGTCGGCAGTCGCGCTCATACGTCACGAGATCGGCGAAACGAACGCGACGATGCGCGCCGACCTTGCGGTAGGGAAGCGCGCCAGCATCAAGCTGACGCACGAGAAACGGATGCGACACGTTGAGGAAATCGGCAGCTTGCTGCGTCGAAAGCTCCGCGTCATGCGGAATGAGCGAGATCGGGGTGCGGTTCGCCATCGCTTCGAGCACGGCATGAAACATCGCGACTGCCGAAGCCGGCAGCGGAACGACGATGTTGGTGTCGGGCTCGCCGATCGACACCTTGACCTCCGGGCTCATGCTCCGAAGGTTTTCATCAGCGCAGCCGTCACCGCAGCGGAGACCCCCATCAGCGCAGCCGCAGCGAGAGCAGGAAACAACAAGTCTGCGGGACTGATCTTGACCTCTTCACTCACGAGCTGTGCCAGCTTCCTGTGCGTCTCGATCGTGAGTTTTTCGATCTCGGCACGCATCATGTCGTCGGCGGTCTTTTGATCGAGCTCGGGCACGTCGTTCCCCTTCCTGGCGGATGTCTCGCTTTCACAGCATGGCGTGAATAGTCAAATTCACCAACGGAAAACGTAATGCTTGGTTCGTTTGTGGCGCGATACGCTCATCCGTGAACTGCCTGGCACAGTCTCACGGCTTTCGATGCTTCGTGATCCAGGGACGCAACAGGTCGAGCAAATCGGTGGTCACGGCGCGCGCCTCGTCATGCCCGAGGAAGGCGATCAGCGAGTCGATCTTGTGGCGGAAATCTCCAACCGTGCGGGCCGATTTGCCGTTCGCCAGATGATCGCGCTCCCAGAGCTTGAAGAGCGCGGTTACGCTCAGCTTCTCGGTCGGGGCGCTCGCGCCGGGTGTCACGGGCTGGACGGGCGGAAAACGGTTGGCGCTCGGGTCCGGGCTGTAGTCCCCCTCGGCCCGCTTCATCTGCTGCTCGACCACCTGCCGGATCGCCCGGTCGGTCTCTTGAATGAGCCGCTGGCGGCTGCTCGCGTCGGTGACGATGCCGCGTTCGAGAAGCAGAGTGTCAACGGTGGGGCCATACCAACGTTCCAAGCTCTCGGGCGTGGCGGCCGCGCGGTCCAGAAGCTTGAGCGCCTCGACCCAGATCCCCGGTTCGCCCGGCTCCAGCTCCATCGCCGCCATGTAGTCGCGATACAGCACCCCGGAGAGCGCGACGATCTGCTTGTGCGGCAGGGGCTCGGGGCGCTTGCGCAGCCGGTCCCAGATCAGCGCCTGTTTGCGCACCGCTTCGCTGTTGCGCTCCTTCGCCTCGGCCGGATCTTTCGTTCCGAGCGAGTGGCTGACCTCCCTGCGACCGAACACCGCGACCAGATCGGCGGGCGTTTTCTGGCGAAAATAGTAGACGCCGGACTTCGGATTCTTATGCGGACGGGCCATCTGCAAGACCATGGTGTAGAACCTCGGTGTAGAACCGAAGGCAATCTAACCCCTTGATAGCAGCCAACTTCTTGGGATGTAACAAGAAAATATGGTGCTGCAAGAGAGGATTGAACTCTCGACCTCTCCCTTACCAAGGGAGTGCTCTACCACTGAGCTACTGCAGCACCGAGCGGCCTTCTTGGGCCGTGGCGGCGATGTAGACGACAAATCCCGGCCATGCAAGTGCAAATTCGCACCCTCTCTCGACACACTTCGCCGGGGACGCTAGAGAGGGGCCATGAACGAGAAAAACCCCGACAAATCCTGTGTTCGCCCCGCTGGCGCGACCCCGCAGAGCGCGCGCGAGGCGCGTCTGGCCGCGGCGTTGCGGGCCAATCTGGCGCGGCGCAAGGCGCAGGCGCGGCAGCGTGACGCGGTTGCGGGGGGAGATACGGATGAGGCCGAGACCGGCCCGGAAGGAAACCTGTAGTGGACAGCATCTTGGTGCGCGGCAACGGGCCGCTCTCTGGCCAGATCCCGATCGCGGGGGCGAAAAACGCCTGTCTCGCGCTGATGCCCGCAACCCTGCTCAGCGAAGAGCCGCTGACGCTCACCAATGCGCCCCGGCTCTCCGACATTCGCACCATGACCCAGCTTCTGGCCTCGCTCGGGGCCGAGGTGACGGCCCTGCAGGATGGCAAGGTGCTCGCCACCTCCTGCCACGGCGACATCAACCCGGTTGCCGATTATGACATCGTGCGCAAGATGCGCGCCTCGAACCTTGTGCTCGGGCCGCTGCTGGCGCGGCTTGGCCATGCCGTTGTCTCGCTGCCGGGCGGCTGCGCGATCGGCGCGCGCCCGATGGATATTCATATCGATGCGCTCTCCGCGCTGGGGGCGGAGATCGAGTTGAAGGACGGATACCTGCATGCGCAGGCCAAGGGGGGCCTCAAGGGCGCGATCCACGAGATGCGCTTTGCCTCTGTGGGGGCGACCGAGAACTTCCTGATGGCGGCGGTTCTGGCCAAGGGCACTTCGGTGCTTAAAAACGCCGCGCGCGAGCCGGAAATCGTGGATCTTGCGCGCTGTCTGCGCGCGATGGGGGCCGAGATCGAGGGCGAGGGCACCTCCGAGATCACCATTCAGGGGGTCGACCGGCTGCATGGGGCAACGCATCCGGTGGTGACCGACCGGATCGAGCTGGGCACCTATATGCTGGCGCCGGCGATCTGCGGCGGCGAGGTGGAATGCCTCGGCGGGCGGATCGCACTGGTGGAGAGCTTCTGCGAAAAGCTCGATGCCGCCGGCGTTGCGGTTGAAGAGACAGAGCGCGGCCTCAAGGTGCGCCGCAAAAACGGCCGGATCAACGCTGTCGATGTGGTGACAGAGCCTTTCCCGGGCTTTCCGACCGATCTGCAGGCGCAGATGATGGCGCTTCTGTGCACCGCCGAGGGCACCTCGGTGCTGGAGGAGCGGATCTTCGAGAACCGCTTCATGCATGCGCCCGAGTTGATGCGGATGGGCGCCAAGATCGAGGTGCAGGGCGGGCATGCCACCGTCCATGGCGTCGCGAAGCTCAAGGGCGCGCGCGTGATGGCGACCGATCTGCGCGCCTCGGTGTCGCTGATCCTCGCGGGGCTCGCCGCAGAGGGGGAAACCGTGGTGAGCCGCGTCTATCACCTTGATCGCGGCTATGAACGGGTGGAAGACAAGTTGCGCGCCGTGGGGGCGCAGATCGAACGGGTGAGGGACGAATGAGCCGGGATGCACGGTTTGCCGATGGTGGCGAGGCGCCGCTGAACCTGCGCGCCGAAAGCGCCGAAGATCTCGCGGTGATTGCCGCGCTTGTGCAAGATGCGGTGCTGCCGGTCTCCGAGATCCGCTACGAGCCGAAGGCGCATCGGCTCTCGATGCTGCTCAACCGCTTCCGCTGGGAAGACAAGGCGCGGGCCGAGGCGGCGGGGCGCACCTATGAGCGGGTGCAGGCGCTGTTCGTGATTTCCGATGTGCTCAAGGTCGCCTCGCAGGGGTTCGACCGGCAAGATGGAGATCTCGTGCTGTCGGTGCTTGATGTGGGGTTCGAGCCCGGGGCAGACGGCGCGGGGCGCGTGGTGCTGACGCTTGCGGGCGACGGGGCGCTTGCCGCCGAGGTGGAATGCCTCGCGGTCGATCTGCGCGATGTGACCCGGCCCTATGGGGCGGTTTCGGGCCAGGCGCCGCACCACCCCGAATGATCCGGCAGGCCCGGCCTGAAGAGGCGGCCGCGATTGCCACGCTGATCGGCGCGGCAATCCGAGAGCTGTGCGCGGCCGATCACCATGGCCAGAACGCGCGGCTCCTGCCCTGGGTCGCGGCGAATGATGCCCGCGCCATCGCCGCGCGAATCGCCGATCCCGCGCAGCGGCTCCTGATCGCGGACGAGGGCGGCCTTGTTGCGGTGGGCGGGCTCGACTGGCGCGAACAGCCTCCGGGCCGGGGCCGGCTCAGTCTTCTGTTCGTTGCGCCTGCGCAAAGGGGCAGGGGCCATGCGCGCGCCATGCTTGGCGCGCTTGAAGGCGCGCTCCTCGCCCTTGGCCGCACGGAGGCCCGCCTCACCGCCACCAATACCGCGCGCGGATTTTACCTCGCGCAGGGCTGGACGGCGGACCCCGCCGCACCGGGCGGCGCGCTGCTCGGCCATGCGCTTGCCAAGACCCTCGCCTGAGCCCCTTTCATCTTGCCAAAAATATCCTGCGGGGGTGCGGGGGTGCAAAACCCCCGCTTTGCGCCGCCAAGCCTTGCCCCGCGCGCCTCAAGGCTCTATCCCGAGCGCAGAAGGAGCTCCGTGATGCCGCATTTCCTCAGCACTCAAGACGCCGATTTCGAGACCCGTTTCACCGCGCTTCTGGGGATGAAACGCGAGGACAGCCCCGATGTGGATGCCACCGTGGCGGCGATCATCGCCGAGGTGCGCGCGCGCGGCGATGCGGCGGTGATCGACTATACCGCGAAATTCGACCGGCTCCCGCTCACACCCGAAACACTTGCTTTCTCGCCCGAAGAGATCGCGGCCGAGGTGGCGAAGGTGAGCGCAGAAGAGCGCGCCGCGCTTGAACTCGCAGCCGCGCGCATCCGCGCCTATCACCTGCGCCAGATGCCGGTGATGGAGGAACGCTGGACCGAGCCGACCGGGGCGGAGCTTGGCTGGCGCTGGTCGCCCGTGTCGGCGGCGGGGCTCTATGTGCCGGGCGGGCTCGCCTCTTACCCCTCTTCCGTTCTGATGAACGCGATCCCGGCCAAGGTGGCGGGGGTGGAGCGGCTTGTTGTCGTCTGCCCGACGCCGGGCGGGGCGGTCAATCCGCTCGTCCTTCTTGCCGCGCAATTGGCGGGGGTGGATACCGTTTACCGGATCGGCGGCGCGCAGGCAGTGGCGGCGCTCGCCTATGGCACCGAAACCGTGCAGCCCGTCGACAAGATCACCGGGCCGGGCAATGCCTTTGTGGCGGCGGCAAAGCGGCGCGTGTTTGGCCGTGTCGGCATTGACATGATCGCCGGCCCCTCGGAAATTCTCGTCATCGCCGATGCAACGGCAAACCCCGACTGGGTGGCGATTGACCTGCTCTCGCAAGCCGAGCATGACCAATCCGCTCAGGCGCTGATCCTGACGCCGGACGCTGATTTCGCCAAAGCGGTCACGGCGGCGGTGGAAAAACGGCTCGAAACGCTGGCGCGGCGCGAGATCGCGGGGCCGAGCTGGCGTGATTATGGCACGGTGATCGTGACCCGCGATCTGGCGGAAGCGGCGCTGCTCTCGAACCGCGTTGCCCCCGAACACCTTGAGCTTTGTGTCGCAGACCCCGAGGCGCTCTCGGAAAAGATCACCCATGCCGGCGCGATCTTCCTTGGCTCCTGGACGCCCGAAGCGATTGGCGATTATGTGGGCGGGCCGAACCATGTGCTGCCCACCGCGCGCTCGGCGCGGTTCTCCTCGGGCCTGTCGGTGATGGATTTCCTCAAGCGCACCACGCTCGCAAAAATGACCCCCGAAGCGCTGCGCGCCATCGGCCCCGCGGCGGAAACGCTGGCGATTTCGGAAAGCCTTGAGGCGCACGGGCTCTCGGTCCGCGCGCGGCTTGAGGCTCTGAACGCGCGGGACTGAGGCCCCGCGCGCCCTCTGTCACGCCTTCGCGGCGAGCGTTTCCAGCGCTTTTGCGGCGCGGTGGGTGTTGTCGTAGATGCCGAGCCCGAGAAAGAGCGAGCCGCCGGTGATCATCACGGTGAGCCCGCCGCTGATCCAGATCGCAAGGGCGGGGAAAAAGCCCCCTTGGCCCTGTGGAACCAGCCCAGCTGGAGCGATCAGCACAATGATACCGGAGAGCGCCACCCCGATGGTTGAGATGACGACGAGCACCCCGACGATCACGTCAAGGGCACGGATGAAGAAATCACGCATTTTTTGAAGACCTGAGTTGTGAAATGTGCGCTTGAATTGATGTCGCGCCAAGCCTTCCGTCAATGCGGCAATGATGCTTGAGAAACGGCTGCGCCACTGTCATACCCGTTTAAAACAGGGGAGAGACATGAGCCGCATTTCCCGCCTCGAGATCGACGATTCGGGCCTGCCCGCGCCCACCCCGGAAATCGAGCAAGACCGCCGCGTGGCGGTATTTGACCTGCTGGAGGACAACTCGTGGACGCTGCCGGGGCGTGATGGACAGCCCGCCCCCGAGGGGCCCTACGCGCTCACCCTTGCCGTGCGCGACGGGCGGCTCGTGTTCGACACCTGCCTTGAAACCGGCGAGAAAGTCACCGAATTTCACCTCTCCTTCGGCCCGTTCCGGCAGGTGGTGAAAGACTATTTCCAGATCTGCCAGAGCTATTTCGAGGCGGTGAAAAAGCTCCCCCCCTCGCAGATCGAGGCAATCGACATGGCGCGCCGCGGCATTCATAACGAGGGCGCCCGCGTGGTGCAGGAGCGCCTTCAAGGCAAGGCAGAAATTGATATCGACACCGCGCGCCGCCTGTTCACCCTCGTCTGCGCGCTCACCCCGGCAAACTGATGACAAGCCTTCCCCATTCGGTGCTGTTTTGTTGCGACCACAACGCCACGCGCTCGCCGATGGCCGAGGGGATGATGAAAAAGTTTTACGGTCGCGAGGTCTATGTGCAATCGGTGGGGGTGAAGGCGGATCTCGACACCGACGGGTTCGCGATCACCGTCTGTTCCGAGATCGGGGTAAACCTCGAGCGCCATCAGGCCCGCAGCTTTCACGAATTGCGCGAGATGGGGGATGATCTGAGCGGGTTTGACCTGATCGTTGCGCTCAGCCCCGCCTCTTATCATCAGGCGCTTGATCTGACGCGGTTTTACCACATCGAGGTCGAGCACTGGATGATCATGGACCCGACCGGGCTGGGCGAGGGCCGCGAGGCGCGGCTGCATTATTATCGCCAGGCACGCGACCAGATCCGCGATCACATCATTGGCCGGTTCGGCCCGCCGCATCGGAACTGAGCGCCATCAACTCGGGCAGGTGGCTCTCGATCCAGTCGCTGAGCGCAAAGACGCGCGCCGAGATCTCTTCTCCCGCCGGGGTCAGCCGGTAATCGACCCGCGGCGGCACCTCGCCGTGATCGGTGCGAATGAGAAGCCCGTCCGCCTCCAGCACCTGCAGCGTTTGCGCCAGCATCCGCTCGGAGATGCCGTCGATGCGGCGGCGCAGCTCGGCAAATCGCAACGTGCCGCCGCGCAGCGCGATCAGGATGAGCCCGCCCCAGCGCGAGGTCACATGTTGCAAGATCTGCCGCGACGGGCAGGCGCGGGCCAGAACATCGCCGCGCGGGCCCTCTTCGGTGCTGTTTGCACGCGTTCTGTGCATCATTTTGGTATACTTACATTATTGTATGTTCTTACGCTTTGTTAGCAGTGCGCCTAAATCAGGGCAAGACGCAAGCATAAGGAGATTGCCATGACCATCGCCGTGACCGCCGCCACCGGACATCTGGGCGCCCTCACCCTCGCCGCGCTGAAAGCCCGTGGGGCCGCCCCCGTCGCGCTTGCCCGGACCCCGTCCAAAGTGACGGGCGGGTTTGAAGCGCGCGCGTTCGACTACAATGCCCCCGATCCGGCGGCGCTCAAGGGGGTTGAGGTTCTGATCCTGATTTCTTCCAATGATTTCAGCGATCGCGCCGGCCAGCACAAACGTGTCATCGACGCGGCAAAAGCCGCTGGCGTGGGCCGGATCGTGTATACCTCGGTGCTCAAGGGCGCGGCCTCGCCGATGACGCTTCTGGCCGCCGACCATATCGCCACCGAGGCCGCGCTGCACGAAGCCGGCGTGCCGCACACGATCCTGCGCAACGGCTGGTATAGCGAAAACCTGACCGGCAGCCTTGGCGCGGCGCTTGAGCATGGTGCGGTGATCGGCGCGGCGGGCGAAGGCAAGCTGGCGACGGCGGCGCGCGCCGATTATGCCGAAGCGGCAGCGGTTGCGGCGCTTGATGGCGCGCATGCGGGCAAGGTTTACGAGCTTGCGGGCGACACGGCCTTCACCATGGCTGAATTTGCCGCCGAGGTCTCGAAGCAATCGGGCAAGCCGGTCAAATTCGTGAACCTGCCCGAAGCGGAGTATGCCAAGGCGCTCGAAGGGTTTGGCGTGCCTGCCGGGTTCGCCGCCACGCTCGCGCAATCGGATGCCACCTCGGGCAGCGCCGCGGCGCTTTTTGATGACAGCTACACGCTCTCGGGCCTGATCGGCCGCCCGACCACGCCGATTGCGGAAACGATCCGCGTGGCGCTCGCCTGATCTCTGGTCCGGCAGGACGGTTTTTGCCTCCGTCCTGCCGGTTCCGAGGTTTGACGGGGTCAGGGGAGCATGCCAATGTGGCGCAAAATCAGGAGGTTCCGATGCCCCGCGCCACTGCCCTTGCCGCTATTTCGGCCTATTACGACGCTTTCAACCGGGGCGACACGCGCGCCATGGAAGCGCTGGTGACGGAAGATTTCGAGCACCATGTCAATGAGGGCAATATTCGCCGCGGCGTAGAAAAGTTCCGCGAATTCAATGCCCACATGACCCGCTGCTATCGCGAGACCCTCACCGATATCGTGGTGATGGCCAATGATGCCGGCACGCGTGCCGCGGCTGAATTTGTTGTTCACGGCAGCTATATCGAGACCGATGACGGGCTGCCGGAAGCGCGCGGGCAGGTTTACATCCTGCCGGCGGGCACGTTTTTCACCCTGCGTGAGGGGCGCATCGCGCGCGTGACCACCTATTACAACCTCGCCGACTGGATCCGTCAGGTGCGCTGATGGAGGTGCGCGTCCTCACCGGTGCCGCGCTGGATGCCGCGCTTGAGGATGTGGCGCGGTTGCGCATCGCCGTGTTCCGTGACTGGCCCTATATCTATGATGGCTCGCTCGAATATGAGCGCCGCTATCTCGAGAGCTATCGCAGTTCCGAAAATGCCCTGGTCGTGGGCGCCTTCGAGGGCGCCCGGCTCGTGGGGGCGGCCACCGGCACGCCGCTCGAAGACCATGCCGATGATTTTGCCGCGCCCTTCGCGGCCACGGATCTGTCGCTCGAACAGGTCTTTTACTGCGCCGAATCGGTTTTGCTGCCCGCCTATCGCGGGCAAGGCGTGGGGCATGCCTTCTTTGAGGCGCGCGAATCCCATGCCCGGGCGCTGGGGCGCCGGTATTCCGCCTTTTGTGCGGTGATCCGGCCCTCGGATCATCCGCTCAAGCCCGCGTCCTACCGCCCGCTCGACGGGTTTTGGCGCAAGCGCGGCTATGCGCCGATGCCGGGCGTTGTTGCGCATTTTCGCTGGACGGATCTGGGCAATGACGCTCAAACCGAGAAGGCACTGCAATTTTGGGGGAAATATCTGTGAAACAGGTCACTATCGCGACCGCCGCCTATCCGCTCGACTGGCATGAGGACTGGGCGAGCTATGAGGCGAAGATCCGCGCCTGGGTGCAGGCGGGGGCGCTCAAGCGGGCCGATCTGCTGGTATTTCCCGAATATGGCGCGATGGAAATTGCTTCGCTTGGCGGGGCGGAGGTGGCGCGCGATCTGGATCACTCGGTGGCCGAGGTGGCGCGGCATGCGGGCGCGATGGAGCGGCTCTTCGAGGGGCTGGCGATCGAGTTCGGCCTCTACATCCTCGCGCCGTCGGGCCCGGTGATCGAGGGCATGGCGCGGCGCAACCGCGCAACGCTTTTTGGCCCCGCAGGCCGGATCGGCCATCAGGACAAGGCGATCATGACCCGGTTCGAGCGCGATGACTGGCGCATTGATGGCGGCAGCGACGGGCTGCGCCTTTTCGACACGGGCTTTGGCCGGCTCGCGATCCTGATCTGTTACGACAGTGAATTTCCGCTTCTGGCCCGCGCCGTTTGCGAGGCGGGGGCGGTTTTGCTGCTTGTCCCGAGCTGCACCGACACCCGCGCAGGCTACCATCGGGTGCGCGTGGGCGCACAGGCGCGCGCGCTGGAAAACCAGTGTGTCACGGTGCAGGCGGTTGTGGTCGGAGAGGCGCGCTGGTGCCCCGCGGTCGAGGAAAATCATGGTGCCGCCGCGCTTTACGCGCCCCCGGATGTGAACTGGTGCGAAACCGGGGTGATTGCCGAGGGCGCCTATGACACCCCCGGCTGGGTGGTGGCCAAGGTCGACCTCGAAAAGGTCGAAACCGCGCGCACCGATGGCGAGGTGCTGACCTTCCGGCACTGGGGTGAGCAGGCCATGCAAACGGCACATGTCGGGCTTGAGCCGGAATCCCCCCGCAAGCCTTGACATAGCGCTTGAATTTTGCGCGATCCGGGCGCATGTATCGCGCGCCCGCGGAATTGGCGCGGGTATCCCAATCGGAGTGACCATGGCCAAGGAAGAAATGCTCGAATTCCCCGGCGTCGTGAAGGAACTCCTGCCGAACGCGACGTTCAAGGTCGAGCTGGAAAACGGCCATGAGATCATCGCGCATATGGCAGGCAAGATGCGTAAAAACCGCATCCGTGTTCTTGCAGGCGACCGGGTTCAGGTGGAAATGAACACCTACGACCTCACCAAGGGTCGCATCAACTACCGCTTCAAGTGAGGCTGATCCTCGGATCGGCCAGCCCCCGTCGGCGCGAGCTTCTGGCCCAGCTGGGGCTGGAACCCGCCGAGGTGCGCGCCCCCGACATTGACGAAACGCCCCAACGCGGAGAGCCCGCGCGCGATTATGTTGCGCGTATGGCGCGCGAAAAGGCGGCTGCGCTGCCCTGCGCCGCCGATGAGGTGGTGCTGAGCGCCGACACGACCGTGACCTGCGGGCGGCGCATTCTTGGCAAGCCCGCCGATGAAAAGGAGGCGGCCGAGTTTCTCTGGCTGCTCTCCGGTCGGCGCCACCATGTGATGACCGCGGTGGCCGTGCGCACCACGGCCGGGCTGCGCGAGCGGCTGGTGGATACTGTCGTGCGCTTTCGTCCGCTCTCCAATGCCGATGTGAACGGCTATCTCGCCTCGGGCGAATGGCAGGGCAAGGCGGGCGGCTATGCGATTCAGGGCCGCGCCGGGGCCTTTATTCCATGGATTCAGGGCTCGTTCACCGGCGTTGTGGGCCTGCCGCTTGCCGAAACCGCCACGCTCCTGCAGGCTGCGGGGATCACCGCAGGAGAGAGTGCATGAAGGGCCGGATCGTTGTTCTGGGCGAGGTGAAGGGGCTCGAGGCCGCCGCGCTGATGGTGGATGGCCGCCTTGAGGATCTGATCGTTGACGCCTCCGCCGCCGCGGCGCTGGCGCCCGGGGCCATTTGCCGGGCGCGGGTCGAACGGCAGATGAAGGGGCAGGGCGGCGTGTTCGTCGCGCTGCCGGGCGGTGAAAAGGGCTTTTTGCGCGAAGCAAAGGGGCTTTCGCCGGGGCAATCGGTGCTCTGTCAGGTGTCGGGTGGCACCGAACCGGGCAAGGCGCTCCCGGTCACGCTGCGGCTCTTGTTCAAGGGCCGCTACGGCATCGTCACGCCGGGTGCGCCGGGGCTCAATGTCTCGCGCCGCATCCGCGACGAAGATCTGCGCGAGGGCCTTCAGGCGCTTGCGGGCGTGGTGATGGAGGGCTCCGAGATGGGGCTCATCCTGCGTTCGGCCTGCGAGGGCGCGGAAGAGGGCGAGATTGTCGAAGATCTTGCCGGTCTGCGCGATCTGGCCGAGGCCGTGCTTGCCGATACCGAGGGCACGCCGGAGCTGTTGGTCGACGCGCCCACGCCCCATGAAGAGGCCTGGCGCGACTGGGCCGAGCCCGCGCCCGATGAGGTGGTCGATGGCTTTGGGCCGCATGGCGTGCTCGAAGCGATTGACGAGGTGCTGAGCCCGCGCGTGGCGCTGTCCGGCGGTGGGCACATGATGATCGAGCCGACGCGGGCGCTGATTGCGGTTGATGTGAACACCGGCGCCGATACCTCGCCTGCGGCCAGCCTCAAGGCCAATATCGCCGCGGCGCGCGATCTGCCGCGCCAGCTTCGGCTGCGGGGGCTGGGCGGTCAGGTTGTCGTTGATTTTGCGCCGATGCCGAAAAAAGACCGTGTCGCGCTGGAACAGCAGCTGCGCACCGCTTTCAAGGGCGAGGCGGCAGAAACGAGCCTTGCCGGCTGGACGCCCCTGGGCATGTATGAGCTGGTGCGCAAGCGCGACCGGGTGGCGCTTGCCACGCTGATCGGGGGGGCGGTATGAGCTGCCCGATCTGCGGCAAGGAATCGGATCCGAAATACCGCCCGTTCTGCTGCAAACGCTGCGCCGATATCGACCTCGCGCGCTGGCTCAATGGCTCCTATGTGATCCCGGGCGAGGCGCTCGAGGAAGAAGACCGCGCCGCCGAGCGCCCGGAGCCGCCGATTCACTGAGCCCCGTTTCGCCACGTCACACGCGCGTTTGGCCCGCGCCTGTGCTTGGATGGGGCAAAGGGAGGATCGGATGAGCCGGGTTAGCGTGACAAGGGCGGGGGGCGTGGCGCAGGTGCGCCTCAATCGCCCCGAAAAGATGAATGCCGTCGATTTCGAAATGATCGACGCGGTGATTGCCGTGGCCGAGGACTTGGCCGCCGATGCGAGCCTGCGCGCGGTTGTGCTGTCGGGCGAGGGGCGGGCCTTTTGCGCCGGGCTTGATGTGGCAAATTTTTCGTCGCTCGCGCTCGGCGATCCCGAGGGGCTGATCATGCCGCGCAGCCATGGCGCCGCGAACCGGTTCCAGCAGTTTTCGCTTGCGTGGCGCGCGCTGCCGGTGCCGGTGATCGCCGCACTTCATGGTGTGGCCTTCGGCGCGGGGCTGCAACTCGCGGCGGGGGCAGACCTGCGCATTGCCGCGCCGGGCACGAAGCTTGCCGTGATGGAGATGAAATGGGGCCTTGTGCCCGATATGGGCGGGATGGTGACGCTGCCCGAGTTGGTGCGGGCCGATGTGCTGCGCCGCATCACCTGGACTGCCGAAGAGGTGACGGCAGAAGAGGCGCTGCGGATCGGGCTTGTGACCGAGATCGCCGCCGACCCGCTGGCGCGCGCGGTGGAGCTTGCGGGCGTGATCGCGGGCAAGTCTCCTTCTGCGGTGCGCGCGGTCAAACGGCTGATCGAGGTTGCCTATACCGCGCCCGCAGATGAGGTGCTGGAGCGCGAGAGCCGCGAGCAGACCGATCTGATCGGCAAGCCCGACCAGATGGAGGTGATTGCCGCCAATATGCAGGGCCGCGCGCCGAAGTTTGGGTGAGGGGCGCCGCCCGGGCCGCGCCCTTTCGCTTCAGATCGAGAGCTTCTTGAAGATCGGCTCCGGGATCGCGCGGATCACGGCCATGAGGAAATACCAGATCTTCGCGGTGTAGACGACGTTGGCGCCGCGCGCGATGCCGCCCATGATGTCTTCCGCCACGGTCTCGGGGCGCGCCATGAAGGGCAGCTTCTTGCCCGCCGTCATGCGCGTCTCCACCGGGCCGGGCTTCACCGTCATCACATGCACGCCCTTGCGCGCAAGCCGGTTGCGCAGCCCCGACAGGTAGGTGGCAAAGCCCGCCTTTGCGGCGCCGTAGACATAATTGCCAACGCGCCCGCGATCCCCCGCCACCGAGCCCACGCCGACGATGCAGCCCGCGCCGCGCGCCTCGAACACCGGGGCAAGCAGGGTGAGAAGCTTGGCCGGGCCGGTGAAATTGTCGCGCACCACCGCGTCGATCAGCGCCGGATCGGCGTCGATGGCAGATTGCTCCGGCATCGCGCCGACAAAACAGGCGAGGTTCAGCACGCCCTCGATGGCGGCGAGTTTTGCCACCAGAGCCGGGAAGGCGGCATCCTCACGGATGTCAAACGCCATCACCTCGACCTTCGGCGCGCCCTGCAGATGGCACTCCTTGGCGAGGGCCTCAAGCGCGGCCATGTCGCGCCCGGCAAGGATCAGCGCGGCGCCGTCAATCGCGAGGCGGCGCAGGAAGGGGCGGGCCATGCCGGAGGTGGCCCCGAGAACGATCCAGTTTTGCATATGTTCACGCACTCCTCAGATACGGGCGGCGGACAAAATCGGTTGCGGAGCGCGGCATCGGAGCGCCCCCGCCCTTCCTGCCAGAGCGCGCGCCGCGGATACATGGCGCGGATGCGCGCACCCCGCCCTTGTGATCCATGGCGCCGCGGCGCATGCCCTGGCGTGGGGCAAGGGCGCGCAGCACAAAGCCCCGCACGGCGCCGCGCGGGGCTTTGTGGCGCTTTGACATCTGGCTCAGTCGACGATCGTGGCCTCGGTCGCGGCGCGCAACTCCGCCTCGCTCACGCCCTCGGCCAGCTCGACGATCTTGAGCCCGCCCGGCACCACATCCATCACGCCCATGTTGGAGATGATCCGGTTCACCACCGCCTTGCCGGTGAGCGGCAGCGTGCAGCGGTGCAGCACCTTCGAGTCGCCATGCTTGTTGGTGTGATCCATCACCACCACCACGCGCTTGACGCCGGCCACAAGATCCATCGCGCCGCCCATGCCCTTCACGAGCTTGCCCGGGATCATCCAGTTTGCCAGATCGCCCTCTTCGCTCACTTCCATCGCGCCCAGGATCGCCATCGCGATCTTGCCGCCGCGGATCATGCCAAAGCTTGTGGCGCTGTCGAAATAGGCGGTCTGCGGCAGTTCGGTGATGGTCTGCTTGCCGGCGTTGATCAGGTCCGGGTCTTCCTCGCCCTCATAGGGGAAGGGGCCCATGCCGAGCATGCCGTTTTCCGATTGCAGCGTGACCGTGACGCCCTCGGGGATGAAGTTCGGCACCAGGGTCGGGATGCCGATGCCGAGGTTCACATAGGTGCCGTCTTGCAGCTCTTTGGCGGCCCGCGCCGCCATCTGGTTGCGATCCCACATGATCAGCCCTCCCGTTTGCGCGTGGTGCGTTGCTCGATGCGCTTCTCGTGCGTGCCCTGAACAAGGCGGTGCACATAGATGCCGGGCAGGTGGATGTGGTCGGGATCAAGGCTGCCCAAGGGCACGATCTCCTCCACCTCCATCACGCAGACCTTCCCGCACATCGCGGCTGGCGGGTTGAAGTTGCGCGCGGTCTTGCGGAACACCGCATTCCCCGAGGGATCGGCCTTCCACGCCTTGACGATCGAGACATCGGCGAGGATCGCACGTTCGAGAATATAGGTCTCGCCGTCGAATTCCTTGTGCTCCTTGCCCTCGGCCACCACGGTGCCCACGCCGGTTTTGGTGTAAAAGCCCGGAATGCCGCAGCCACCCGCGCGCATCCGCTCTGCCAGCGTGCCCTGCGGGTTGAATTCAAGCTCAAGCTCGCCCGAAAGGTATTGGCGCATGAACTCGGCATTCTCGCCCACGTAAGACGAGATCATCTTCTTGATCTGCCGCGTGTCGAGAAGCTTGCCGAGCCCGAAACCATCCACGCCGCAATTGTTCGAGGCGATGGTGATCTCCTTCACCCCGCTCGCCACCAGCGCGTCGATGCAAAGCTCGGGGATGCCGCACAGGCCAAACCCCCCCGCCGCCAGCGTCATGCCGTCGAACAAAAGCCCGTCGAGGGCCTCCGCCGCCGAGCCGTAGATCTTGTTCATCAATGCCTCCCCGAATTCCCTAAGGGAATTTGTGGCGAAGGCCGGGGCGCAAGTCAATTGCCGCGTTGCGGCGCTCAGTCTTCCGTCAGGCTCTCGTCCGCATCAGGCTTGGCGGCCTTCTTGGCCGGCGCCTTCTTGGGGGCGGCTTTTTTCGGCGCGGCCTTTTTTGCGGCGGGCTTTTTCTCGGCAGAGGCCGCTTTGGCGGGCGCTTTCTTGGCCGCAGCCTTTTTCGGCGCTGCCTTCTTGCCGCCTTTGGTGGCTTTCGCCTCAAGAAGCGGCAGGGCGGCCTCAAGTGTCACCGTTTCGGGGTCGAGATCCTTGGGCAGGGTCGCATTCACCTTGCCCCATTTGACGTAAGGCCCGTAGCGGCCCGGCATCACCTGCACCGGCCCGCCGTCGGGGTGCTCGCCCAGTTCCTTGAGCGGTTGCGCGCTCGCGCCGCCGCGGCCCGGACCGCGTGCAAGCTTTTGCGCCAGCACCTCGACCGCGCGGTTCATGCCGATGGTGAAGACCTCTTCCACATCGGGCAGGTTCGCATAGGTCTTGCCGTGTTTCACATAAGGCCCGAACCGCCCGATGGCCGCCTCGACGGGTTCGCCATCTTCCGGGTGCGGCCCGATCTGGCGCGGCAGCGAGAGCAGCGTGAGCGCGCGCTCCAGGTCGATGCTTTCAGGGGACCAGCCTTTCGGCAGGCTCGCGCGGGGGGGCTTCGGTTGCTCTTCCGTCGCCTCGCCCTTTTGCACATAGGGGCCAAAGCGACCGATCCGCAGCGTGACCGGCACGCCCTCGTCCTCGCCAAGCACCTTGCCGTCGAGCGCGGCGCTCTCGTCATCTCCGGGCGCCGAGAGGGGCCGCGTGTAGCGGCATTCGGGATAGTTGCCGCAGCCGATGAAGGCGCCGCCCGAGCGCGCGGTTTTCAGATGCAGCCGCCCCGCGCCGCAGATCGGGCAGATGCGCGGGTCCGAACCATCGGGGCGGGGCGGGTAGAGATGCGGCGAGAGCACCTCGTCGATCTTGTCGAGCACTTCGCCGATGCGCAGATCGGCGGTTTCGCCCAGGGCCGCCGAGAAATCCCGCCAGAAGCGCGCAAGCACTTCCTTGTAATGGCGATCACCGGCGGAGATGTCATCAAGCTCCGTCTCCATGTCGGCGGTGAAATCGTATTCGACATAACGGCGGAAGTAGTTCGTCAGGAACGCTGTCACGAGCCGCCCGGTATCTTCCGGGATCAGACGGTTCTTGTCCTTGCGCACATAGCCACGGTCAACAATCGTGGTGAGGATCGAGGCATAGGTGGAGGGGCGGCCGATGCCAAGCTCTTCCATGCGCTTCACGAGCGTCGCCTCGGTGTAGCGCGGCGGCGGCTGGGTGAAATGCTGCTCGGGGGTGATCTGCCCCTTCTTTGCCGCCTCGCCCTGCATGATCTGCGGCAGCCGCGCGCCGTCTTCGCCCTCGTCGTCATCGCGGCCCTGATCGTAGATCTTCAGAAAGCCGTCAAAGGTGACAACCTGCCCGGTCGCGCGCAGCTCCACCTCGCCATCGCGCGAGCCCACATCCACCGTGGTGCGCTCCATCACCGCCGCCGCCATCTGGCTTGCCAGCGTGCGCTTCCAGATCAGGTCGTAGAGCTTTCCCTGATCATCGGCGAGCTTGAGCTTGTCGGGGCTGGTGCTCATGTCGGTGGGGCGAATGCACTCGTGCGCTTCCTGCGCGTTCTTCGCCTTGTTCTTGTACATCCGCGGGCTCGCGGGAACGTAATTCTCGCCAAACCGGCGCTTGATCTCGTCGCGCGCGGCCATCACGGCCTCGGGCGCCATGTCGATGCCGTCGGTCCGCATATAGGTGATGTGACCGGCCTCGTAGAGCCGTTGCGCCGCCGACATGCAGGCCTTGGCCCCCATGCCGAACTTGCGGCTCGCCTCCTGTTGCAGGGTCGAGGTCATGAAGGGCGGATAGGGGTTGCGCGAAGCGGGCTTCGCCTCAACCGATTTGACGATCAGATCGCGCGAGGTGACAGCCTGCACCGCCAGTTCGGCATCGGTTGCGGTGGCAAGGTCGAACTTGTCGAGCTTCTTGCCGCCAAGCACCGTGAGCCGGGCCGAAAAACTTTGCCCGCGCGGCGTGGTCAGCTCTGCCGTCACGCTCCAGTATTCGCGGGCGCGGAACGCCTCGATCTCCATCTCGCGCTCGACGATGAGCCGCAGGCAGACCGATTGCACGCGCCCCGCCGATTTTGCGCCCGGCAGCTTGCGCCACAGCACCGGCGAGAGGTTGAAGCCGACAAGATAGTCGAGCGCGCGGCGCGCCAGATAGGCCTCGACCAGCGCCTGATCGACCTGGCGCGGCGCCTTCATCGCCTCGGTGATCGCCGATTTGGTGATCGCGTTGAAGGTGACGCGGCTGACCTTCTTCTTTTTCAGCTTTGAGGCCAGCGCCTCTTGCAGGTGCCACGAAATCGCCTCCCCCTCGCGATCAGGGTCAGTGGCGAGGATCAGTTCGTCATCGTCGGCCAGGGCCTCGGCAATGGCGCGGATGTGCTTTTTCGAGTCGGAGGCGACCTCCCATTTCATCTCGAAATCTTGCTCGGGGTCGACCGAACCATCCTTGGGCGGCAGGTCGCGCACATGGCCAAAGGACGCCAGAACGGTGTAATCGGCGCCGAGATATTTGTTGATCGTCTTGGCTTTGGCAGGAGATTCAACAACGACAACAGCCATGACTTCCTCTCAATCACGCGCAACCCATGTGGGGGCGGACCATGCGGGGCGTTTGGGGGGAATGTCAATCCGCGATGATTTCGCGCCCCTCGCGCGGCGCAACACAATGCGGCGGCAGGGTTTTGCCGGGACGGGGGGCGGGGCGCGGTTCAGGCGCGGCTCAAAAGCCCGCCCGGATGGCGCGTCACCGTGCCCTCGATTTCCAGCGCAAGCAGCGTGCGGGAGAGCGTGGCGGCATCGGTGCCAAGATCGCGGATCACCGCATCTTCGGGCGTCGGCGCGGGCCCGAGCAGGGCGAGCAGGCGCGCCCGCAACTCGCTTGGCGGTGCGGCGCCCATGGGGGCGGCAGAGGGCGCGGGCAGGGGGGCAGGGGGCGCTTTTTCGGGCAGCGGGCGCGGCGGGGCAACCATGCCGAGCGCGGCAAAAACGTCTTCGGCGCCCCGGATCAGCGTGGCACCATCGCGGATCAGCATGTTGCAGCCGCCCGCGCGGGCATCCATCGGGTGACCGGGCACGGCCATCACCTCGCGCCCGTAATCAAGCGCCATCCGCGCGGTGATCAGGCTGCCCGAGCGCGCCGCCGCCTCGATCACCAATGTGGCGCGGGCGAGCGCGGCAATGATCCGGTTGCGCTGCGGAAAATGGCGCGCCTGCGGCTCGATTCCGGGCGGCAACTCGCTCAGCCGCAGCCCTTTTGCGGCAATGCGGGCCGCCAGCTCCTTGTTCTCGGGGGGGTAGATCACGTCAATGCCGCCGGGCATCACGGCAATCGTGCCGGTTTCGAGCGCGGCCTCATGCGCGCTGGCGTCAATACCCCGGGCGAGGCCGGAGACAACCGCGAACCCCGCCTGACCGATGTCGCTGGCAAGGCGGCGCGCCATCCTCAGCCCGAGCGAAGAGGCATTGCGCGCGCCGACGAGCGCGATCCGGGGGCGGGCGAGGAGCGCCGGGTCGCCCAGCGCCCAAAGCAGTGGGGGCGCATCGGAGAAAGAGAGCAGGTCGCCCGGATACCCCGGCGCACCGGGCAAGAGCAGCCGCGCCCCCGCGCGCCGCCCGGCGGCGCGCTCGGCCTCGGCCACGCCGCGCGGGCAGGGCTGGTAGTGCGCGGCGCCCGCGGCCTCGGCCACACGCGGCAGCGCGTCCAGTGCGGCCGCGGCACTGCCATGTTCTGCAAGGAGACGGAAGAAGGTCGTCGCGCCGACGCGACGGGAGCGAGCGAGGCGGAGAAACGAGAGCTCGTCTTCTTCCGTGGTGGGTGGGGTGAAGGGGGTGGGGTAAGAAAACAAACTTGTTTTCATCCGTCCCTCCGCCTCGTTCGCAAGATCAATTTGGCCTGTTAATCTTAACAAATCGTTACCAGAGGGGTGATTCCGCTCAAGGTTGTGAAAAATTTTCGCAACACCCTGCGCCTGTGCGCCACCCGCAAGGGCCCGCGTTCAGAGGCTTGGCCCCAGCGCCGCAGAGCGCGCAGGTTTTGAGCGCCCTGAGCCGCGTGCGAAAGCGCAGGAGGCGCCCCTCTCAAGCGTTCAGGAACCGGGCGCGCGGCTCAGGTGGCCGAGCCGCCCACGGTCAGCCCGGAAATGAGCAGGGTCGGCTGGCCCACGCCCACCGGCACCCATTGGCCCGCCTTGCCGCAATTGCCCACGCCGGGGTCAAGCGCCATGTCATTGCCGATGGCGCGGATCTTTTTCATCGCGCCCGGGCCATCGCCCACCAGCGTCGCGCCTTTCACCGGGGCGCCGATCACGCCGTTTTTCACCCGGTAAGCCTCGGTGCAGTTGAACACGAACTTGCCGTTGGTGATATCCACCTGGCCGCCACCAAAGCCCACGGCATAGATCCCGTCTTTCAGATCGGCCAGAATCGCAGCGGGTTCGGCCGTGCCGCCGAGCATGTAGGTGTTGGTCATGCGCGGCATCGGCGGATGGGCATGGCTTTCGCGCCGCCCGTTGCCGGTGGGGGCAACCCCCATCAGCCGGGCGTTCTGGCGGTCTTGCATGTAGCCGACGAGAATGCCGTCCTCGATCAGCACGGTGCGGTTGGAGGGCGTGCCCTCGTCATCGACCGAAATCGAGCCGCGCCGGTCCGGGATCGTGCCGTCATCGAGCACCGTCACGCCCTTCGCGGCAACCTGCTGGCCAATGAGCCCGGTGAAGGCAGAGGTTTTCTTGCGGTTGAAATCACCCTCAAGGCCGTGGCCCACCGCCTCATGCAGCATCACGCCGGGCCAGCCGGGGCCAAGCACCACATCAAACGTGCCTGCGGGCGCGGGTTCGGCCTCAAGGTTCACAAGCGCGATGCGCAGCGCCTCGCGCGCGGTCTTTTGCCAGTGATGCGGCTCGATCAGACCCGCAAGGCCAAACCGCCCGCCACCGCCATGGCTGCCGCTCTCGCGGCGCCCGTTTTGCTCGACAATCACCGAAACGTTGAGCCGCGCCATCGGGCGGATGTCGCTCACCATGCCGCCCTCGGGGCGCAGGATCACCACCTCCTGCAGGCTCGCCGCAACCGTGGCCGTCACCTGCACCACGCGCGGGTCAAGATCGCGGGTGAAAGCGTCGATCTCGCGCAGCAGCGTGATTTTTGCGCCAAAGGGGGCATCGCCCATCGGATCGGCGGCGCCGTAAAGGGCCCGGTTGGTGCGCGAGGGGGGCGGGGCGAGCACGCCGCCGCCATCGCCCACCGCGAGCCGCGCCGTCTCGGACGCACGCCTGAGCGCGGCCTCCGAGATCTCGGTCGAATGGGCAAAGCCTGATACCTCGCCCTTCACCGCGCGCAGACCAAAGCCCTCGGAGGCATCATAAGAGGCGGTTTTCACCCGCCCGTCATCAAAGACGATCGCCTCGGAGCGGTGGCGCTCAAGGAACAACTCGCCATCTTCCGCGCCCGCGGTGGCCGCGCGCAGGACGGTGAGCGCGGCCGCCTCATCGACATGGGTCTCGAAAGGGGCGAAACGGTCCTCGGTCATGGCGGGCTCCTTATTGCATCGGGCAAAAATAGGGGCGGGGCGCCGGAAAGGAAAGGCGATCGCGCGAATGCACGAAGTATTGCGCGGAATGCGGCGATTTCCCTTGCATCCTTGGGGATGACAGTCCCCGCGTTCTCGCGTATCACGCGGCAGTCAAGAAAAGGGCGACAGATGCGCTATATCTCCACCCGGGGGCAGGCCCCGGTTCTGAGCTTTGCCGAGGCGATGTTGACGGGGCTGGCCCGCGATGGCGGCCTTTATGTGCCCGAATGGGTGCCGGCGATGAGCCCCGGAGAAATCGCCGATCTGGCCGGGCGCAGCTATGAAGAGGTGGCGTTTCGCGTGATGTCGCCCTTCGTCGGCGCGGCCTTCACCGAGGCGGAACTGCGCGGCGCGATTGCGCGCGCCTATGCGGGCTTTGGCCATGTGGCGCGCGCGCCTCTGGTGCAGCTTGCGCCGGGGCATCACCTGCTTGAGCTCTTCCACGGCCCGACACTGGCGTTCAAGGATTTCGCCATGCAGATCATCGGGCAGCTGTTCCAGATCGCGCTGGCAAAAGAGGGCAAGCGCATCACCATCGTCGGCGCCACCTCGGGCGACACCGGCTCGGCGGCGATCGAGGCCTTCAAGGGGCTCGAAAACGTCGATGTCTTCATCCTGTTCCCGCATGGGCGCGTGTCGGAGGTGCAGCGCCGCCAGATGACGACGCCCGCCGAGGCCAATGTCCATGCGCTCGCCCTCGATGGCACGTTTGATGATTGCCAGAACCGGCTCAAGGACATGTTCAACGACTTCGCCTTCCGCGACGAGGTCGGCCTTGCCGGGGTGAACTCGATCAACTGGGCGCGGGTGCTGGCGCAGGTCGTCTATTACTTCACCGCCGCCGTGGCGCTGGGCGCGCCCGGACGCAAGGTCAGCTTTACCGTGCCGACGGGGAACTTTGGCGACATTTTCGCGGGTTTCATCGCGCGCGAGATGGGGCTGCCGATCGAGCGGCTCGTCATCGCCACGAACCAAAACGACATTCTGCACCGCTGCCTCACGACCGGCGAATACCGCATGGACGGGGTGAAACCCTCGATCTCGCCGTCGATGGATATCCAGATCTCCTCGAACTTCGAGCGCGCGCTGTTCTTTGCCTATGGCAAGGACGGGGCTGCGGTGGCGCAACTGATGGAAGAGCTGAAAACGCAAGGCGGGTTCAGCGTGTCTCAAGGCGCGCTGGAAGCGCTGCGCGAGATCTATGCCTCGGCCAGTGTCTCTGAGGCGGAAACCTCCGAGACCATCGGGGCCGAACTGGCGCGCTCGGGCGAGCTTTTGTGCCCGCATTCGGCCGTGGGCGTGCGGGTGGGCCATGCGCATCTGAGCGCCCCCACCCCGATGATCACGCTCGCCACTGCCCACCCGGCGAAATTCCCCGATGCGGTCGAGGCTGCCACCGGCATTCGCCCGGCACTGCCCGAACGCATGGCGGATCTGTTCGCACGTGACGAGCGTGTGACCCGCGTGCCCAATGATCTGGCGGCCCTTGAGGCGCTGATCCGGCAGGAGCGGCGCGCATGATCGAACTGACCACGCTCGCCAACGGCCTGCGCATCGTCACCGAGCGCATGCCGGGCCTGGCTTCCGCTTCGGTGGGCATCTGGGTGCAGGCCGGCGGCCGGCATGAACGCTTTGAGCAAAATGGCATCGCCCATTTTCTCGAACACATGGCCTTCAAGGGCACGAAAACCCGCTCGGCGCTGCAGATCGCCGAGGCGATCGAGGATGTGGGCGGCTATATCAACGCCTATACCTCGCGCGAGACGACGGCCTATTATGCCCGTGTGCTGGGCGCCGATGTCGGGCTGGCGCTCGATGTCATTTCCGACATCGTGCTCAACCCGGTGTTCGATGCGCGCGAGCTGGAAGTCGAACGCCATGTGATCTTGCAGGAGATCGGTCAGGCGCTCGACACGCCCGATGACATCATCTTTGACTGGCTGCAGGAGGCCGCCTACCCCGATCAGGCGATCGGGCGCACGATCCTTGGCCCCTCCGAGAATATCGAGCGCTTCGGGCGCGCCGATCTCGCGCGGTTTGTGGCCGAGCATTACGGCCCCGATCAGATGATCCTTTCGGCGGCGGGGGCGGTTGATCACGGCGCGATCGTGAAACAGGCCGAGGCGATCTTTGGCGCGCTCAAACCCGTCGGCCTGCCGGATGTGCAGCTTGCCCGCTGGTCCGGGCAGGAGCGGCGCGAGCTGAAAGATCTTGAGCAGGTGCATTTTGCGCTCGCCTTCGAGGGGCCGTGCTACCGCGATGCGGATCTCTATACCGCGCAGGTCTATTCGACGGCGCTGGGCGGCGGCATGTCTTCGCGGCTGTTCCAGAAAATCCGCGAGGAGCGGGGGCTTTGTTATTCGATCTTCGCGCAGGCCGGCGCCTATGACGATACCGGCATGGTGACGATTTACGCGGGCACCTCGGGCGAGGAAGTGGCCGATCTGTGCGGGCTGACGATTGACGAACTCAAGCGCGCCGCCGACGACATGACCGAGACGGAGGTGGCCCGTGCCCGTGCGCAGATGAAGGCGGGGATGCTGATGGGGCTCGAAAGCCCGTCTTCGCGCGCCGAACGGATGGCGCGCAACCTTGCGATCTGGGGGCGTGTGCCGGGGCTTGACGAGGTCTCCGCACAGATCGACGCGGTGAGCGTGGCGGCGGTGCGCGATTATGCGCGGCGGATGGTGGGCGAGGGCCGCAATGCGCTGGCGCTCTACGGCCCCGCCGAAAGCGCCCCCGATCTCGTGGCCTTGCGCGCGAGGCTTGCGGCCTGATGTTTCTGCGCCGCCGCAAGCCTCTGGTCGAGACCGAACGGCTGACGCTGCGGCTGCCGATCCATGCGGATTACCGCCCTTGGGCGGCGCTTCGGGCCGAGAGCCGGGAGTTTCTGGCGCAATGGGAGCCGGCCTGGTCGGCCGACCATCTGAGCCGCAAGGCCTTTGCCAACCGGGTCTATTGGGCGGCGCGGGCCGAGGCGGCGGGCACGGCCTTGCCGTTTTTCCTGATCGAGACCGCGACGGGGGAGGTTTTGGGCGCGATCACGCTCGACAATATCCGCCGCGGCCCGGCGCAGGCGGGCACGCTGGGCTATTGGGTGGGCGCGCGCTTTGCCCGGCAGGGCTACATGCGCGAGGCGATTGCGGCGGTGGTGGATTACGCGTTCGGGCCGATGGATCTGAGCCGGATCGATGCCGCCTGCCTGCCCGAAAACGTCGCCTCGCGCGGCGTGCTGGAGAAATCGGGGTTCAAATACGAGGGCGTGGCGCAGAGCTATCTGCAGATCAACGGGCGCTGGCGCAACCATGTGCTTTACGCCAATCTGCGCGCAGACCGGCGGGGCCGGACCGATATCGGCTGAGCGCGGAGGGGGGCGCTGCCCCCCGGCTTCGCCCCCCCCCCGGGATATTTGGACAAAGTCGAAGGAACAGCGATGCTCAATCCGGCTGATGAGGCGTTCATTCGTACCTTGCGGGCGGCCGTGCCCGGGCTCTGGCTGGGCCCGGCAGAGCCGCGCTATCTGGAAGAGCCGCGCGGGCGCTGGAGCGGGCAGGCGGGCGTGCTGGCGCGCCCTGAAACCACCGCGCAGGTTTCGGCGCTGCTGGCCTGCTGTCATGGTGCGCGCGTGGGCGTGGTGCCCTTTGGCGGCGGCACCGGGCTTGTTGGCGGGCAGGTGATGGCGGAGGGACCGGCGCCGGTGCTCCTCAGCCTCGAGCGGATGGCGGCCCTGCGCGCGCTGGATGCGCAGAGCCTCGTGATCGAGGCGGGGGCGACGCTGCAGGCGGTGCAGGACCATGCCGAGGCCGCGGGGCGGCGCTTTCCGCTCACGCTGGCCTCGCAGGGCTCGGCCCAGATCGGCGGCTGCCTTGCCACCAATGCGGGCGGCGTGAATGTGCTGCGCTACGGCAATGCGCGCGCGCTCTGCCTTGGCCTCGAAGTGGTGCTGGCCGATGGCACGATCTGGCACGGGCTGAAGCGGCTTGCCAAGGACAATACCGGTTACGATCTGCGCGATCTGATGATTGGCGCCGAGGGCAGCCTTGGCGTGATCACCGCCGCGAGCCTGAAGCTTGTGGAACCGCCCGCGGTGGAGGGCACGGCGGTTTTTGCCGTTGCCTCGCCGGAGGCGGCGGTCGAACTTCTGGGGATCGCGCAGGCCCGGCTTGCGGGCTGCGTGAGCGCTTTTGAGCTGATCTCGGGACAGGGGCTTGCCTTTTTGCGCGCGGTGGGGCCCGAGGTTTCCTTGCCGTTTCCCACCGATCCCGACTGGTCGGTGCTGATCGAATTGGGCCTGCCCGCGGGGATGGAGGCCGAGGCCGCCTTTGGCGCGCTTTACGAGGCGGCGGGGGCGCGCGTCTCCGATGCCGTGATCGCGCAATCGCAGGCGCAGCGCGCGCGCCTGTGGCAGATGCGCGAGTCGATCCCGCTGGCGAACCGCCGCATCGGCGCGATTTCGAGCCATGACATCGCCGTGCCGGTGGCCGAGATCCCGGCCTTCATCCGTGCGGCGGGGGCGATGCTCGCCGCGATGGGCGATTACCGCATCAACTGCTTTGGCCATGTTGGCGACGGCAACCTGCATTTCAACGCCTTCCCGGCCGAGGGGCGCGCGCGTGCGGATTATGACGGCGAGCGCCATGCGGTGATGCAGGCGGTGCACCGGCTGGTAGTGGAGCGCTTCGACGGTTCGATCTCGGCGGAGCATGGCATCGGGCGGCTGAAGGTGGGCGAGCTGGCCCGCACCGCCGATCCGGCGAAGCTCACATTGATGCGGGCGGTGAAAACGGCGCTCGACCCGCAGGGCATTCTCAATCCCGGCGTGATCCTGCCCGCCTGAGGCCGCAACGCCGCTGCGAAAAGCTGCGATGACAGGGCTTGAATGAGATGCGCCCCGCCGGGGGCGGCAGGGCGCTGCACTTTTGGTTCACGTGTTTGCAAGCAGCAGAACCATCGGGCCCGTTCTGGGTAGCGCGATTCGGGTTACGGAGAGATTAATGCCGTTAACTCTCCCGAAAATTCCAGGCCGGTCCCGTGAGGGCTGGAAACGGCCCCCGTAAAGGGGGGCTCAGGGGGCGCGCACGACCTGCCAATGGTCGCGCTGCCAGGCAAAAACGCTTTCGGAAACCGGATAGGGATTCGCGCGCGCCGTCCGGAGCGCGAAATCGGCCAGCTCCTGCACCGCTTCGGGGCGGCCGCTGGCATCCACCACCACTGTGTCGCGGCTGGGCGCCACCATCAGGAGCGGCCCCTGATCCTCGGCGACGCGGCGCCAAAGCTCGCTGTCGAGCAGAAGCGAGCTTTCATACATGCCGTCGAGCACAAGCCCCCAGCGCTTTGCCCCGAGTGGCGCGAACCGCGGCGTCTGATGTTCCAGATTGGCGCGCGCGGCGTTTATGGCCGCCGCCACGTCGAGCCCGGCGCCGGTGAGCCGCTCCGGGGTGACATAGGCGGTGCTGGAGGCGCGATCTTCGACCAGATAGATCGAGAGCCCCGCCATCCAGGGCTCGGTCGCGAGCCCGCGCGCTTCGGGCAGATGTTCGGCAAAGCTCGACGGCCGCAGGACCGGCAGCAGCCGCGCGGGATCGAGCGCACCGCTTTCAAGCGCGATGATATCATCGAACGCGGCAAGATAGGCGTCGAGCATCTCCTGCCGCTCGGCATCGCTCAGCGCGCGCTGCATCGCCATGAAGAGGTTGTGCGGATCGGCAACGAGCGCTGTGCCTTTCCATGTCAGAAAGAGCTTGTGCGCCTTGGGATCGGGGCGGATCCCGGTCGCCTCTCCCGTTGCCGCCACGGCGTTTTGCAGCACCACGAGCAGCATATCGAGGTTTTGCGGGCGGGCGATATCGGCCACCGCCCCGCTGGCAAGCGAAAGGGCGAGCGCGAGCCCGCCCCCGAGGCTCAGGCGCCCTCGAATTCGCACAGCACGTTCACATCCATGCCGAGGCCTTCGAGGAGCTTGCGGCCGCCGAGTTCCGGCAGATCGACGATGAAGGAGCAGCCGACGATATTGCCGCCGAGCCGCTCGATGAGCTGGATCGCCGCGCCGCAGGTGCCGCCGGTGGCCAGCAGGTCGTCGACGATCAGCACCTTCTCGCCGGGGCGGATCGCGTCGTCATGGATCTCCATGATCGCCTCGCCATATTCGAGCTTGTAGGCTTGGCTGATGGTCTGGCCCGGCAGTTTGCCTTTTTTGCGGATCGGCACGAAGCCCTTGGAGAGCTGGTGCGCGATGGCGCCGCCCAGAATGAAGCCGCGCGCCTCAAGCCCGACGATCTTGTCGATCTGCTCGCCCGCCCAGGGGTGCAGGAGCTGGTCGATCGCCATGCGGAAGCCGCGCGCATCGGCAAAAAGCGTGGTGACATCGCGGAACATGATCCCCTCATGCGGGAAATCGGCGATGGTGCGGATGTAATCCTTGACGGTCTTCATCATTCAGCCTTTCAGAACGCGGCCCATCACGGGCATCAGTCGGGCGATCACTTCGGGGTCGCGTTTGGCGGGCGCGGTCATGATCGCGCCATCAAGGGCATGGGTGCAGCCCTTCGTGCAGGTTTCGGCCGGGCCCTTGAGCAGCGCCGGCAGCGCGGCCACAAGATTGCGCGCCTTGTCGGCATTGGCGATTGCGGTGGCCACCACCTGCGCCACATCCACGGCATCATGGTCCGGGTGCCAGCAATCGAAATCCGTCACCATCGCCACGCAGGCGTAGCACATCTCTGCCTCGCGGGCGAGTTTGGCCTCGGGCATGCCGGTCATGCCGATCACATCGGCATGCCAGGAGCGGTAAAGCTCGCTCTCGGCCTGGGTGGAGAATTGCGGGCCTTCCATCGCCACATAGGTGCCGCCCTCATGGAGCGTCACACCGATCTTGCGCGCGGCCTCGGCGCAAAGCGCCGAAAGCCGGGCACAGGTCGGATGCGCCACCGAAACATGGCCCACGAGCCCGGTGTCAAAGAAGCTCTTGGCACGGGCAAAGGTGCGGTCGATATATTGATCGACCACGACAAAATCGCCCGGCGCGTAATCTTCGCGCAGCGAGCCCACGGCGGAGACGGCGACGAGATCGGTCACGCCCATCATCTTCATTGCGGCAATATTGGCGCGGTATGGCACGCTTGTCGGCGTGAAGCGGTGGCCGCGGCCGTGGCGCGGCAGGAACACCATTTTCACGCCATCATAATAGCCCGCGAGCAGCTCATCCGAGGGCGCGCCGAAGGTGGTTTCGACCGCCTGCCATGTTGCTCCTTCGAGCCCGGCGATGTCATAGACACCCGAGCCCCCGATCACCCCGATCACCCGTTCTGCAGTCATGGCCTTCCTCTCGCGCTTGCTTGTGCGGCGGGCCGAGATTAGGCCGGGGGGGGCGCGGTGGAAAGGGCATAGACCCGTTGGGCTCCGCGTCATATTTTCACCCGCCGGACGAAACGGGAGAGCGTGATGGAAAACCTGCGCGGCGCGGGGCTGATGGTGCTCGCGATGGGGCTCTTTGCGCTTGAGGACATGTTCGTCAAACGCGCGGCGGGGCATCTGCCGGTGGGCGAGGTGCTGATCTTGTTCGGGCTTGGCGGCACGGCGGTGTTTGCGGCACTGGCACTGGGCGCGGGGCAGGGGCTGTGGCACCGCGCTGTGGCGAGCCGGTTGATGCTGATCAAAGCCGCTTTCGAGATCATCGGGCGGCTTGGTTACACGCTCGGGATCGCGCTCACCCCCCTTTCCAACGCTTCGGCGATTTTGCAGGCGACACCGCTTGTCGTTGTGGCGGGGGCCGCGCTCCTTTTTCGTGAACAGGTCGGGCCACGGCGCTGGGCGGCAATTGGCGTCGGCTTTCTCGGCGTTCTGGTGATCTTGCGCCCGGGGCTTGAAGGGTTTGTGCCCGCCGCGCTCTGGACGGTGCTGGGGCTTTTGGGCTTTGCCGGGCGCGACCTTGCCACCCGTGCGGCGCCAAAGGTGCTGACAAATTTCCAGCTTGGCATCTACGGCTTTGCCGCGCTTGTGCCCGCGGGCGCGATCATCCTTGCGGTGACGGGGGGCGCTGCCCCGCCGCGCCCGGACGCGCTTTGGCCGATTGCGGGGGCCGTGGCGGTGGGCGTCGCCGCCTATTGGGCGCTTACCGCGGCGATGCGGATGGGCGACGTTTCCGTGATCACGCCGTTTCGCTACACCCGCCTCGTTTTCGCGCTCATTCTGGGCGTGATCGTGTTTGGCGAACGCCCGGATGCGCCGATGCTCCTTGGTGCGGCGCTGGTCGTGGCCTCCGGGGTCTACACGCTCCTGCGCTCGGCCCGCAAGGCGCGCTAGCCCCGCCCCTCAGGGCCGCGCCAGCGCAAAGGTTTCAGTGATCGTGGCATAGTCGTTATAGCCGAGCCGGGTGAGGCGGTCGGGCGGGAGAAAACGACCGTCTTTCAGGCAATCGGGGCGGATATGCACGCCCACCACCTCGCCGTGAATCAGGTAGTTATAGGCGCCAAGCAGCGGGACAACCTGCACCAGCCGGCATTCGAGGCTGGCAGGCGCCGCCGCCACGCGCGGGCAGTCGATCACCACGCAATCCGCCTTTTCGAGCCCGCTGGCGACGAATTCATCCTCCCCCGCGGGGAGCGCCGCCGAGGAGGCGTTCATCGCGCCGATCAGATCCGAGGAGACGATATTGACACAAAATACCCCCGTCTCACGGATCTGTGCGAGGCTGTCCTTGGTGTCCCCGCGGTCCGCCTTTGCCGAGGTGGAGGCAAAGATCACCTGCGGGGGCGTGTAGGCGACGCCATTGAAGAAGGAATAGGGGGCGAGATTGTCGCCCAGCCTGCCGCGGGTCGAGATCCAGCCGATCGGGCGCGGGGCCACGATCGCGCCAAACGGGTTGTGCGGCAGGCTGTGGCCCTCCTCCGGGCGGTAGAACATCACGGTCTCCTTTGATTTGAACCCGAGATTAGCGCGTGTTAGGCGCGGGGAAAGCGAATAATCGCGCAGGAATCGGGGGCAGCATGTATCAGCTTGAGGAAGAGGCCGAGGCTGACTGGTGGGAGGTGGAGGCGCTTTACGACCTCTGTTTCGCGCCCGGACGAACGGCGCTGTCCTCCTACCGCCTGCGCGAAGGGGTGGCCCCGGTGAAGGAGCTTTGCCTGACCTTGCGCGAAGATGGCGTGCTGGCCGCGGTGATCCGCTACTGGCCCGTGCGCGTGGGCGGAGAGCGCGTGCTGCTTCTGGGCCCCGTTGCCGTGCACCCGACGCGGCAGGGTGAGGGGCTGGGCGGCCTTTTGATGCGCGAAAGCCTCACCGAGGCGCGCAAGCTCGGCTGGGAGCGGGTGCTGCTGGTGGGCGATGCGCCCTATTACCAGCGCTTCGGCTTTGAAAAGATCGAGGATGTGGAGATGCCACCGCCCACCAACCCCGATCGGGTGCTGGCGCTCGACCTCGTGCCCGGCGCCTGGGAGGGCGTGCGCGGCGCGGTGGAGAAATTCGCGCCCTGATCTTTTGTCCGGCCCCCCCGCGCCCCATATCGGTGCAAACAGGGGAGAGCCATGCAGCCCGAAATTTTACTGCCCGTCACCGATCCCACTCTGACGTCGGCGCTTGATGCGCTGGCGCGGCGCCATCGCACGGCCTCGGGGCCGATGATGCAGGTGATCTCGCTTGTCGGGGCCACCACGGAGGGGCTCATCGGGCGGCTGCCCGCGCCGGTGCGGGGCGGGTTGCAAGCGGCCACCGAGCGCGGGCTCGACACGGCCTTTGAGGCCGCCAGCCGCTCGCGCGGGGTGGTGGCGGACCGGCCCGATTGGGTGAACAAGGCGCTCAGCACCGCGCTGGGCGCAGCCGGCGGGGCTGGTGGTTTGCCCAGCGCGCTTGCCGAGCTTCCCTTCACCATCACGCTTTTGCTGCGCGCAATTCAGGGGATTGCCGCCGAGCATGGATTTGACCCCGAGACCGACGAGGTGCGGATCGAATGCCTGCGCGTCTTTGCCGCCGCGGGGCCGCTCGACGCCGATGACGGGGCCGACATGGGCTTTCTGACCGCGCGCATGACGCTGACCGGCGCGGGGCTGCACGGGCTGATCGGCAAGGTCGCGCCGCGGCTTGCGCTGGCACTCGGGCAAAAGCTCGCGGCGCAAACGGTGCCGGTGCTTGGCGCTGTTGCGGGGGCTGCGGTGAACTACGCTTTCACCAGCTATTATCAGGAGATCGCGCGGGTCCACTTCGGGCTCAAACGCCTCGCCCGCGACAGCGGCGAGGATGAAGGGCTTTTGCGCGAAGAACTGGTGATGCGGCTGACACGGCCCGCGCGATAGCCGCCAGATCGTTGCACGCGCTTGCGGGAAAAGGGGCGCCCGGGCCTTGAGCCGGGGCGCGCCACCGGGGCCGTTACATTTCCGCCTGGGTCTCCGCCGCTTCACTGGTCACCGCATGACCCGCCGCCTGCATGTCCCGGCCCGCGCCCTTGACTGTTTCGCAGGCGGTGAGCGCCAGAACGGCGAGCAGCGGAATGGCAATCTTGGTCATCGATCATCTCCCTGATGCAGATTCTGCAAGACCAACGCAGCCAGCGGCAGAGAGTTCCCGAGCACGTCACAGCGCGATCGGCGCCACGCCAAGATCTTCGCACAGGCCAAAGAAGTCTTCGCCCGTGCGGACGCCATCAACCTGTTCCAGCGCAGAGGTGATCTCGCCGGGGCACCCCACCCAGTTGCAGCCCATATGCGTCACAATTCCGCCCGATCCGAGCGGCACAGACCATTGCGCCCCCGCCACGGCCTCGGCTTGCGCAAGCGCGCCCAGGCGCACGATGATCGCGGTCATGGCGTCACTCCGGATTTTGCCGCCATCCAGGTTTCGGCTTGCGGCAACCGCGCATTGGCGATGATCATCCCATAAAGTCGAGCCGTCAGGTAATTGGCCGCCCCAAAGGAAAAAGCCGTGGTGTTGGCATCCGTGCTCGACGGCAAGGCCGTCACCGCGCTGAATGTTATCGCCTGAGGCACGCCATTGCGCCAAAACTGCTCGGCCCCGTAAGCAACATCTGCTTCACGCGCCCATGTCGCGAGCACGTCAAGGCCAGCGGTGGGCGTTCCGAAAATGGTATTCCCGTTGGAATGGCGCCAGGCAGAGCCGCTGGTTCCCGTGCCAACTGACAGGTTTCCTGTTGCTCCGTAGCCGATCGAAAGGAGACGGCCATCGGCTTCGCTGCCCAGCCAGCGCATTCCGGCGGTAATGGACAGAGCCGGGTTCGCCCCGAGCCCATATCGTGAGGCGATCCCCAGCGCATCATCAACCCCGTCGGACTGAAGCCAATGCCGGCCCCCGGACGCCTGATACATCGGGCGCCTGGATGCCGTGGCCTGTGTCAGGTGATGGCCGTTGCCGCTCTTGTCGCGGATCGCCCCAACAGGTTGGCCAGATGCGGTAATCGGCGTGGTCATTTCGGCGTCTTGCCAGAGCGTCGAGAGGTCAGACGGGTCATACCACGCCAGAAGCCCAGCCATGCTGGCGGGCGACCACGGTTGCGCAACCCGCCGCGCATCGAGCCCAAACCCGCCAAGACCGAGCCCGAGCATCACTGCCACCCCGTCAGGCCGGTGGCCGTCGTGCCGGTGGCGAGGATGCGGCGGGCCCAGATCGAATGCTGCCCGACCGGCAGCGGGCCGGTGGTGCAGGTGGCCCCGGTGCGGGCATGAACATATTTGATCACGCCCGCAGCCGTGCCGATGGTCACGGCGCGCACCGGCGCGGGCAGGTCCGTGCTGTCGGAGGGCGTGATGGCGTTGCCGCCCATCGACGGGCTGTCGAGCCCCGGGGTGAGGTGTGCGAATTGATCGGTCATGGTGATCTCCTTTCAGCGGAGCGCCGAATCTCGCAAGAAAGCCGCGCCAGTCCGTTACCCGCGCGGTCGCCGGGTTAGGGGGCTGTGCTGAGAGCCACGAGCCTGGCCGCGGCGAGAGTTTGGAGCGACTGCGCGGCGGGCTTGGGCGCGGCGAGTGCACCAGGCACGGCGCCGCTCGCAAAGCGCCCCGCCCCCCGCGCCCGCATCTGTGGTCCGAACGGGGGCGCATGGCCGGTCCGCAAACGGCGCTTTGACCCTGAATGCCGAGCAGTGGTTCCGGCGCGGGCGTCTCGCCCTTGGGGGCCCGTCGTGCCAGCCTCCTGCCGCTGTGGCGCAGAAAATCCCCTGCTCCCGGCGGTTCAGATTGCGGCGCTCACCTCACCAACCGCCGCCCATAACCATCACGGCACGGGCCATCTGAGAGGAACGGATGCCCGGGGGGGCAGCAGATCGAGAAATTGCAGTCGTCAGCGCTCAGACCGGACAGACCACGGCTCTGGGCCCGTGTTTCGGTCCCCCTCAAACATCCAATTCCATATCTTCCACGAATTTCGCGTTCTCGGTGATGTATTGGAACCGCAGTTCCGGCTTCTTGCCCATCAGGCGCTCCACCAGATCGTCCGTTTCGCCCGCAAACTCGTCGTCGATCGTCACCCGGATGAGCTTGCGCGTCGCCGGGTTCATGGTCGTGTCCTTCAGGTCTTTCGCGTCCATCTCGCCCAGCCCCTTGAAGCGCTGCACGTCGATCTTGCCCTTGCCGCCCAGCCCCTTCTTGAGCCAGGCCTCCTTCTCGGCATCATCGGCCACGTAGATCCGCTTGGCCCCCTGCGTGAGGCGGTAAAGCGGCGGGCAGGCGAGGTAGAGGTGGCCCTTGTCAATCAGCGGCCGCATCTGCGTGAAGAAGAAGGTCATCAAGAGGCTCGCGATATGCGCGCCGTCGACATCGGCATCGGTCATGATGATGATCTTGTCATAGCGCAGGTCATCGACGCGGAATTTTGCGCCGAGCCCGACGCCGAGCGCCTGCGCAAGATCATTGATCTCCTGGTTCTGGCCAAGTTTTGAACTCGCCGCGCCGAGCACGTTCAGGATCTTGCCGCGCAGCGGCAAAAGCGCCTGGGTGGTGCGCTCGCGCGCCATTTTCGCCGAGCCGCCCGCCGAGTCGCCCTCAACGAGAAAAAGCTCGGTGCCCGCGCGGTTGGAGGCCGAGCAGTCCACAAGCTTGCCGGGCAGGCGCAGTTTCTTGGTGGCGGATTTGCGCGAGGTTTCCTTTTCGGCGCGGCGCTTGAGCCGCTCCTCGGCGCGCAGCACGAGAAAGTCGAGAATCGCGCCCGCGCATTTCGGGTCCGTCGCCAGCCAGTTGTCGAAATGGTCGCGTACCGCACTTTCGACCCATTTTGCGGCCTCTTCCGTGCTCAGCCGGTCCTTGGTCTGGCCGACGAAAGAGGGCTCCCGGATGAAGATCGAGATCAGCGCGCAGCCGCCCGTCAGCATGTCTTCCCGGGTGATCTGCGCGGCCTTCTTGTTGTTGGAAAGCTCGCCGTAAGCGCGGATGCCCTTCAGGATCGCGGCCCAGAACCCGGCCTCATGCGTGCCGCCCTCGGGCGTCGGCACGGTGTTGCAATAGCTGTGCAGGAAGCCGTCGCGCGCGGGCGTCCAGTTGATCGCCCATTCAACAGAGCCGGGCACCCCGAATTTTTCCTCAAAGCTCACGCGCCCCGCAAAGGGCCTGTCGGCATAGGTCGCGGCGCCGGTGAGCACTTCGCCCAGAAAATCGGCAAGCCCGTTGGGGAAGTGGAACGTCGCCTCAAGCGGCGTGTCGCCATCGGCGAGCGCGCTTTTCCAGCGGATCTCGACGCCGGAGAAGAGATAGGCTTTCGAGCGCGCCATGCGAAAGAGCCGGGCCGGCTTGAGGCTGAGCGTGCCGAAAATTTCCGGGTCGGGGTGAAAGGTGACCATGGTGCCGCGCCGGTTTGGCGCCGCGCCGAGTTTTTCCACCGGCCCCTGGGGGACGCCGCGCGAAAAGCGTTGCTCGAACAGTTCGCGATTGCGCGCGACCTGCACCACCATCAGATCGGAGAGCGCGTTCACCACCGAGGAGCCGACGCCATTGAGGCCGCCCGAGGTGGAATAGGCTTTGTTGGAGAATTTGCCGCCCGCATGGAGCGTGCAAAGAATGACCTCAAGCGCGGATTTGCCCGGAAACTTGGGATGCGGGTCAACCGGGATGCCGCGGCCATTGTCGCGCACGGTGACCGAGCCGTCATCGTTCATTTCAAGCTCGATCCGGGTCGCATGGCCCGCCACCGCCTCGTCCATCGCGTTGTCAAGGATCTCGGCCACCATGTGATGAAGCGCGCGTTCGTCCGTGCCGCCGATATACATGCCCGGGCGCTTGCGCACCGGCTCGAGCCCCTCGAGCACCTCGATCGAGGAGGCGTCATAGGTTTCGGTCGGGGACGAGGACAGAAGATCGCCGGCCATGCTGCTCGCTTTCATTGGTGGTTGTAGAGGGAAGAGATACAGCAGCTTGGGGGTGTGGGGCAAGGAGGGGCGGCCCTCCTGTTGGCTCCCCCGCGCAGTTGCGCCGCGCCCCTCCGGGCGATCTGGCCTGCGCTATGGGCACAAAGCCGACAGCAGGGCCGCTTTTCTTCGACTTTGTCCAAATATCCCGGGGGTGAATTTTGCCAAAGGCAAAAGAGGGGGCAGCGCCCCCCCCTTCAAGCCTTTGCCATTCTGTCGCATCGGTGCCATAAGCTGCCTGCCGCTGCGGCCGATCTTGCGGCGCGCATGCTACTGAAAGGCCCCCGATGACCCGTATCCTCCACTCGCTCGACGATATTTCCGACCGTTACGACGCCGTGTTCTGCGACCTCTGGGGCTGTTTGCACAATGGGGTGCGCCCCTTTCCGGCCGCGGTTGAGGCGCTCACCACCTTCCGTGCGCGCGGCGGCAAGGTGGTGCTGATCACCAATGCGCCGCGGCCCGCGCGCTTCGTGGGCGAGCAGCTCGACCGGATGGGCGTGCCGCGCGCGGCCTGGGATCTGATCGTGACCTCGGGCGATGCGGCGCAAGATGCAATGTTTGCAGGCGCTGTCGGGCGCAAGGTCTGGCATCTGGGGCCGTCGAAGGATGATGGGTTCTTCACCGACGTGCCCGCCGCCTGGGCGGGCCGCGCCGAGATCGAGCGCGTGCCGTTCGAGGAGGCGGAAGGGATCATCTGCACCGGCCCCTTTGATGAGGTGAACGAAGTGCCCGAGGATTACCGGCCGCGCTTCCTTGCCGCCAAGACCCGCGGCCTGCCGATGCTGTGCGCCAACCCCGATGTGGTCGTCGACATGGGCGAAAAGCGGATCTACTGCGCGGGCGCGCTGGCCGCGCTTTACGAAGACATGGGGGGGCGCGCGCTCTATTTCGGCAAGCCGCATCCGCCGATCTACGACATGGCGCGCCGCCGGCTTCTTGAAATCCATGATACCGACGACAGCCGCATCCTTGCCATTGGTGACGGCATCAACACCGATGTGGCAGGCGCGATGGGCGAGGGGCTCGACGTGCTCTTTGTCACCGGCGGGCTTGCCGTGGACCAGTTCGGCCCCGATGCGGAGGCGCCCGATCCCGATCTGCTCGCCGCCTGGCTCGGGGCGCGGCAGCAATCGCCGCAGTATTCGATCGGCAAATTGCGCTGAGACATGGCGCGTGAGGTAACTATCTTGCGCGATATTCGCAATTTTTGGTCATAAGTTTCGCTGCGCTTGCATTGTCGCGGCCTGCATGCTATGCCGCGCCGCAACATGACCCTTGGCCCGGAGCGCCCCATGACCGACACGATTCACCGCGGCACGATCTGCATCGACGAGCTTGAAGTGGGGATGCGCCGCGCGCTCACGAAGGAAATCACCGACCGCGACATCGAGATGTTCGCGGAAGTGTCGACCGATCACAACCCCGTGCATCTGGACGAAGATTTCGCCAAGGGGACAATGTTCAAGGGCCGGATCGCGCATGGCATGCTCTCTGCCGGGCTGATTTCGGCGGTGATCGGCGAGCAATTGCCCGGCCATGGCACGATCTACCTTGGCCAGTCGCTCAAGTTCCGCGCTCCGGTGCGTCCGGGCGATGTGGTGACTGCCGAGGTCACTGTCGCCGCAATCGACCCGGTGAAGCGTCGCGTGACCCTTGAAACCCGCTGCCGCGTGGGCGATACGGTGGTGATCGAGGGCGAGGCGCAGGTTCTGGCGCCCGCCTGCAAGGCGGACTGACACGGCAAGGGCTCCGGGCCGCGCCGGATGCGGGGACGGATGCGAGTTTACAGCCACTGGACGGGGCTCGAGGCCGAGGCGAAGGGCGCCTCGGTGGCGATGGGCAATTTCGATGGCGTGCATCTCGGCCACCAGTCGGTGATCGACCTTGCGCGCGGCCGCGGCCCGCTTGGCATCATCACCTTCGAGCCGCATCCGCGCGAGGTATTTGCGCCCGACGCGCCCGCCTTCCGGCTGATGAATGCCGAGGCGCGGAGGAACCGCTTTGAAAAGCTCGGGGTCGACCGGCTTTACGAACTGCCTTTCAGCAAAGATCTTGCGGGGCTTGAGCCCGAGGCCTTCGCCCGCGATGTGCTGGCCGAGGGGCTCGGGGTCTCGCATGTTGCGGTCGGGGGCGATTTCCGCTTTGGCAAAAAGCGGGCGGGGGGCACGGCAGAGCTGATCGCCTTCGGGCGCCGTTATGGCTATGAGGTCACCGTCGCGCCGCTCCTGCATATCGAGGGGGTCGAGGTCTCCTCGACCAATATCCGCCACGCGCTGAGCGAGGGCCGCCCCGAAGATGCCGCGAAGATGCTGGGCCACCTGCACCGGATCGAGGGCGAGGTGATCCATGGCGACAAGCGCGGCAAGGGGCTCGGCTTTCCCACTGCAAACATGTCGGTGGCCGGGCTGCATCTGCCGCGGCTGGGGGTTTATGCCGTCAAGGTCGATGTGCTCACCGGCCCGCAGGCGGGCAGCTACCATGGCGCGGCCAGTCTTGGGGTGCGGCCGATGTTTGGCACCAATACCCCCAACCTTGAGACCTTCCTCTTCGACTTCGATGGTGATCTTTACGGCCAGCATCTCTCCGTGGCCCTCGTCGCCTATCTGCGCCCGGAGCTGAAGTTTGACGGCCTCGACGGGTTGATGACACAGATGGCGGAGGATTGCGCCACCGCCCGTCAGATCCTCGCCAGCGTTTGACCCCTTTCCATCGCGCCCCGCATGGGGCAGGGTGCCGGCAATGACCACGCTCCGCCCCGACTTCTGGACCCTGCCGCTCAAGGCGCTCACCCCCGCGGAATGGGAAGCGCTTTGCGATGGCTGCGGCAAATGCTGCCTGAACAAGCTCGAATACGAGGATACGGGCGAACTTGAGTTCACCCGCGTCGCCTGCAAGCTGCTCGATGGCGAAAGCTGCCGCTGCCGCAATTACGAAACGCGGCACCGCTACGTGCCCGAATGCGTGCGGCTGACGCCGAAGTCACTCAAGAAAAGCGTCTACTGGATGCCCGTGACCTGCGCTTACCGGCTGCGCTGGGAGGGGAAACCCCTGCCCGAATGGCACTATCTGATCTCGGGCTCGACCGAGACCGTGCATGAGGCGGGCATGTCGGTGCGAGGCTGGACCGTCTCCGAGGCCGAAGTGCCCGAGGACGACTGGCAAGACTACACGATCGAGGATCTCTGAATGCACTTTGCCTCTGACAACACCGCCGGGGTCGCGCCCGCGATCCTTGCAGCGCTTTCCGCTGCCAATGCCGGCCATATGCCCTCTTACGGCGCCGATCCGCTGAGCGCCGCGGTCGTGGCGCGGCTGCGCGCGATCTTCGAGGCGCCCGAGGCGGCGGTTTATCTTGTGCCCACCGGAACGGCGGCCAATGCGCTGTCCTGCGCGGTGCTGACCCAACCCTGGGGCGCGATCTTCTGCCATCGCAACGCCCATATCGAGGAGGACGAATGCGGCGCGCCGGAGTTTTACACCGGTGGCTCCAAGCTCGTGCTCGTGGAGGGCGCCGATGCGAAGATGGACCCGGAGGCGCTGCGCCGCATCATCGCCCATACCGGGCGCGGCGGCATCCACAATGTCCAGCGCGGCATGGTTTCGCTGACCAATGCCACCGAGGCGGGGGCGGTCTATACGCCCGCCGAAGTGGCCGCGATCTGCGCGATCGCGCGTGATTTCAAGCTGCCTGTCCATATGGACGGGGCGCGCTTTGCCAATGCGCTCGTCTCGCTCGGCTGCACGCCTGCGGAGATGACCTGGAAGGCGGGGGTGGAGGTCTTGAGCTTCGGTGGCACCAAAAACGGCTGCATGGGGGTGGAGGCGGTGATCCTCTTCAACCCCGCCCGTGCGCATGAATTTGAAACGCGCCGCAAGCGCGGCGGGCATCTGTTCTCTAAGCACCGCTTCCTCGCGGCGCAGATGGCAGCTTACCTTGAAGGCGATCTCTGGCTCGACCTTGCGCGCCACGCCAATGCGATGGCCGCGCGGCTCTCGGCGGGCATCCGCACCGTGCCGGGCGCGCATCTGTTGCACCCGACCGATGCGAACGAGGTTTTTGCGGCCTTCCCGCGCGGGGCGCACCGGCGCCTGCAGGCGGCAGGCGCGGCATATTATCTTTGGCCCTTCGACCAATCGCTCGAAGGCGATGCGGCGGAATCCCTTTCGGCGCGAATGGTGACGAGCTGGGCCACGACCGAGGCTGAGGTCGATACCTTCCTTGCGCATCTGAAATGAAGAAAGGGGGGCGCTGCCCCCCTCTTGGCCTGCGGCCAATTCACCCCCCGGGATATTTAGACAAAGTCGAAGGCAAAACGGTGTCGCCTTCGACTTTGTGCAAATATCCCGGGGGGAGTCGCGGCACGCGACGGGGGGCAGCGCCCCCTCTCCGGGTCAACCGGGCGCGCTCATTGCGCCGAATAGAGCCCTTCGTAGATCGGCACCAGCGTATCGGTCTCGAAAAGCGAGCTGACCGAGGTGCCCGACCAGGTGTTGAGGATCGCTTGCGCGAACATCGGCGCGGTCGGCACGATGCGGATATTCGCCGCCGCCTTCACTGCCTCGGTCGGTTCGATCGAATCCGTGATCACGAGCGATTTCATCACCGAGCCGGTGATCCGCCCCACGGCCGGGCCGGAAAGCACGCCATGGGTGATATAGGCATGGACCTCGGTTGCGCCCGCCTCGATCAGCACATCGGCGGCTTTGACGAGCGTGCCCGCGGTGTCGCAGATGTCATCGACGATGATGCATTTCTTGCCGGTCACATCGCCGATCACGGTCATGCCGGCCACTTCGCCCGCCTTCTCGCGACGTTTGTCGACAATGGCGAGCGGCACGCCGATCCGTTTGGCGAGCTCGCGCGCGCGCGCCACGCCGCCCACGTCGGGCGAGATCACCATCACATCCTCAAGCTGGCCCTTGAAATTGTGCAAGATGTCGAGCGCGAACACCGGCGCGGCGTAAAGGTTGTCCACCGGGATATCAAAAAAGCCCTGAATCTGCGTGGCGTGCAGATCGAGCGTCAGCACCCGGTCCACCCCCGCCTCGGTGAGCAGGTTTGCCACCAGCTTGGCCGAGATCGGCGTGCGGGCCTTGGCGCGGCGGTCCTGGCGGGCATAGCCAAAATAGGGGATGACGGCGGTGATGCGATCAGCCGAGGAGCGCTTGAGCGCATCGGTCATGATCAGCAGTTCCATCAGGTTGTCATTGGCCGGGTTCGAGGTCGGCTGGATGATATACATGTCTTCGCCACGGACATTCTCATAGACCTCGACAAAGATCTCCTGATCGTTGAACCGCTCGACGCGGGCATCGACAAGCCCGACCGACATGCCACGGTGCATCGACATGCGCCGCGCGATGGCCTGTGCCAGCGGGCGGTTGGCATTGCCGGAAATGAGCTTCGGTTCGGTCATCGCGGGCATGTTCGGTCCTTTCACGCGCGCCGACGAGAGGGGATTCGCCGGATTGCGCCTGCCTTAGCACCGGGCTAGCCTGCTCGCAAACCTTGCAAGCCGGGGGAGCGATACTATGGCGCATATCGATTACTTTTTCTCTGTTTTCAGTCCCTGGACCTATCTGGCGGGGGACCGGCTGGAGCAGATCGCGGCAAAGCACGGCGCAAGCCTCACTTACAAGCCGCTTGACCTGCTCACGCTCTTTGATCGCACCGGGGGCGTGCGGCCCGCGCAGCGGCATCAGAGCCGGCTCGAGTACCGGATGCAGGAACTGGAGCGCTGGTCGAAGCATCTTGGCATGGAGATGGTGCTCAAGCCCGCAGGCTATCCGCCCAATGGCGCTCCGGCCTCTTATGCGGTGATCGCCGCGCAGGCGGCGGGCGGCGGCGATCTGGGGGCGCTGGTGCGCGGCATTGCCCATGCGCTTTGGGTCGAGGAGCGCAACATTGCGGAAGATGACGTGCTGCGCGAAAAGCTCACGGCGGCGGGCTTCGATCCGAACCTCGTCACATCCGGGCTTTTCACTGGCGCGATGGCCTACGAGCGCACCCTTGAAGAGGCCGTGGAGCGCGGCGTTTTCGGCTCGCCCTTCTACATCGTGGCCGAGACCGACCAGCGCTTCTGGGGCCAGGACCGGCTCGATTTCCTTGATGCGCATCTGGGGAGCCTCTGATGGCGCACGACACGCGGCTGGGGCAGGAGATCCATTGGCACGACATCGGGCGCGGGCCGCGCCCGGCGCTCGCGGTGCATTGCACGCTTGGCGCGGCAAGCCTCTGGGCGCCGGTGCTGGAGCCGCTGGCAGAGCAGCTCACCACCACGGTTTTTGACCAGCCCGGCCATGGCCAGTCTCCGCCTTGGCAAGATGCCGCGCCCGAACCCGGCGCCTATCAGCGGCTGGTCACGCAGATCGCGGCAAGTTTCATCCATCGACCGGTGGATCTGATCGGTCACAGTTTTGGCGCCTCGGTGGCCTTGCGCATCGCGGTGGGCGCGCCCGAGGCGGTGCGCTCGCTCACGCTGATCGAGCCAGTGCTGTTTCGCGCCGTCGAAGGCAGCGCAGAATGGGCAGAGCTCAGGCAGCGGCAGAGCCATTTCGAGGCGTTGATCGCGGCGGGGGATCATGAGGCGGCGGCCAAGGGCTTCATGCGTGAATGGGGCGCGGGTGTGCCATGGGAGGCGCTGCCGGAGCATCAGCGCGCACGATTTTGTGCGTCAATGCCGATGGT
The DNA here is from genome assembly GCF_042683065.1 of Rhodobacter lacus. Classification (NCBI taxonomy): domain Bacteria; kingdom Pseudomonadati; phylum Pseudomonadota; class Alphaproteobacteria; order Rhodobacterales; genus Rhodobacter; species Rhodobacter lacus. The sequence continues at coordinate 195,558 of NZ_JBHUIX010000004.1, read as the reverse complement.
GCGCAATATCTCGGCGGCGAATTTCGAAGATCCGGGGCGGATCTGGCGCGACGACGGGATCGAGGGAATCGAGGTGCCGGTGATGCTGATCCATGGCGACAAGAGCCCGCCGATCGTGGCCGAGGTCTGTGCGGCGATTGCGGCGCGGATGGCGGATGTGGGCACGGCCTGCATTCCGGGCGGCGGGCATATGTTGCCCGCAACCCATGCGCAGCAGGTGACAGAGTTGATCGCGCTCAATCTCGAGCGCAGCTAGAGCGGCGGCGGCGCGGGGGCGCTGCCCCCTCTTGGCCTTCGGCCAATTCACCCCCGGGATATTTGCGCAAAGTCGAAGAGAACGGAGCCTGCTTTCGACTTTGTGCAAATATCCTCGGGGGTCCGGGGGCAGACAGCCCCCGGCGCTCACAACACGCGGTTGACGTGGCCCATCTTGCGGCCGGGCTTTGCTTCGGCCTTGCCGTAAAGGTGGATCTGCGTGGCCTTCGCTTTTGCGAATTCCGGCACGCGGTCCACATCCGCGCCGATCAGGTTGAGCATTTCGACATCGGCGTAGCGGCTGCCGTCGCCCAGAGGCCAGCCGGCAATGGCGCGGATATGCTGCTCGAACTGGTCAACGGCGCAGCCCGCCTGTGTCCAGTGGCCCGAATTATGCACCCGGGGGGCGATTTCGTTCACCAAAAGCCCTTGGGGCGTGACGAAAAGCTCGACCCCGAGCACGCCCACGTAATCGAGCGCATTGAGGATGCGCGCGGCGATCAGCACCGCATCCGAGCGCAGCGCGGGCGGGATTTTTGCCGGCACTGTCGTGGTATGCAGGATGCCCGATTTGTGCACGTTCTCGCCCGGATCATAGCAGGCGACCGCGCCATCGAGCCCGCGCGCGGCGATCACCGAGATCTCGGCGGAAAAATCGACAAAGCCTTCGAGCACCGCCGCGGCCCCGCCCATCGCGGTGAGCGCCGCGGGCGCATCTTCGGGGGCCATGATCCGCGCCTGCCCCTTGCCGTCGTAGCCCAGACGTGTGGTTTTCAGGATTGCAGGCGCGCCAATCTGCTCGAGGGCCGCCGCAAGAGTTGCGGCATCGGTCACCTCGGCCCAGGGGGCGGTGGCAAGGCCGATCTCGTTGAGAAAACTCTTCTCGAGGATCCGGTCCTGACTGATCGCCAGCGCGCGGCGGCCGGGGCGGATCGGGCGCAGGCTCTCCAGCAGATCGAGCGCCGAGGTCGGGATGTTCTCGAATTCATAGGTGATCACATCGACGCCCTCGGCAAAGGCGCGCAGGCAGCCGGCGTCTTCATAGGGGGCGGTGAAGACCCGCTCCGCCACCTGCCCTGCGGGCGCGCCCGCGCCGGGCTCGAAAATATGGCATTTGAGGCCGAGGCGGGAGGCCGCGACGGAGAGCATCCGCCCAAGCTGGCCGCCCCCCAGAATGCCGATCGTTGCGCCCGGTTTCAGCATCTCACTCATCTTGCGGCTCATCGGGGATCGAGGCGGAGAGGGCGGCGCGCCAGGCATCGAGCCGCGCGGCAAGTGCTGCATCCTGCAACGCAAGGATACCCGCCGCCATCAGCCCGGCATTGGCCGCGCCCGCCGCGCCAATTGCCATCGTGGCGACGGGAAAGCCCTTGGGCATCTGCACGATCGAATAGAGGCTGTCGACGCCCGAGAGCGCGCGGGTCTGCACCGGCACCCCCACAACGGGCACGCGGGTTTTCGAGGCCATCATGCCGGGCAGATGCGCAGCACCCCCCGCGCCTGCGATGATGACCTGAAGGCCGCGCTCGACCGCAGATTTGCCATAGGCCCAGAGACGGTCGGGGGTGCGATGCGCCGAGACGATCTTTTTCTCGTAGGGCACGCCCAGCTCGTCGAGCACTGCCGCCGCTTCGCGCATGGTCGCCCAGTCGGACTGGCTGCCCATGATGATTCCCACTTTCACGCCCATTCGGCCCCCCAGTTTACGGAACCGGCACTATAGGCGGCCCGTATGCAGGGGCAAGCCGGTCGTGCGACTGGCTCAGGCGATGATGTCCGGGGTGAGGCGGTCTTCGATCCGCGCGATCTGATCCTTGAGGGCGAGTTTTTGCTTTTTCAGCCGCACAAGCCGGAGCTGATCCGGGTGGGTCGCGGCAATGAGCGCGCTGATCGCCTCGTCAAGGTCGCGGTGCTCGCGGCGCAAAACCTCCAGCTTGACTCGCATCACATCTTCCGGGTTCATCTCCAGCGGCGTGTCGCTATGGGCATTCATGGCGGGTTCCGAACTCAGCTGACAAGGTCTGACGGTTGCGTTCCGGCCGCGCACGAGTCGCTCCGGCATTTTGAACTATAGCGATATCTGGCGGTTGCGGGGGGAAATTTCAACTGTATCGCCGCGCGCCCGCCCCTTGCACGGACCGGTTCAGACCCCATATCGTGATCATCGGGCTGCCGCGCGGCGGGGCCCTTTTTCGCAACGTCGCTTTCCAAAGGGCTTGCCAGATGACGAAACTGAGCTTCGGCGCACATCCTTACCTTCTGGGGTTCGATCAGCTCGAACGCCTTGTCGAGCGGACCGCAAAAAACGGGTCCGACGCCTATCCCCCCTATAATATCGAGCAATCCGGGCCGGATGAGTTCCGCATCACCCTCGCCGTTGCCGGGTTTGCCGAGGCTGATCTCGCGATCACGATGGAAGATCGCGCGCTGGTGATTCGCGGCCGTCAGGCCGAAGAGGGCGCCGAGCGAATCTTCCTGCATCGCGGCATTGCGGCGCGCGCCTTCCAACGCAGCTTTGTGCTTGCTGACGGGGTCGAGGTCGCCGGGGCGGGGCTTGAAAATGGGCTGTTGCATATCGAGCTGAGGCGCTCTCAGCCCGAGCCCGTGGTGCAAACGATTCCGATCCGCAAACGCTGAAAGGGGGATGAGATGAACCAAGCATTCGATTTTGGCCCGCAAATGGGTGGCGAGCGTATCCTTTATGTGCGCGCGGTCGCCGTCTCTGATCTGCCGGAAGACATTCGGGCCCAGGCGGGCGATGCCACGCAGATCTACGCGCTCCATGCCGCCAATGGCGAGCGGCTTGCGCTCGTCAAAGATCGCTGGACGGCCTTTCAGCTTGCCCGCGCCAATGAGGCGGTGGCGGTGAGCGTGCACTGACCCATTGGCGGCGCAGAAATGAAGAAGGGGCGCCCGGGGCGCCCCTTTTGTGTTTGGGCTGACGGCGGCTCAGCCCTTGATCAGGCCCATCGATTCGAGCTTCAGGATCACCTGATGCGCGCAGTGGTCGACATCGACGCCGGTCGTATCGACGGCGAGCTCGGGATTGGCAGGCACTTCATAAGGGTCGGAAATGCCGGTGAATTCCTTGATCTTGCCTTCCCGGGCGAGCTTGTAGAGCCCCTTGCGGTCGCGCGCCTCGCATTCCTCGATGGGCGTGGCGACATGCACTTCGACGAAAGCGCCGTAAGCCTCGATCATCTCGCGCACGGCACGGCGGGTGGCCGTGTAGGGCGCGATCGGCGCACAGATCGCAATGCCGCCGTTTTTGGTGATTTCCGACGCCACATAGCCGATGCGCTTGATGTTGATGTCGCGGTGCTCTTTCGAGAAGCCGAGCTCGGAGGAGAGATGCTTGCGCACCACATCGCCATCAAGCAGCGTCACCGGGCGCCCGCCCATTTCCATCAGCTTCACCATCAGCGCGTTGGCGATGGTCGACTTGCCCGAACCGGAAAGCCCGGTGAAGAACACGGTGAAGCCCTGTTTCGAGCGCGGCGGCGAGGTGCGGCGCAGCTCGGCCACCACTTCCGGGAAGGAGAACCATTCCGGGATGTCGAGCCCTTCGCGCAGGCGGCGGCGCAGTTCGGTGCCCGAAATGTCGAGCACGGTGCAGCCTTCGGGCACTTCGTTCGCCGGGAAATAGCTTGCGCGTTCCTGCACATAGACCATGTGTTTGAAATCAACCATGGTCAGGCCGATCTCGTCCTCATGCTGCTTGAACAGCTCCTGCGCATCATAGGGGCCGTAGAAATCCTTGCCCGCCGAGTTCTTGCCGGGGCCGGCATGGTCGCGCCCGACGATGAAATGGGTGCAGCCGTGGTTTTTGCGGATGAGCCCGTGCCAGACCGCCTCGCGCGGGCCGGCCATGCGCATCGCAAGGTTCAAAAGGCTCATCGTCGTGGTCGATTGCGGGTATTTGTCGAGCACCGCCTCATAGCAGCGCACGCGGGTGAAGTGATCCACATCGCCCGGCTTCGTCATGCCGACGACGGGGTGGATGAGCAGGTTCGCTTCTGCTTCGCGGGCGGCGCGGAAGGTCAGTTCCTGGTGCGCGCGGTGCAGCGGGTTGCGGGTCTGGAAGGCGACGATCTTGCGCCAGCCGAGCTTGCGGAAATAGGCGCGCAGTTCGTTGGGCGTGTCGCGGCGGGCCTTGAAGTCATAATGCACGGGCTGCTGAATGCCGGTGATCGGGCCGCCAAGATAGATCTTGCCCGCCGTGTGGTGCAGGTAGTTCACCGCCGGGTGCGCAAGGTCATCGGCGCCGAACACGTTTTCGGCTTCCTTCGCCTTGTTCGGCTCCCATTTGTCAGTGACCGACAGGATGGCGAGGATCACGCCTTCCTGGTCGCGCAGCGCAATATCCTGGCCGGGGGCGACGGTCTCGGCGAATTTCTCGCTCACATCGAGGGTGATCGGCATCGGCCAGAGCGTGCCGTCGGCGAGGCGCATATTGTCGACGACGCCATTGTAGTCGGCCTCGCTCAGGAAGCCCTTGAGCGGGAAAAACCCGCCATTCATCAAAAGCTCGAGGTCGCAGATCTGGCGCGGCGTCAGATCCCACGAAGTCAGGCTTGCGGCTTCCACTTTCAGCTTGAGCGCGGATTCGTGAGAGACATAAAGCTCCGGAATGGGAGCGAGATTGGGAAGGGTCATCGCTGGGCCTGTTTTGGAATGCAACATCAACGCGCCAGAGCGCTTGCGCCGCGCTTTGCCCGGATCGACCAAGTTTTTCAAGCAAAAGCGGGGGAACGGCCGCAAAAGAGGAGGCTTTGGTGCGAATTTGCCGCGACGCAGAATGACTTTCTGCAAACTGCGTCAAAGCACGCCGTTTGTCGCGGCGCGGTGCAGTGGTATCGTGGCGCCAATTTTTCATTTAGGGGGAAGTCATGGGTCTTAAATCGAGTCTGACGCCGATCGTCGCCGGGTGGGTGTGGATCTCCGCCTGCGAATTCGGCATCAATGCCTACTGGCTCAAGGCCGAGTGGGAAGACTATTTTGGCGCAATGGGAGCAGAGTTCCCCGGCACGCCGATGCAGATGCTGGTCTGGGCGGGTTGGGCGCTCGTTTATGCGCTCACGCTGCGGATGTTGCTGGCCCGCTTCGGCGGGATTTTCGCGGGCCTGATCTCGTGGTTCATGGTGTTCGGCCTGACGTTCCTGGCGCTCGGCAACATCAACATGATGTCGAGCGACATGCTCACGCTGGTCGTTCCGGCAACGCTCGCCGAGGCGGTTTCGGCGGCGCTTGTGATGAGCATGTTCGTGGCGATCAACCGCTCGCGTGCGCGGGCGAAAAAGAAAGCCAAGGAAAAGGCGAAAGCCGCCGCCAAAGCTGGCACGCCCGTCGCCGCCTGAGCGGGGCGCAAACTTGTCAAAGGGCCGCCTTCGGGCGGCCTTTTTATATGCCCCGGGTTAGGCGCCCCGGCAGCGTCCGCAGCCGGTTACAAAAGGGCGCGCCCCAATCGGGGGGGGGGGCGCAAACTCGGTCTTCGGGCCCGAGCGCGCCGGTTGCAAAGCCCGATCTGGCAGTGCGGGCGGGCTGGCCCGCCATGCAATATCGGCCGACAGCCGAGCGAGGGGGGAAAGCGCGTGGAGCCGGGCCAGCCGAACCCCGTGTGAGAGATCAATGGTCGCTGCCGCTCAAGGACCGGGCCAGGCGGCGGGGGCGCCTGCAAGGGGGATCGTGCCGGGCGAGAGATCGAAGAGCACCAGATGCGCCAGATCCGGGCGCGAGCGCGAGGAATAAAGGAGCCCCTGTGCGCCTGCCGCGCGGGCCGCATCCGAATAGGCCCAGGTGGGGGAGGGGGCCCCGGTGGCGGCGCGGTCCTCCTGCCAGACAACCGAAAGCGCTGGATTGCCGCGGTGGTCCACAAGGCGCGCCGCGGTGATATGGAGCGGCACGATCACCCGCGCCGCATCGCCGGGGGCAAGATAGCGCGCAATCGCCACGCCCGCGCCCTCGGCGCTCAGCGAGGCATAAAGGGCTTTTTGCCCGTCATGGTGAAACCGGCCCTCGGAATGGCGCACGGGGGCGGTGGCGTCTCCGGCGCGGTCGGCGGCCAGAATGCGCCAGACCGTGCCGGAAAAGCGGATCACTCCGCAAGCCCCTCCGCCGCAAGCCAGCGCTCGGCATCGAGCGCCGCCATGCAGCCCATGCCCGCCGAGGTGACGGCCTGACGGTAGACATGGTCGGTGAGGTCGCCCGCCGCAAACACGCCCGGAATGCTGGTGCGCGTGGTGCCCGGCTCAACCTTCACATAGCCGCCGTGATGCAACTCCAGCTGGTCTTTCACCAGCTCCGAGGCCGGTGCATGGCCGATCGCGACAAAGAAGCCGTGGCAGGGGATCTCGGTCTCGGCGCCGGTCTGCACGTTCTTCACGCGCACGCCCGTGACCCCGAGCGGGGCCGCGGTGCCCAGCACCTCTTCAACCACCGACTCCCAGATCACTTCGATTTTCGGGTTCTTCATCAGCCGCTCGATCAGGATCTTTTCGGCGCGGAAGCTGTTGCGGCGGTGGATCACCGTGACCTTGGTGGCGAAATTGGTCAGGAACATCGCCTCCTCGACGGCGGCATTGCCGCCGCCCACCACGACCACTTCCTTGCCGCGGTAGAAAAAGCCGTCACAGGTGGCACAGGCAGAGACGCCGAACCCCTGGAACTTTTGTTCCGACGGCAGGCCGAGCCAGCGCGCCTGCGCCCCGGTGGCGAGGATCACCGCATCGGCCACGTAGCGGGTGCCCGAATCGCCCGTGGCGGTAAAGGGGCGGCTGCCCAGATCGAGCGTGGTGATGATGTCGGAAATGATCTCGCTGCCCATGGCGCGGGCATGCTCTTCCATCTGCACCATCAGGTCAGGGCCCTGCACCTCGGTGCGGCCGGGCCAGTTTTCCACTTCCGTGGTGATGGTCAGCTGCCCGCCCGGTTGCATGCCCTGCACAAGGACGGGGCTCAGCATCGCGCGCGAGGCATAGACCGCCGCCGTATAGCCCGCAGGCCCGGAACCGATGATCAACAGCTTCGTCCGTTTCGTCTCACCCATCGTCTGCTCCTTTGCGACCCTGCCGCTGATATAGGCGTCGCGCGCGCGATGGGGAAGCGCTGCGCGGCGTTTCACGACAGCCATGACATGTTTCCGATGCCGATTGCGCTTGCGCCCGGCAGGGCGAAACAATATTGCGCCCGAAGGCGCCGCTAGATAAGGTTTGCGCAACCAAGGAGGGAACCATGGGCACGAGCAAGCTCGACGAGATCGACCGGAAGATTCTGGCCGAGCTTCAGGCCGATGGCCGCATGACCAATGTGGAGCTCGCCAAGCGCGTCGGGATCTCCGCGCCGCCCTGCCTGCGCCGGGTGCGCACGCTGGAGGAGGCGGGCTATATTCGCGGCTACCATGCCGATGTGAACCCGCGGGAGCTTGGTTTTGAGGTGCAGGTCTTCGCGATGGTGCGGCTGCACAGCCAGGCCGAAACGGATCTGAGCGCGTTTGAGCGCCGGTGTCAGGCCTGGCCTCTGGTGCGTGAGTGCCACATGCTCAATGGCGAAATCGATTTTGTGCTCAAATGCGCGGCGCCCGATCTGAGCACGTTCCAGAATTTTCTGACCGGCGAGCTGACCGCGGCGGAAAATGTGGCGAGCGTGAAAACCTCGCTCGTGATCCGCTGCGCGAAAGATGAGCCGGGCGTGCCTTTTGACGTGCTTGAGGAGCGGCTCGCGAAGCTGGCCTGAGCGCGCGCGGGGCCCGAGCCGGGCAGGGGGGCGCTGCCCCCCTCTTTTGGCTGCGCCAAAATTCACCCCCCGGGATATTTGCACAAAGTCGAAGGCCGCGGGCTTTCTGCTTCGACTTTGTGAAAATATCCTCGGGGGTGAATGGGCCGCAGGCCCAGAGGGGGCAGACAGCCCCCTGTGCGCTCACCCCTGCGCGCTCAGATTTCGCCGGCGCGCACCATGTCGATCATCGCCTGACCCTTCTGCGCCTCTTCGAGCGTCCAGGCGAAAGGCGTGCCCGCGCGGATATGGGCGATGAAGGCCTCCACCTGAAGCACATATTGGTTCACCCCCGGAAAGCGGTGGGTTTCGGTCGTGTTGAAGCCATGCAGGCTGACCTGACCCTCGCCAAAGACGCCCGCATTGAAAGGGGCGGAGAGCGTGATCCGGCCGGCCTCGCCCTGAAACGTCACTTCCTGGCGCGGATAGAGCCGGGTCGAGGTGAGGGCGGCAAAGCTGAAGGCGCCGTCCGGGCCCGCCATTTCGCCCCAGACCTGGGCGAAGGTGTCGACGCCGTTCTCGCGCTGGAGGCGGGCGTGCAGCGCCACCGGCTCGGCGCGGGCGGCAAAGCGGATCGAGGAATAGGCGTAAACGCCGATATCGGGGATCGAGCCGCCGCCCACATCGGCGCGGTTGCGAATATTGGCGGGGTCGGGGTTGTCATAGGTGAAGGTGACATCGGCATGTTTGAGCCGCCCGATCCGCCCCTCATCGAGCCAGCGCCGCACCAGCTGCCATTGCGGGTGATGCACGATCATATAGGCTTCGGCGGCGCATTTGCCCGCCGCGTCACGCGCCGCGATCAGCGGCGCGATCTCGGCGGCGGTCATCGCCAGCGGCTTTTCGATCAGCACATGTTTGCCGGCCTCAAGCGCCTTGATCCCCCATTCCACATGGAGCGTGTTCGGCAGCGGAATGTAGACCGCCTCGATCTGCGGATCATCGAGCAGCGCCGCGTAGCTCTCATGCACTTTGAGCCCCGGCGCGAAGGCGGCAAAGCGCGCGGCTTTCTCGGGCGAAGCGGTGGCCAGCGCGGCGAGACACGAGCCCTTGGCGGCATGAAGCGCAGGCCCCATGCGGGTGGCCGCGAAGTTCGACGCGCCCAGAATGCCCCAGGTCACAGGTTCCATCTTGCCCTCCGTTGGCGCTCACCCGCGCAGGCTAGCGCGCGGGGCTGGGGGCAGCAAGGGGATCAGCTCGAGAGCGCCATGCCCTTTTCTTTGGCGAGCGCTTTCATGCGGCTTTGCAGCTTCTCGAAGGCGCGCACCTCGATCTGGCGAATGCGCTCGCGGCTGACCTCATACTGGCCCGAAAGCTCCTCAAGCGTCACCGGCTCATCGCGCAGACGCCGTGCCATGAGAATATCGCGCTCGCGTTCGTTGAGCACATCCATCGCCGCAATCAGCATCGCACGGCGCGCCTCAAGCTCGTCGGCCTCGGCATAGGCCTCGGCCTGATCGGCGGTTTCGTCCTCGAGCCAGTCTTGCCATTGCGTGGCGCTGTCGCCATCGGCCGAGCCCACCTGCGCATTGAGCGAGGCATCCGAGCCCGCAAGGCGGCGGTTCATCTCCACCACGTCATCTTCCGAGACGTTGAGATCCTTGGCGATCTGGGCCACAGCATCGGGGCGCAGATCGCCCTCTTCCAGCGCGCCGATCTTCGATTTCGCCTTGCGCAGGTTGAAGAACAGCTTTTTTTGTGCCGAAGTGGTGCCGAGCTTCACAAGGCTCCACGAGCGCAGGATATATTCCTGAATTGCGGCGCGGATCCACCACATCGCGTAGGTTGCGAGACGAAAGCCGCGCTCCGGGTCGAAGCGTTTGACCGCCTGCATCAGGCCCACATTCGCCTCCGAGATCACCTCGGCCTGCGGCAGGCCGTAGCCGCGATAGCCCATGGCGATTTTCGCGGCGAGCCGCAGATGCGAGGTTACAAGCCGGTGCGCCGCCTGCGGGTCCTGATGGTCGACCCAGGCCTTGGCGAGCATGTATTCCTCTTCCGGCTCCAGCAGCGGAAATTTCCGGATCTCCTGCAAATAGCGGTTCAGCCCCTGTTCGGGGCTGGGGGCTGGCAGGTTGGCATAGGTGCTCATCGGCGGTCATTCTCCCTTCAACCCCGGAAAATGGGGCCCGCGCTCCGGCTTTCAAGGGCGGTCGGGCGGTCGGGCATCCGGTCTCGGGGGCTGAACGGACCATGAACCGCTTTCCGCCGCATCGCAAGCGCACTTGACGGAACTGTGAGAGCTCAGGGGGCGCTTGCGCTGCGCAAGCGGGTCAGCAGGGCCTCGAAATCGGCGGGCAGCGGCGAGGTGAAGCTGAGTTCCTCCCCGCGCACCGGGTGAATGAAGCCGAGCGTGGCGGCATGGAGCGCCTGCCGCGGGAAGGCGGCGACGGCGCTTGCGGCCTCCGCCCCGATGATCCGCACCGGCAGCTTGCGCTTGCCGCCATAAGTCGGATCGCCCAGCAGCCCGTGGCCGACATGGGACATGTGCACCCGGATTTGATGCGTGCGCCCGGTTTCGAGCCAGCAATCGACGAGGGCGGCGATGCCCGCGAAGCTCTCCACCACCCGCGCGCGGGTCACGGCATGGCGCCCGCCCGAGAACAGCACCGCCTGACGTTGCCGGTCGGTCGGGTGGCGGGCCAGCTGGGAGGTGATTTTCAGGATGTTGCCCGCTTCGAAGCTGACACCGCGGATGCCGCGCAGGCGCGGATCGGCGGCGGAGGGCACACCGTAGACCAGCGCGCTGTAATGGCGGTGCACCGTGTGGCGCTCGAACTGTTGCGCGAGCCCGTGGTGGGCGCGGTCGGATTTGGCAACGACGAGAAGGCCCGAGGTGTCCTTGTCGATCCGGTGCACGATGCCCGGGCGCGCCTCGCCGCCAATGCCGGAGAGCTTGCCGCCGAAATGATGCAGCAGCGCGTTTACCAATGTGCCGTCTTCGGTGCCGGGGGCGGGGTGAACGACGAGCCCCGCGGGCTTGTCGATCACGATCAGATCCTCATCCTCCCAGAGCACGCTCAGCGGGATGTCTTGCGCCTGCGTTTCCACCGCGCGGGGCGGCTCCAGCGTGATCTCGTAGATCTCGCCGGGGGCGACCTTGGCCTTGATATCGGTGACGGGCTGGCCGTTGCGCGCCACCGCGCCCTCGGCAATCAGGCGCGCCAGGCGCGAGCGGGAGAGGGCGGCTTCTTCTGGCACAAGCGCCGCCAATGCCTTATCAAGCCGCTCGGCGGGGTTTTCGCCGATCTCGATGCGCAGGAGATGAGACGCGATGTCCGACATGATGCCTTCCGATCCGGCCCCGCCGCCCGAGGTAAAGTTTCTGAAGCTGCTCACCACGACGCTCGCCGGGGTGATGATTGTGGGCCTTCTAACGATCATCGGTCTTCTTGTCACGCGGCTGCCGCACGGGCCGGTGCTGCCCGAGTTGCCCGCGCGGATCGTGTTGCCCGAAGGGGTGAAGGCGGAAACCGTGACCTTCGGGAAAGGGTTCACCGTGGTGGTGAGCGATACCGGGCGGGTTCTGGTTTACCGCCCGGATGGCGCCTTGGTGCAGGATGTGACGCTGGAGTGATGTTTCGCCCCGGCATGGCCGGGCCGACCCGCCGGGGGCGCTGCCCCCGGACCCCCGGGATATTTGGACAAAGTCGAAGAGCGGGCTGGGCTTGCCCCCGACCGGGGGAGCCGGCACCGGAGCGCAAAACACCCCGGACGATCTCGCCGGGGTGCTTGGGTCTTTTCAACGGTTCTTGGCGCTTCAGACGTGGCGGGCCGCCGTCTCTTCTTTGGTCTCTTATTTCGCCTCGAGCGCGTCGAGCCGGGCCTTGAGGGCTTCGTTTTCTTCCCGCGCCTTGATCGCCATCGCTTTCACGGCATCGAATTCTTCACGGGTGACGAAATCGCGCTCGGCAAGCCAGCGGTCCATCCAGCTTTTCATCGCCGTCTCGGCTTCGGTCTTGGCGCCCTGCGCCACGCCCATCGCATTGGTCATCAGTTTCGACATCTCGTCGAAGATCTTGTTCGAAGATTGCATCGCTTTTCCCTCCTGGACCCCGGGCGCGCCGCCCGACCTTCGCCCCTATATGGTCGCGCTCGCGCGCGGAGACAAGGCCGTGAGGGGGCGTGAGAGCGGTTGACTTCGCCGCAGTGGCCGGGCCTTTTGGCTCCGCGACAGATGCGGATGGAGCAACGAGGCCCAGATGGCGATCCCCTTTCCCGAGATTTCCCCCGATGCCTTTGTGATTCCGGGCCTTGGCCTGCCGATCCGCTGGTATGCGCTTGCCTATATCGCCGGGCTGCTGGCGGGCTGGCGCCTTGTTGTGGCGCTGATGCGGCGGCCAAAGCTCTGGGGGGGCACGGCGCCGATGCCGGCCGAGCGGGTCGAGGATCTGCTCACGGCGGTGATTCTCGGCGTCATCCTTGGCGGAAGGCTTGGCTATGTGCTGTTTTATGATCCCGCCACCTATCTTGCTGATCCGCTCGCGGTGATCCGCGTCTGGGAGGGCGGCATGGCCTTCCACGGCGGCTTTCTGGGCGTGGTCGTGGCGGGGCTGTGGTTTTGCTGGCGGGGCCGTTACCCGGCGCTTTCGGTGGGCGATGCCTTCGCGCTGGTGGCGCCGATCGGGCTGTTCTTCGGGCGGATCGCCAATTTCATCAAACCCGAGCTTTGGGGGCGGCCAACGGACCTGCCCTGGGGCGTGATCTTTCCGACCGAGGCGGCGCAGATCTGCCATGGCTGGGCGGGGCAGGTGGATGGCCTTTGCGCGCGCCATCCCTCGCAGCTTTACGAGGCCGGGCTGGAGGGAGGGGTGCTGGGGCTGATCCTCTGGACGCTCGCGGCGCGGGGGGCCTTGCGCCGCCCGGGCCTTGTGATGGGGGTGTTTTTGGCAGGCTACGGCGTGGCGCGCGCGCTGGTGGAACTTGTGCGTCAGCCCGATCTGCAATTTGCCGCGCCGGGCAACCCGCTCGGATACGCGCTGCAACTGGGCGAGGCGGGGCTGACGATGGGGCAGATCCTGTCGATTCCGATGATCCTTGTCGGGCTCTTTTTCGTGCTGCGCGGGCTTTCAGGGCGGCGGGCATGACGCCGCTGGGCGAGGTGCTCGCGCGCCGCATTCTGGCCGAGGGGCCGATGCGGCTTGCCGATTACATGGCCGAGTGCCTGCTGCACCCGGCGCACGGCTATTACGCAACGCGTGACCCCTTTGGCCGGGCGGGAGATTTTATCACCGCGCCGGAGATCAGCCAGATGTTTGGCGAGATGCTCGGGCTTTGCCTTGCGCAGGTCTGGCTTGATCAGGGCAGGCCCGCGCCCTTTCTGCTTGCCGAATGCGGCCCCGGGCGCGGCACCTTGATGGCCGATGTGCTGCGCGCGATCCGCGCCGTGCCGGGCATGACCGAGGCGGCCGAGGTGCATCTGGTCGAGGCCTCGCCGCGCTTGCGCGCGATCCAGCGCGCGCGCCTCGCCCCGCGCGAGGTGATCTGGCACGAGAGCGTTGCAACCCTCCCCGAGGCGCCACTTTACCTCCTCGCCAACGAGTTTTTTGACGCCTTGCCGATCCGCCAGTTCCTGCGCGGTGCCACCGGCTGGGCCGAGCGGCAGGTGGGCCTTGTGGAGGGCCGCCTTGCCCCGGGGCTTGCGCCCCCGGCCTGGTTTGACGCGCTCGCGGCGCGGCGGGCCGACACGCGCCCCGGCGATGTGGTCGAGATCTGCCCCGCCGGGCCCCCGATCATGGCCGAGATCGCCGCGCGCATCGCGCGCCATGGCGGCGTGGCCCTCGTGCTCGATTACGGCCATTGGGTGAGCCTTGGCGATACGTTTCAGGCGGTGAAGGACCATGCGCCCTGTGATCCGTTCGCGGCCCCCGGCCTGGCGGATCTGACGGCCCATGTCGCCTTTGCGCCGCTGGCCGAGGCGGCGCGGGCCGCCGGAGCGCAGGCCTCGGCGATGACCGCGCAGGGCGTGCTGCTTGAGCGGCTCGGCATCACCGCCCGCGCCGAGGCGCTTGCCCGCGGTCTGCGCGGTGCCGCACTCGATGCGCATGTTGCCGCGCATCGGCGCTTGACCCATCCCGCAGAAATGGGTCTGGTGTTCCAGAGCCTTGCGATCTTTCCTGTCACCGCCCCGCTGCCACCGGGTTTCGACGCCGCCCGAGACTGACCACGCATCATCTGCCCTCAAGCCTGACCGATCCGCATCATGCCCACCACGCTCGAAATCCTGACCGCACCGGCCCTTGCTGGCACGCCGCATGGCTTTTTTACCCGCAAGGGCGGGGCCTCCTCGGGGGTGTTTGCCGGGCTCAATTGCGGCCATGGCTCCTCGGACCAGACCGAGGCGGTGGCGCTCAACCGCGCCCGCGTGGCCGAGGCGATGGGGGTGGCGCCCGCGGCGATGGTGGGCGTCTGGCAGGTGCATTCGGCCGATGTGATCGCCGTCGATGCGCCGCTTGAGGGTGCCGTGCAGGCGGATGGGCTTGTCACGGCAACGCCCGGGCTTTTGCTCACCGTGCTCACCGCAGATTGCCAGCCGGTGCTTTTTGCTGACCGCCGGGCCGGGGTGATTGGCGCCACCCATGCCGGCTGGCGCGGCAGCCTTGACGGCATCCTTGAGGAAACGCTCGCAGCGATGGAGCGGCTGGGCGCGCAGCGCGCCGATATCACGGCGGTGATCGGGCCATGCATCTCGCAGCGCGCCTATGAGGTCGGCCATGATTTCATGGAGAATTTCCTTGTCGAAGACGACGGCAACGCCCGGTTCTTTGCCGGGGGGCCGAATGGCAAGCCAATGTTCGACCTGCCCGCCTACAGCCTTGAGCGGCTGCGCAGGGCGGGTGTGGGCCGGGCGGAATGGACGCGCCACTGCACCTATTCCGACCCGGAGCGGTTTTACTCCTACCGCCGCACGACTCATGCCGGCGAGGTCGATTACGGCCGCCTGATCTCCGCGATCCGGCTCTGACCTCTGAAGCCTCCGCATTGCGGCATGATTGCGCCGGTTCGGGCGCGGCTTTGCCACAGCTAAGGCATACTCCCCGCAGAAACGCGGTGCGCGCCTTGTGCCGCGGGCTTTGAGTGTGGAGCCTGTGCCACAATTTTGGTCGTGCTGGGCCAAAAAAAGCGGCGCTCCCGCCCCACCCCTGCCGTATTGGAATGCGAAACCTTAACGCAGACGAAAGGGCCCGCGGGAAGCATTTTTTCCGCGCCGCGCCGAGGCAGGAGAGCACCAATGACAAAGACCACCAACCGCCGCTGGATGCGCGCGGCCCGCACCGGGGCCAAAACCTGCGATTTCAAGATGCCCTGGCAGCGGGGCACGCCGCGGGTGGACATGTGCGCCCGGCGCCGGGGCGCGGCGCTGCCGCCCGTTTCCCGCCGTGCACAGGCCGCGCGCTGACGGCGCGGCGAGCGGCAGGGAGGCCGGGGGCTGCCACCCCCGGCCGGCAAGGCGCGTTGATGCCTTGGGTGATTCGAACCAATTGCGGCGAAATCTGGGCATTGTTGCGGGGGGATTGTG
The DNA here is from genome assembly GCF_042683065.1 of Rhodobacter lacus. Lineage (NCBI taxonomy): Bacteria > Pseudomonadati > Pseudomonadota > Alphaproteobacteria > Rhodobacterales > Rhodobacter > Rhodobacter lacus. The sequence goes on along the minus strand of NZ_JBHUIX010000004.1, from coordinate 180,014 downwards.
CAGTGCCCCATGAGGGGCGCGGATTGGTCCGCCCGCTTTGCGCAATACGTCACGAAGTTTGACGGGGCCGGCCCGGTCGCGCAGGATGGCCGTGTCTCTCTGCATCCGGTGGGGGCCGCGCAGATGTGACCAGACCGAAAGGCTGTGCCATGTCGTATTCCCACCGGGTCGGGGCCGGGCAGGTCGTGCCTGTGCCCGCAGCCGAGCCCCTGTCGCCTGCGGCGCTGCCGCATCAGGTGATTCCCGCGCCGCGTCCGGTGCGGGCGATGCCGCTCACACGCCGATATGAGGCGATGTGGTGCGATGGCATGGGCGCGATTCAGGACAGCACCCGGCTCGCCCCTGCCACGCCGCTCTTTGAGGAAGCGTTCTCCGCGCTGGCCCGCGGTTCGGTGATTGCCACCGAGCAAGGGCCGGTGGCGGTCGAGGATCTGCTGCCGGGGATGCGTGCGAAGACCGGGGAGGGCGGGCTTGAGCGCGTCACCTGGGTCGGCTCGATGGTGATCTATCCCGATCCGCATGAGGGGGAGGGGCGCGAACCGGTGCGCCTGACGCGGATCACCGCAGAGGCGCTGGGCGCCGGGCGCCCGATGCCGGACCTTGTGCTGGGCCCGCGGGCGCGGCTGTGCCTGCGCGATCCGCGGTTGATGGGGGTGATCGGGCGCGAGGTGGCGTATGTGCCCGCGCGCGCCTTTATCGACGGGGTGAGCGTGATCGAGGTGACGCCGCTTGCGCCGGTCACGGTCTATCATGTGGTGCTCGAAAACCATGGCTCGCTGCGCGTGGCCGGGCTCGAGGTGGAGGCGTTCCACCCCGGCGAGGGGGTGGAGCGGATGATCGACCCGCGCATGCTCTCGCTCTTTGAGGCGCAGTTTCCGCAGCTCGAAGGGCTCTCCGGTTTCGGCCCGCTTGCGCATCCGCGTCTGACCCGGTTCGAGGTGGAGAGCCTCTGGGTATGAGAGGTTTCGCCCCGGCGGGGCCGGGGCGACCCGCGGGGGGCTGCCGCCCCCCGGCCCCCCGCTGCGGGGCGCGCTATCGGGGGAGCGTCTCGCGCAGATAGCGCACCATGTTCGCCCCCATGACCTTGGCGATGATCTCGGGGCTCAGGCCCGCATCCAGCAGCGCCTGGGTCAGGGCGGCAAGTTCGGAACTGTCGAATTCCGTCTCCACCGCGCCATCGAAATCCGAGCCGAGCGCGACATGATCTTCGCCCACCAGCGCCACCGCCGCCACGATCACCTTGGCCACGCCCGCGGGGGAGGCATCGCAGGTCACATCCTTCCAGTAGCCGATGCCGATCAGCCCGCCCTTTGCCGCCACCGCCTGCATCAGATCATCGGGGAAGTTGCGCTTGACCGGGCAGACCGAATGGAGGCCGCCGTGGCTGACGATCGGGCGCGTGCGCGCCATCGCCAGCACCTCGCGCGCCATCTTTTCGGAGGCATGGGCGAGGTCGATCACCATGTGTTTCTCGACCATCTTTGCCACCACCGCCCGCCCGAAGGGGGTGAGGCCCGCATCTTCCTGCCCATGCAGGCTGCCGCCAAGCTCATTGTCGAAGAAATGGGTGAGCCCCATCAGCCGGAAGCCCGCATCATAAAGCCGGTTGAGGTTTTCGAGCTTGCCCTCGAGCACATGGCCGCCCTCAGCGCCAAGGATCCCGGCCACGGTTTGGGCCCCGCCCGCGCGCGCCGCCAGCACGCGCTCAAGATCGGCGGCGGTGCGCACCACCACAAGCTGATCGGGGGCGCGCGCGGCCACCGCATTGAGCCTTGCCGCCTGATCGAGGCCGCGCTCGGTGAGGCTGAACCATGTTTTCGGCGGGCGCGCCTCGGCGATCACCAGCGCGGTGATATTGTCGCGCGCATCCTCTGAATTGTGCTCATAATTCTGCCCGGCGGGGGATTTGGTGACGGTGGTGAACACCTGCACCGCCACATTGCCCGCCCGCAGCCGCGGCAGATCGACATGGCCGCGGTCCGAGCGCGTCAGCAGATCGCGGTCCCAGAGCAGTGCATCGGAATGCCAATCGCCGATGGTGAGTGTCTTGTGCAGCGCCGCCGCGTGTTCCGAGACCGGCCATGGATCATGCGGCACGACCCGGTTCTGTCCCTTCTCGATGATCCCGGGGGCAAAGGCGAAGAACGCCCCCGCCGCCAAGACGACGACCCCGCCAAGCCCCATTGCAATGCGTTTGCCCCAGCCCATGCGATCCCTCCCGTTTCGGGAAGGCTAGCAGGGCCGGGCGCAGGCGCAAAGCACCGAGCTGACACGCGGACGCAGGGTCAGGCTTCCATCGCCTCCAGCTCGTCGATGAAGCCCGCGATCATGTCGAGCCCCTTGTTCCAGAATGCCGGGTCGGAGGCATCAAGCCCGAAGGGCGCCAAGAGATCCTTGTGGTGCTTCGAGCCGCCCGCCTCCAGCATCTCGAAATATTTCGTCTGGAAGTCGGCAAGCCCGCCCGCATAGGTCGCGTAAAGCGCGTTCACGAGACCATCGCCGAAAGCATAGGCATAGACATAGAACGGCGAATGGACGAAATGCGGGATATAGGTCCAGAACGTCTCATAGCCCGGCATGAACTCGAACGCCGGACCGAGGCTTTCGCCCTGAACCGACATCCAGAGCGCGTTGATATCCTCGGGCGTCAGCTCCCCTTTGGCGCGCGCGGCGTGGAGCTTGCACTCGAAATCGTAAAACGCGATCTGGCGCACCACGGTGTTGATCATGTCTTCGACCTTGCCGGCCAGAAGCTGCTTGCGCTCGGCGGGTGTTCTGGCGCCATCAAGAAGCGCGCGGAAGGTCAGCATCTCGCCAAAGACCGAAGCCGTTTCCGCCAGCGTCAGCGGCGTGTCGGAAAGCATCGGCCCCTGTTTTGCGGCCAGCACCTGATGCACGCCGTGGCCCAGCTCATGGGCGAGCGTCATCACATCGCGCGGCTTGCCGAGGTAATTGAGCATCACATAGGGGTGGACGGTGGTCACGGTGGGGTGGGCAAAGGCGCCGGGCGCCTTGCCGGGCTTCACCCCCGCGTCGATCCAGCCTTTTTCGAAGAAGGGGTCGGCAATTTCCGCCATTTTCGGCGCAAAGCTGCCATAGGCGCCGAGCACCGTGGCCTTTGCCTCGTCCCACAAGATCTTGCGCGGGGTCTCGGTCGGGAGGGGGGCGTTGCGGTCCCAGATCTGCAGTTTTTCGAGCCCGAGCCACTTGGCTTTGAGGGCATAGTAACGGTGCGAGAGCCGCGGATAGGCGGCCACAACGGCATTGCGCAGCGCCTCCACCACCTCGGGCTCGACATGGTTGGAAAGATGCCGCCCGGTCTGGGGGGTGGGCATTTTCCGCCAGCGGTCCTCGATCTCCTTTTCCTTAGCGAGCGTGTTGTGGACACGAGCGAAAAGCTTCACGTTCTCGCCAAAGACGCGGGCGAGCTCGCGCGCCGCCGCCTCGCGTTTGGCGCGGTCATGATCGCTCATCAGCGTGGTGGCGGCCTCAAGGCTCAGCGCTTCACCATCCACCGTGAAGGTGAGCGCGGCAGAGGTCTCGTCAAACAGCCGGTTCCATGCCGCCGCCCCCACGACCGATTGATCGTGCAGGAATTTTTCCAGCTCGTCGGAGAGCTGATAGGGTTTCATCGCGCGCATCCGGTCAAACACCGGCTTGAAGCGGGCCACCGCCGGATCGGCAAAGACGGCCTCATAGCGCGCATCCTCGATGCGGTTGAATTCGAGCGAAAAGAACACGAGCGGCGTGGTGAAGGCGGTGATGCGGTCTTGCGCATCGGCCATGAACTTGGCGCGGCCCGCATCGGTCGTGCATTGGTAATAGCGCAGCCCGGCATAGGACATGATGCGCCCCGCCGTGGTCTCGATCGCCTCGTAACGGGCGATGCAGTCGGCCATCGCGGCGGCATCAAGCGTGGCAAGCTTGCCCTCGTAATCGGCGGCAAAGGCCGCGCATTCGCGCTCCAGCCAGCCCATGTCGCGCGCGAATTCGGGCGCATCGGGCGCGGTGTAGAGGTCGCTCAGATCCCAGTCGGGCAGGGCGCCGAAGTCGCCGCCCCCTTTGGTCGCGGCGGAAGCGTCGAAAACCGGGGTGGGCAGGGTGATGTTCATGGAAACCTCGCAATCTGTCCCCCCACAGATAGGGTCTGCGGGGGGGGCGGTGCAAGGGTCGCTCAGGCGGCCGCCGGTTTGCGGGCACGGGCATGGGCAAGGCCGTCGCGCATGTTGCGCCCCAAAAGCCAGAGGTTGACGAGCGCCGCGAGCCGCTCAAGCTGGGTCAACGCCACGAAGTCGGCGCCTGTGTGCCCGGTGCTGGCACGCCAGGCAAGGAGCGCCGCGAGCGGCACCAGAAGCCCGAGCCCGAGCGCCGCCACCCGCTTCATCCGCGCGCGCTTTTGCGCCACAAAAGCACCGTTCCAGCCCCGCCCGAGCTTGCTGCCCGAGCCGCCCGCCAGCGCCATTGCGGGCAAGAGCACCAGCGCCACCACCCACAGGATATTGCCCCGCATCGCCGCGATGTCGGCTGGCACGCCGGTCAGTTCATGCGCGAGGATCGTGGCCTGAAGGCCGCAGATTGTCGCCATTGCCACGCCGCCCGCCGCAGCATGCAGTTTTGATAAAGGAAGCATCGACTCACTCCATATAAATAGCATGCTATGCAATATGAAATTGAATTGCATGCTATGCAACTGCTATCGCAGGCCATGGACATTGCATCTTTTGACAAGGCCAGTTCCGCCGGGTTTCTGGCCAACATGATGGCGCGGCTTTTTGAGAACCGGCTCGCGGCGGCGATCCGGCCCCTGGGGCTCACGCCCGCGCAATTCATGACGCTGCTGGAGCTTTGGGCCGAGGAGGGCCAGACGCAGGCCGGCCTCGTCGCGCGGCTTGCGGTGGAACAGGCGACGATGGCGGGCACGCTGGGGCGGATGGAGCGCGACGGGCTGATCGAACGCCGCCCGCATCCGAGCGACAAGCGCGCCCAGACATTGCACCTGACTGCGCGTGCCCGTGCGCTTGAGGCTCCCGCCACCGAGGCCGCGCAGGCGGTCAATACGCGCGCGCTGGCCGGGCTCACGCCGGAAGAACAGGCGCTTTTCCTCGACCTGATGGGGCGTGTGATCGGGCGCTTGGGAAAATGACGGCGCGAATGCCCGAAATTTAGGCGGAGAGGCGGAAATTGAGCGCCGCGCACAACTTCCCCGCGAGAATGGGCGTGGCTCACCTTCCGCTCCGCCCGACCGCTGCCTAGGATTCGATCAAGGCCGGAGGAATCATCGCGATGACGGAATATTTCAACGAAATGTATGAGGGCGGGAAAGTCCGCGAGCCTTACCGGCGGCTTGAGGATTGGACGAACGCCATGCCCGCAGAATTGCGGGCGATGAAACAGGCGGAAGCGGAGGCGCTCTTTCGCCGGATCGGCATCACTTTCGCCGTTTATGGCGAGGGTGGCGACCCGGACCGGCTGATCCCGTTCGACATGTTTCCGCGCGTGTTCACGCAAAACGAATGGCGCAAGCTTGAGCGGGGCATCAAGCAACGCGCGCGCGCGCTCAATGCCTTCCTGCTTGATGTGTATGGCCGTGCCGAGATCGTGCGCGCGGGCAAGATCCCGGGGCGGCTCGTGTTCCAGAACGAGGCGTTCGAGCGCGCGGTGACAGGCTTCACGCCGCCACGGGGGATCTATTCCCACATTGTCGGCATCGACATCGTGCGCACCGGGCCCGATGAGTTTTTTGTGCTCGAAGACAATTGCCGCACCCCCTCGGGCGTCAGCTACATGCTGGAAAACCGCGAGATCATGATGCGGATGTTCCCGCAGCTGTTCCGCGAAAACCGGATCGAGCCGGTTGATGGTTACGCCGATGCGCTGCGCCGCACGCTCGCCTCGGTCGCCCCCGCAAAATGCGACCGCGAGCCCAATATCGGCATCCTGACGCCGGGCCATTACAACTCCGCCTATTACGAACACAGCTTTCTTGCCGATCTGATGGGGGTGGAGCTGGTCGAGGGCGCCGATCTTTTTGTCGAAGGCGGGTTCGTGTGGATGCGCACCACCGAGGGGCCGAAAAAGCTCGACGTGATCTACCGCCGCATCGACGACGCCTTCCTTGATCCGCTCTGCTTCCGACCGGACTCGATGCTCGGCATTCCGGGTCTGATGGATGTCTACCGCTCAGGCGGCGTCAGCATCTGTTCGGCCCCGGGCGCAGGGGTCGCGGATGACAAGGCGGTCTATACGTTCGTGCCGGAGATGGTGCGCTTCTACCTTGGCGAGGAGCCGCTTTTGAACAACGTGCCCACCTGGCAATGCGCCAAGGCGGACGATTGCAAATATGTGCTTGAGCACATGGGAGAGCTGGTGGTGAAAGAGGTGCATGGCTCGGGCGGCTACGGCATGCTGGTGGGGCCGAAATCCACCACCGAGCAGATCGAGGCGTTCCGCGCCAAGGTTGCGGCCCATCCCGAGAATTACATCGCCCAGCCAACGCTGGCGCTCTCCACCACGCCCACCTTCGTGCAAGAAGGGATCGCGCCGCGGCATGTGGATCTGCGCCCCTATTGCCTCGTGGGCGAGAAGATCGAGCTTGTCCCCGGCGGGCTCACGCGGGTGGCGCTCACCGAGGGCTCGCTCGTCGTGAACTCCTCGCAGGGCGGGGGCGTCAAGGATACCTGGGTGTTGGCGGAGTGACGACATGCTGAGCCGGACCGCTGAAAACCTGTTCTGGATTGCGCGTTACATCGAACGCGCCGAAACCATGGCGCGGCTGCTCGAAGTGGGCGCGCGGATCGCGCTGATGCCCTCGGCCGGGCATGGCTACCGCAGCGAATGGGAGAGCCTGTTGCAGGCCTCGGGCACCGCCGAGGGGTTCTCGGCCAAATATGGCGACCCGGTGCAGCGCAACATCGAGAGCTATCTGTTCTTTGACCGCGACAACCCCTCTTCGGTCGTGTCCTGCCTCGAACGCGCGCGGGAGAACGCGCGGATCGTGCGCACGGCGCTGACCTCGCAGGTCTGGGATGCGCTCAACGGCGCCTTTCAGGAGATGCGCCGGCTGGAGCGGATGCCGCGCTCGGAGCTTGAGGTGACCGAGCTCACCGAATGGGTGAACCGGCAGGCGGCGCTGGTGCGCGGCGCGATTGATGCCACGCTTTTGCGCAACGACGGCTACGCCTTTCTGAACCTCGGCTTTGCCTTGGAGCGCGCCGACAACACCGCGCGGCTGATCGATGTGAAATATTTCGTGCTGCTGCCGAGCGTCGATTTTGTCGGCTCCGGGCTCGACAATTACCAGTGGCAAACGCTTTTGCGCGCGCTCTCGGCGCATCGCGCCTTCCACTGGGCCTATGGCGGTGACATCACCGCCGCAAAGATCGCGCATTTCCTGATCCTCAATCCGCAGTCGCCGCGCTCGCTCGTGACCGCCGTCACCATGGCGATGGAGCATCTTGATGCGCTGGCGCGCGGTTATCAGAAATCCGGCCCCGCCCAGATGCGCGCGCGTGCGCTGGTGGGCGAGATCGCCGAAACCCGCGTTGAAGAGATTTTCGACGAGGGGCTGCACGAATTTCTCACGCGCTTCATCCGCGATGTCAGCGAATTGTCGGAGATGGTGCAGAACATGTATCTGAGCGGAGACGCAAGATGATCCTGACAGTCGAGCATGTCACGAGCTACGAATATGATGCGCCGATGCGGGCCGCCGTGCAGTCCTTGCGGCTTTTCCCGGCGCGGTTCGACGGTCAGAGAGTGATCCGCTGGGCGGTTGCCGTCGAGGGCGGCACCCGCGGCGGCAGCTTTCGGGACGGGGCGGGCGACAAGGTCGAGGGCTGGTCGGTGCGCGGCCCGGTGAGCGCGGTCACGATCACCGTTTCGGGGCAGGTCGATACCGCCGATACCGCGGGCGTGCTGCGTGGCCACCGCGAGACGGTCTCGCCGCTGGCCTATTTGCGCGAGACCACCGCCACCTGGCAAAGCGCCGAGATCCGCGACCTTGCCCATGAGGCGGCGGGGGAGGCGACAGATGGGCTCGACCGGGCGCACCGGCTGTCGAGCGCTGTGGCCGAGGCCATCGCCTATCGCCCCGGCGCCACCACCGCCCATACCACCGCCGCCGAGGCGCTGGCGCAGGGCGAGGGGGTCTGTCAGGACCATGCCCATGCCTTGATCGCCTGTGCCCGCTCGCTGGGCCTGCCGGCGCGCTATGTTTCCGGCTATCTTCATGCCCGCGACGATGGCGAGCCCCATGAGGCGGCGCATGCCTGGGCGGAGATCTGGGTTGAGACCATTGGCTGGATCGGTTTTGACCCCGCCAACCGCTGCTGCCCGGATGCCCGCTTCATCCGCCTCGGCTCGGGGCTTGATGCGCGCGAGGCGGCGCCCATTCGCGGCGTGGCGCTGGGCGAGGGGGCCGAACGGCTCGATGTCTCTGTTGCGCTGGAAGCGGTGCAGCAATAGGGTGCGCGGCGGTGCTGTGCCGGGGGGCAAGGAACGATTATGACCTATTGTGTGGGCCTCTTGCTCGATGCGGGCATGGTGCTTTTGAGTGACACGCGCACCAACGCGGGGCTCGACAACATTGCAACCTATCGCAAGATGTTCATTTTCGAGGAGCCGGGCGAGCGGGTGATCACCATCCTCACGGCCGGATCGCTCTCGGTGACGCAAACAACGATCGCGCGGCTGCGCGAGGCGATCGAGCATCCCGAAGCCAGCGAGGACGACTCGATCATGAAGGCGCCGACGATGCTGAACGTGGCCGAGATCATCGGCAACACGCTCGCCTCGGTGCGCCAGGACATCGACCACAAGATGAACGCCTCGAAAGTCTCGGTCACCGCTTCGATGATCGTGGCGGGCCAGCGCAAGGGCGGAGCGATGCGGCTTTTCCTCGTTTACCCCGAGGGGAATTTCATCGAGGCGACGGAGGACACGCCGTTTTTGCAGATCGGCGAGCATAAATACGGCAAGCCGATCCTCGACCGGGTGGTGCGCCCTTCGACCACGCTCGAAGACGGGCAGAAGGCGGTGCTGTTGTCGATGGATTCGACGCTGCGCTCGAACCTCTCGGTCGGCATGCCGCTCGACCTTGCCGTGATCGCGCGCGACGATTGCAAAGTGACCAGCAAGCGCCGCATCGAGAAGGATGACCCGCAATTCGCGGCAATGTCGCACGGCTGGTCCGAGGCGCTCCGCGATGGCTTTGGCCGGATCGACCTGATCAGCTAGCGCACCGTATCAAAGAGCGCGGTGCAGGCGTCATAAAAACGCGCCTGCCGCGCCGGGCTCTCCATCATCAACTCGTGTTCGGCGCCCTCGAAAATCTCGAGCCGCCCTTTCGGCCAGCGGTTCATCCGCGCCCGCACCCAATGGGTTGCCACGATCCGCTCATTGCCGCCAAGCGCGCAATAGCAGGGCAGATCGGGGGAGGGGAGCGCATCGAGCGCGGCGCATTCGAGGATGCCCTCGCAGACCCAGCGATAAGAGGGCCCGGCCAGCGCGAGCGCGGGCACCGCCTGCAGATGCGTGAGCATGAAGGCCCACATCTCGGCATCGGTGGTCAGCTTGTTGTCGGCAAAGGGCGCACTTGGCACATAACTCTTGCGCGAGAAGCCGGGCGGGTAATGGGTGGCAAGCGGCGAGGCGCGCAGGAGCCGTGCGACCGTCGGGCCGATCGGCTGGATCAGCCGCGGCAGGCCAATCGCCCACATCGGCGCAGAAAAGGCACAGGCCGCAAAGGGATGCTCTTCCATCACCCGGCGCAGGCCAATCGCGCCGCCCATCGAATGCCCAAGGATGACCCAGGGCCGCGGCAGGTCAAGCTCGGTCGCCGCCGCCAAAACAGCGTCAAAATCGCGCTGGTAATCGTCAAAATGAACGATGTCGCCCTGCATCGGATCATGGGCGGGGCGATCCGCCAGCCCCTGACCGCGCCAGTCCACGGCCAGCATCGCATAGCCACGCGCGGCAAAAGCGGCCGCTGCGGGGCCATATTTCTCGACATATTCGGTGCGCCCGGGCAGCAGGAACACCGTGCCCTTCGCCCCTGCCTTCGGCCAGAGACCAAGCCGGATCCGCACCCCGTCAGAGGTGCGCAGCCACCATGCCGCGCCGCCCTCGGGCCCGCGCGCGATCTCCGAATGCAGGGGCGCGGGGCCGATCACGAGAGCGCGGCGCCCAGTTGCATCGCCAGCCCCATCGGGCCGTCGATCTTCAGCTTGCCCTGCATGAAGGCCATGGTCGGGTTCACATCGCCCGAGAGCATGCCGCGGAACGTGTCGGTATCGGCGGTGAGCGTCACATCGGCCTCAGCGTCGCCCGCGCGCACGCCATCGGGATCGGCGATGATCGAGCCCTCGCCCTCGATGACGAATTTGGCGACCGAGGAGAACCCGTTCGGAAGCTTTTCCGACAGTTGCTCCACGGCCTTTTCGATGACGATGCTCATGTTTCCTCCGAATCTGGTCTCGCGAATCTGGTTTGGGCTCTCGCTTTTCACAGCGGATCGCCTACATTCCCGTATATGAAGTGCATGGCCTTGCAAAACAAATGTATCGTTGCGGCACTCGTCGCGTTCGTCAACCTTGGCGTGTGTGCCCATGCCGAGACGGCGGGGCTGGAGCGCGCCTTTGCCGAACTCGCGGACCCGGATTATGCGGGCTGGGAGCGCGCCGAATCAGACATTCGCCGCGCCTGGTCCCGCTCGGGCTCTCCGGCGATGGATCTGTTGCTCAAACGCGGCGAGGCGGCGCTCGATGCCGGTGATCTGACCGCGGCAATCGAGCATCTGACCGCGCTCACCGACCATGATCCCGGCTTTGCAGAGGGGTTCAATGCGCGTGCCACCGCCTATGCGATGGCGGGGCTTTACGGCCCGTCGATGGCGGATATCGCCCAGGTGCTGCGGCTTGAGCCAAGGCACTGGGGCGCGCTTGCCGGGCTTGGCGGGATGCTCGCCGATATGGGCGAGTCGCAGCGCGCGCTTGCTGCTTACCGTGCCTCTTTCGCCTTGAACCCGCATCAGCAGGATGTGAAAGACGCGATTGCACGACTGCAAAAGGAGCTCGCGGGCACCACCCTGTGAGGCCTGCCGGAGGAAGCGATGACGGGGCGGATCACCGCGGTCCTCGGGCCGACGAATACCGGCAAGACACATTACGCGATCGAGCGGATGCTGGCGCATCGCACCGGCGTGATCGGCCTGCCGCTCAGGCTTCTGGCGCGCGAGGTCTATGACCGGATCGTGAAGGCGCGAGGCCCTTCGGTCGTGGCGCTGCTGACGGGGGAAGAACGCATCGTCCCCGAACGGGCGCAATATTGGGTCTGCACCACCGAGGCGATGCCCGATCTTGGCGCCGATTTCGTGGCCATCGACGAGATCCAGCTCTGCGCCGACCCGGAGCGCGGCCATGTCTTCACCGACCGGCTGCTCTATATGCGCGGGTTGCACGAAACGCTGTTTCTGGGTGCCGAGAGCATGAAGGGGGCGATTGCGGCCCTGGTGCCGAAGGTGCAGTTCACCCGGCGCGAGCGATTCTCGAAGCTCAGCTGGGCGGGCCCGAAAAAGATCTCGCGGATGAAGCCGCGCGCCGCGATCGTTGGCTTCTCGGTTGAAAATGTCTATGCGATTGCAGAGCTTATCCGCCGCCAAAAGGGCGGAGCGGCGGTGGTGATGGGGGCGCTTTCCCCCCGCACCCGCAACGCGCAGGTGGCGATGTATCAAAACGGCGATGTCGATTACCTCGTCGCCACCGACGCCATCGGCATGGGCCTCAACCTCGACATCGAACACGTGGCCTTTTCGGCGACCGCCAAGTTTGACGGGCGCCGCATGCGCCATCTGTTCCCGCATGAGCTGGGCCAGATCGCGGGGCGCGCGGGGCGGCACACGCAAGATGGCACCTTTGGCGTCACCGGCGAGGCGCATGCGCTCCCCGATGATGTGATCGCCGCGATCGAGGAGCACCGTTTTGCGCCGATCCAGCGGTTGCAATGGCGCAACCCCCGGCTTGAGTTCGGCACCGTGGCACGGCTCGTGCAGGCGCTGGAGGAGGCGCCGCAAAACGAATGGCTGACCCGCGGGCGCGAGGCGGATGATCTGCGCGCGCTCAAGACGCTTGCCGAGTTTCCCGAGATTCGCGACCGGGTCCGTGTTCCGGCCGATGTGCGGCTGTTGTGGGATGTGTGCCGGATCCCGGACTTCCGCTCGATTTCCGAGACCGAACATGCAACACTTCTCGCGCGCATCTTCGGCTTCCTGCAAACCGGCAAGGGCGTGCCTTCCGAGTGGCTGGCTGGTCAGATTGCGCGCATCGACCGCACCAGCGGCGACATTGATACGCTTTCGAAACGTCTCGCCTTCATTCGCACCTGGACATATGTTGCGCAACGCAAAGGCTGGGTGGATGATGAAACCCATTGGCGTGAAGAGACGCGCGCTGTAGAAGACCGTCTGTCGGATGCGCTGCATGGCGCACTGACCCAACGATTTGTGGACCGGCGCACCAGTGTTCTGCTGCGGCGGCTCAAGCAGAAGGAGACCCTCGTGGCCGAGGTGAACGACAAGGGCGAAGTGATGGTCGAAGGCGAATTCGCCGGCCGTCTCGAGGGATTCCGCTTCCGGCAGGACGGCACGTCCTCGCCCGACGAGGCGAAAATGCTGGCGCGCGCCGCCTATGAGGCGCTCAAGCCTGAGTTCAGCCTCCGGTCGGACCGCTTTTACAACGCGCCCGATACCGAGATGGATTTCACCGAACAGGGCGGCCTGATGTGGGGCGAGCTGGCGGTGGGCAAGCTCGTGAAGGGCGCCGAGGCGCTCAAGCCGACGGTCGAGGCCTTCGTCGATGAGGAAGCCGGCCCCGAGGTGATGGAAAAGGTTCGTCGCCGTCTGCAGCATTTCATCGACCGCAAGGTGGCCGCGCTGTTCGAGCCGCTTTTGGCGATGAGCCGCGACGAAGCGCTCAGCGGGCTTGCGCGCGGCTTTGCGTTCCGCCTGGTCGAGGGCATGGGCATCCTGCCGCGCGAAGGCGTGGCCACCGAGGTCAAGGAGCTTGATCAGGATGCGCGCGGCCTTCTGCGCAAGCATGGCGTGCGCTTTGGCCAATACACGATCTTCCAGCAGGCGCTGCTGAAACCCGCGCCGACGCGGCTGCGCCTTGTGCTCGCCTCGCTCTGGGAGGGGCTTGCCGAATTCCCCGAAAGCCCGCCTCCGGGCCTCGTGACGATCCCCTATATCGCGGAAGTGCCGACCTCGGCCTATACGCTTGCGGGCTACCGTCCGGCGGGCAGCCGCGCGATCCGCATCGACATGCTTGAGCGGCTCGCGGATATCTTGCGCACGCAAGACAGCAAGGCAGGCTTTGAAGCCACGCCCGACATGCTCTCGATCACCGGCATGACGCTTGAGCAGTTTTCCGACCTGATGGCCGGGCTCGGCTACCGCGCCGAAAAGGGCGAGCGGCCGAAAGCGCGCCCTGCGCCCGAGCCGAAGGCCCCCGTGCCCGAGGCCGGGGCCGAGAATCCGATCCCCGAGGAAAGCTCGCCCGTGGCCGAGGCAGAAGCCGAAGCCGCCGCGACCGAGGCCGAGACGGAAGTGTTCTACACTTTCGCCTGGGCACCGCGCCCGCGCGCCGATCGCGGCCCGCGCCGCAACCATCAGGGCGGTGGCCACCAAGGGGGGGACGCGCGCCATGGCGGCGGCCCGCGTGAGGGCCGCAATGAAGGCCGAGGCGAGAAGCAGAGCGAAGGCCGGGGCGAGGGCGGTGGCAAACCGCGCCGCCATGAGGGCGACGGCGCCAATGAACGTGGCGGCGAGCGCGGCGGGGAACGGGGCGGCAAATTCGGTGGCAAGCCGAAGGGCGGCAAACACGGCGGACCGAAAGGCGGCAAGTCTGACGATCGTGGCCGCGGTTTCGAATCCCACCCGCCGAAAAAAGACAAGCCGATCGACCCGGACAACCCCTTCGCCGCAGCGCTGATGGGGCTCAAGGGCAAGCTCTGATCCGGTGGACACGCGCGACCGGCTCCGCATCGACAAATGGCTCTGGCAGGCGCGCTTTGTCAAAAGCCGCCCGCTCGCGGTTGAGCTGGTCAGCGCGGGCCATCTGCGCGTGAACGGCCGCAAGATCGACAAACCGGGCCGCCCCGTCGGCCCGGGAGATGTGCTGACTTTTGCCCTGCAGGGGCAGGTGCGGGTGGTGCGCATCCTTGCCTGCGGCACCCGCCGCGGCCCGGCCATCGAGGCGGCCACGCTTTACGAGCTGATCGAGGGCCCGGAAACCACGCCGGAAACCGTCTGGGCGCCGGGCGCGCCATGACAGCAAGATTCGGGCCTTGACAGGCCGCAAGCGGGCTTTTTGGGCTAAGCCACATCGCCGCACCTCGTTATTTATGTATCTCTCTCTCTTGATTGCGGCGGCACGGGGGGCTAGGAAATCGCAGCGTCGAAGATTGGGGTATCCGAATGACCTATGTCGTCACCGACAACTGCATCGCCTGCAAATACACTGACTGTGTCGAAGTTTGCCCGGTTGACTGCTTCTACGAGGGCGAGAATACGCTGGTGATCCATCCGGACGAATGCATCGATTGCGGTGTGTGCGAGCCGGAATGCCCCGCCGATGCGATCCGCCCCGATACCGAACCGGGAATGGAAGACTGGGTCGAGTTCAACCGCCAGTACGCCCAGCTCTGGCCGGTGATCACGATCAAGAAAGAGGCTCTGCCGGAAGCCAAGAAATACGATGGCGAGACCGGCAAGCGTGAAAAATACTTCTCGCCGAATCCCGGCACCGGCGACTGAGCCTGCCTGGACTGCCCGCGATAATCGCGGCGGTTGTGGCGGCGCTGATTCCTTCGCGCGAGGGGGCCGGACGGCCCCCTTTTGCGTCTGGCCGCGGCGGCAACGATTCGGCCAGCTGAAGCCCGGCGCGACAAAATATTCGTGACTTTCTGGCAAGGTTACCGGCTGGAATCGGCCCGCTCACGCGCTTGTTGCGGGGGCGGATGCTATGAATCGGGCAAATTTTGTGCTACAGTCTCGTTACAAAGGAGCACGTCCCCCACGCAGATCCGCTCGTCTGTGTGTCATTCATCTGAGAACACCCACCGCGGCGCTTCCGGCGCCGTGGGTATTCTTTGCGCTGAAAGGGGGGCAGCCCGGCTGCAAGGAAGCGACTGAATGACCAAGATGAAGAAGACCGAGTTTCGTCCAGACGATTTCGTTGTGTACCCCGCGCATGGCGTGGGCAAGATCATCTCGATCGAAGAGCAGGAAATCGCGGGGCTGCGGCTCGAGTTGTTCGTGATTTCCTTCGAGAAGGACAAGATGACGCTGCGCGTGCCCACCCACAAGGCGGTGGATATCGGCATGCGCGGGCTGTCGACCCCGGATGTGGTGACCAAGGCGCTCGAGACGCTGAAGGGCAAGGCCAAGGTCAAACGGGCGATGTGGTCGCGCCGCGCTCAGGAATACGAGCAGAAGATCAACTCCGGCGATCTTCTCTCGATTGCGGAAGTGGTGCGCGATCTGCACCGCGCCGACGATCAGCGCGAACAATCCTATTCCGAGCGTCAACTTTATGAAGCGGCGCTCGAACGGCTTACCCGCGAGGTTGCGGCGGTCTCCGGCACGGATGAGGCGGGCGCGGCCAAGAAGGTCGACGAGGTTTTGCTCGGCCGCGCGGCCTGAGGGCGCGCTCCATGCGATCAGACGGGCCCCCTCGGGGGCCCGTTTGCTTTGCGGGGGCCCGTTTGCTTTGGGTTTCGCCGCGGCAGGGCCGCGGCGACCCGCCGGGGGGCTGCCGCCCCCCGGACCCCCCGCTTTTGCGCTGTGAGGGGGCAGGTGGGCAGGCTCAAACGGGGAGGGGGCGCGTGCCCAGATCCTCGAAAAAGCGCAACAGATACCCGTCTGGATCGGCCACGATGAACTGGCGGTTGCCGCTCTCGGTCGCGCCCGTGCGATACCATTTTTCCTCCACGGGCAAAAAGAGCGGCGTGCCATGCCGCGCGAGGGCGGCGTGCAGGGGCGCAAGCGCGGGCACGCGGATTTGCAGGTTCACCCCGCGCCCGAAAGGATAGGCAGAGGGCAGGTGGCCGCCGTCGAAGCTGCGCCCGGCCCCGATCTGGTCGAGCATCAGCTCCGCTTCCCCGAGGCGCAGGTAGCAAAACCCCTCTTCCGGGCGTTCATAAGCGCAGCTGAACCCGAGTTGTGCGCAGTAAAATGCCTTTGAGCGGCGCCAGTCGGAAACGGCGAGCTCAGGCACGAGGGCGTTGGACATCCGTGTCTCCCGAACCGTGGCTCAGCCTTCCTTGAGCACATCCGCATCTTGTGGCGCCTTGCCGTCTGCCCCCCGCCGGGCGGCAAGCTGTGACGTCATCTGCGCCTCGAATTCGGCATTGAGCCGCTTCAGCCGCGCGACATATTCGGCGTTCTTCTCCGCTGGCACGCCCGGCTGCCAGACCTCTGCCAGATCCCGCACCGAGGAGCGGTCAAGCTTCCAGAACATCCGTTCCAGCTCATGCGCCTCATAGGCGCTCAGCCCCACATTCTCGAGCACATAGCGCGCCGCGCGGCAGGAGCTGTCGAACATCTCGCGCACGATGTCATTCGCGCCCGCGGCATAGAGATCATAGACATGGTAGCGATCGCGCGCGCGGGCGATGATGTGCAGATCGGGGCGCTCTTTGCGGGCATAGCACACCAGCGTTGTCGCGGCCTGCTTGTCGTCAAGCGCCACAACCAGCACCCGCGCTTTTGAAAGCCCTGCCGCGGCAAGCAGTTGCGGCCGCGTCGGATCGCCGAAATAGGCCTTGTAGCCAAAGGTGCGCATGCGCTGCACAGTGGGCAGATCGGCATCGATCACGGTCGTCGCATAGCCCGACATCGTCACCATCCGGCTCACCACCTGACCAAAGCGCCCCGCCCCCGCGATCAGGATCGGTTGATGCTCATCCACCGTGTCCGGGTCGGGCCGGCCATCGGGGTCTGCGCGCGGGGAGAGCCGCTCATGCAGCAAGAACAGCACCGGCGAAAGCAGCATGCTCAAGGCGATCACCAGCAGCACCTTTTCGGCCACTGCGGGCGGCAGGATCCGCTGCGCCGTGGCGAAGGAAACCAGCACGAGCGAAAATTCCCCCGCCTGCGCAAGACCAAAGGCGAAGAGCCAGCGGTCTGCCCCGCGCAGCCCGAAGAGGCGCCCGAGCCCGTAGAGGATTGCCGCCTTCAGCATCACGAGCGCAAGCACCAGCGTCATGATTTTCAGCGGCCCGGCAAAGAAAACGTCGAAGTCGATGCCGGCGCCGACGGCGATGAAAAAGAGCCCCATCAACAGGCCCTTGAAGGGTTCGACGCTGGCCTCAAGCTCGTGCTTGAAGGCGCTGTCGGCCAGCACGAGCCCCGCGAGAAAAGTGCCAAGCGCAGGCGACAGGCCCACGAGGTTCATCAGCGAGGCGATGCCGACGACAATCATCAGCGCCACCGCCGTGTTGACCTCGCGCAACTTCGAGCCCTGCACGAAGCGAAAGAGCGGCTGCACGAGGAAATGCCCCGCTGCGACGACGGCGGCCACGGCGCCGAGCGTGACAAGGGTGAGCCCCCAGCCCGGGAGCGCGTCGAGCCATTGCGCCGCCACGCCATGGCCTGCGGCATTATCGGCGCGGGCAAGCTCGCGTGCGCCGGGCAGGGCCAGCAGCGGCAGCAGCGCAAGGAGCGGGATCACCGCGATATCCTGCATCAGCAGCACTGCAAAAGAGGAGCGCCCGCCCGCGGTTTGCAGCAGCCGCTTTTCGTTCAGGGTCTGCATCACGATCGCGGTCGAGGAGAGCGACAGGATCGCCCCAAGCGCCACCGCCGCCCGTGGCGGCTGGCCCACCGCCATCGCGATCCCCGCCACCGCGAGCCCGGTCAGTAGCAGTTGCAGCCCGCCAAGGCCGATGAGCTTGTCGCGCATCGACCAGAGCGCGCGCGGGTTCATCTCCAGCCCGATCAGGAACAGCATCATCACCACGCCGAATTCGGCGAAATGCTGCAAGTCATGCGCCTGATCGGCGACGAGCCCGAACACCGGGCCAATCACCACGCCGGCGAGCAGGTAGCCCAGCACCGAGCCGAGCCCGAGCCGCGTGGCGATCGGCACCGCCACCACCATGGCGATGAGGTAAAGCGTAGCCTGAAGCAGAAAACCTTCCATCGAAACTCACGGATCGGGCAAAGATCGGCGCGGCGGAGCCGGGCAGACCGGGGACGGGCGATAACGGGGACGAGGTGAGCCTAAAGCAAAGCCGCCCCCAGACAAGCCGAAAAGGGGCGGCTGCACGCACGGTTGTGAGAGCGGGGCTTAGCCGCCGCGCACGAGTTTGAGCGTGATCGGGCGGCCGCTCTTTTGGTAGGTCATCTGCGCTTCGCCAATCGCCGTCACCTTGCCGCCATCGAGCCGGTCGCCCACGGCCACGCGGTAAAACCGCCCGTTCGGCATCCGCACCAGAGCGCGGCGATTGTTCGGCGTGCCGAAGAGGCCGATCAGGGTCACGTCTCCCAGGTCGATGGCGTTTTTCTGTGTCGCCTGACGCGCGACCGAGGCCGAGGTCGGCACTTTCGGCGCGACGCGGGGCGGCTCCGGTTCGGAGCTTTCTTCCGAACTGGTGAACACGGTGGGCTCGGGGGCGGGCGAGGGCGAAGAGCGGCGCGGCGCGGGGGGCTCCGGTGCCGGCGGTTCCGGCGCGGGCGCTGCGGCAGCGACAACGACGGGAGCCGTGACCTCCGGTTCGGGCACCGCGGGGGCGGGTTCGGCGGCAATCGCCGCCGCCAGCGCGCGCTCCACCGCGCTCGAGAAGTTCCGGGGCCGGTCGAGTGGCCGGCGCGAGACCGAGAGCGCTTGCGCCGAAGCATTCGGGAAACTGGCCGGAAGCGCCTCGGCGCTCGCGAGCGCCGGCTCGGCCGCGGGCGGCGGCGCGGCGGCGGCGGCACGTTCCACCGATTGCGGGCGCGCCTTGGGCTGCCGTTTGGTCACGATGGCGGCCTGCGCCGTCGACAGCCGCGGGCTCGGCCCGAGCGGCATCAAGGCGCCCTCGCGGTCGAAATAGCTCGCCGGCGGCAGAGGCTGGGCGGGTTCGGGGGCGGGGGGCGCCTCGGCTGCGGCCTTTGCGGCGGCCTCCACCCGGGCGGGGCGGGCCTTCGGCCGGTAGCGCTTGAGCGCGGGGTCGGCATAGGGCGCCTCGGCGGCGATGCGCGCGGCTTCGGCGGCCCGCGCAATGCGCTCATCGGGGCGTTGCCGCGGCACCCGCGGCGGCTTGCCGGCGTAAAGCGTAAACCCGCCCGGCGCGACCACCCCTTCACGCGTCGGCACAAGCTCCGGCGCGGGGGCAGGCTCTGCCGCCGCGGCCGCTTCCGCGGCAAGATCGGGGGCGCCAAGCGGCGTGAGTGGCGCCAGCCCCGGCACCACGACGGGCGCACCGGGCGTTGCCGCAGCCGTTTCCGTGGCGGGGGGGACGGTCGAATTTTCCTCCGAAGGGACCGCCTCGGTCGCCGCCTCGGTCGCCGTCTGGGGCGCAGGCTGCGCAGGTGGCGCGACCAGCGCGGGTTCCGGGGGCGCCTCAGCCGTCGGCGTCGCAGCGGTCTCTGCGCCAGCCTCTGTGGAGGGCTCTTCTGACGGGAGCGGGAGAGCGGGCTCTGCCGCCGGAGTATTGATCGGCGCGGGCGCCGTATCTGCCGCCAGCTCGGGCGCCACGGCAGGGGGGCTCGACGGTGGCGCGACTTCGGTTTCGGGGGGCGGCGCGGAGGGGGCGAGCGCGCTGGCCGCCGGGGCGTCCGGGGGCAGGCTGGCCACATCATCGCTCGGCGCATTCCCGAGGAAGCTCGCCCACAGCGCGACGATGGCAAGGAACCCCACCAGCGAAGCACCGAGCACAAGCCCCAGATGTTTCGGCTTGCCGCCCACGGCGGGGGCCTTGCGCGCGCCAAAGACGGTGCGTTCGGGGTCAATCGTGCCGGGGCTGGAGCTTGGCGTGATCTCCACCCGGGGCCGGATCTCGCGTGCAGCGGCGAGCGCCTTGCCGGCGCTGCTGCCCAGCGCTGCCGTGCCCTGCGCCGCTCGACGCAGCCCGGCGCCAGCCATTTTCCCGGCGACCTCGCGCAGCTTCTCTCCGCTGCCTTTCTCCTCTTCCCAGGGCAGGGTGAGGCTCGGCGCGGTGACATCGGCCTTCGCGGGCGGTTGCGCGGGGGCGGCGGGTTTGGGTTCGGGCGCCTTTGGTGGCACGGCACTGCGCACCGGCGTGACCGCGGTGATCGTGGGGGGCGTGCGCGTTGCCGCGGGGGCTGCGGGGCGCGCGGCGGGCGGTTGCGGCGCCGGGCCAAGCTCGGGCAGATCGGGTTTGCTCAGCGGTGCCTTCGGCGCGCCGCGCGAGAGGCGCGGTGCGGGCGGGGTGGGCGCTGCCGACAGCGCCACCGCATGCGCCGGATCGCGCGGCGCCGTCGGCGGCGGCGCGGCGGCGGCGGGCGCGGAAGGCTCGGGCTGGGCGGGGTCGGGAAGCGTCGGCTCTGGCGGGGCGGCCGGCGGCGCCTCCGCCGTCGGGGCGGGCGCCGCTTCCGGCGCAGACACCCCGGGCTCTGGTCCGGGCTCTGGTTCCGGTTCTGCCGGCGCAGCCGCTTCGGAGGGGAGAGCCGCGGGCGTCTCCGGGGCGACAGGCTGCGCTTGCCCGTCCTCGCTCAGGACGGGGGCACTTTCCGCAGCTTCGGCGGAGTCTGCCTGCGCGACCGTCTCCGGCTCTTGCGCATCCAGCGTGGCGACAGGCTCCGGTTCCGGTTCCGGCTCGGTGATCCGCGCCGCAGCGGGCGGAACGGTCTCTGTCTCTTCGGCAACCTCGGGCTCTGGCGCGGGCGTATCTCCCGAAACGGGCACCAGATCAGGCGCGAGCTCTGGCGCCGGTTCCGGGTCCGGTTCTGGCGCGGGGTCCGGTGTGTGCTCCGCTGCCGGGACCGGTTCGGGCGCGGGGGCGGGCTCCGGCTCGGTCTCTGGCTCTGGCTCGGGCTCGGGCTCCGGCCCAGACTCCGGCTCTGCGACAGGCTCGGCGGTTGGGGCCGCTTCCGGCGCAAGCTCCGGTTCAGTGGCCAAAGGCGCTGCCGCGCTCTCGACGGAAGCGGGGCTCTCGACCGGGGCGGCAATGATCTCGTCTGCCGGCGCCATGGCGGCGGGCGTTGTCGCGGCGGGGGCCTCTGCGCCCGCCAGCAGCGCGGCCAGCGGCAGCGGGTCCTGATCGCGCTCGATCCGCGCCCCTTCGGTCAGATGGGCCGGGGCCACCGCACTCGGCCCAAACCAAGGCTCCCCCGCAAATTGGCCGGGCTCGGGCACCGCCACAAAGGAGATCGGCGCAAAGCCGCGATCCTCGGCGAAGGCCTCGGCCTCGTCGAGCGTCTCACGCGCGACGACGGCCACCTGAACGGTCTCGCCATGGCCAGACCAGTCGAACACCAGATCGGCAACCGCATAGGGCGTGCGCCCCTCCAGCGCGGCGGCAATCTGGGCGCGGCGCTTGGCGGCCTGCGGTCCGGGCGCCTCGATCTCGGCATAAAGCACTTGCGAGGCGGGGATCACCAGCTTCGAGGTGACGGGCTTCGTTCCGGCGCGCGCCTTGGCGGCACGGCGCAGCCCGCTCAGCCGGTCGTTGAAATCGGGCGCATCGAGCGCGACCGCGCCCAGAAGCTCCCAGCCACCCTTCGCGCGGAAGAACAGGCTGATTCCGTCATGCGAGAGATTGAGGGCAAAATTCGGTTTCATGCGCGGGCTTTACCACATCACAGGCGGAGAGCGAAATCGGCGGCGGGTCGGGCTTCCTAGGTAAAGCAGAAAACCGCGCATGAAAAGCCGCCCACCGAGACGTGATCTGCGTCAGCGGCGGGCGGACAGGGGTTTGGCGGCCTCAGGCCGTGGCGGCGGTGAGCGCCTGATCGAGGTCCGCGATTAGGTCGGCCGCATTCTCGATGCCGATCGAAAGGCGCACCACATTGGGGCCAGCGCCCGCCTTGATCTGCTGCTCTTCGGTGAGCTGGCTATGCGTGGTCGAGGCCGAATGGATGATCAGCGAACGCGCATCGCCAAGGTTTGCCACATGGGAGAAGAGCTTGAGATTGTTGACAAGTTTCACGCAGGCATCATAGCCGCCCTTGACCGCGACAGTGAAGAGCGCGCCGGCGCCCTTGGGGTAGAGCCGGGTTGCGCGCTCCGCCCAGGGGGAAGAGGCGAGCCCGCCATAGGTGACAAAGTCGATCCGCGGATCGGCTTCGAGCCACTCCGCCACCGCCTTGGCATTGGCGACGTGTTTTTCCATCCGCAGGCTCAGCGTCTCGATTCCCATCAGCGTGTAATGCGCGCCTTGCGGGTTCATCGTCATGCCGAGATCGCGCAGGCCAACGGCGATCGAATGGAAGGTGAAGGCCATCGAGCCCAGCGCCTTGTGGAACACAAGGCCATGATAGGCGGGCTCGGGCTCGGAAAGGCTCGGGAACTTGCCGGAGGCCGACCAGTCGAACGTGCCCGAATCGATCACCGCGCCGCCCGTCACCGTGCCATTGCCGGTGAGATATTTGGTGGCCGAATGCACCACGAGCGTTGCGCCATGCTCGATCGGGCGGCACAGGTAAGGCGAGGCAAGGGTGTTGTCGACAATGAGCGGCAGGCCAACCTTGTGGGCGACCGCGGCAACCGCGGGCAGGTCGGTCAGATAGCCCGCCGGGTTGGAGATCGATTCGCAGAAGAGCGCGCGGGTGTTTTCATCCACCGCCGCCTCGATCGCCGCGGGGTCGTCAAAATCGACAAAGGTGCACGACCAGCCAAAGCGCTTGATGGTCTGGCTGAACTGGGTGATCGTGCCGCCGTAGAGCCGGGTCGAGGCAACGATGTTCAGCCCCGGCCCCATCAGCGGGAAAAGCGCCATGATCTGCGCCGCATGCCCCGAAGAGCAGCACACCGCGCCCGCGCCGCCCTCAAGCGCGGCGATGCGGGAGGCAAGCGCCGAGACGGTCGGGTTGGTCAGGCGCGAATAGATATAGCCCACTTCCTGCAGGCCAAAGAGGCGCGCCGCATGGGCCGCGTCTTTGAACACATAGGCCGTGGTCTGGTAGATTGGCACCTGGCGCGCACCGGTGGCGGGGTCGGGTTCGGCCCCGGCGTGGATTTGCATCGTATCGAAGGAATAGTCGCTCATCGGGGTCTCCCTGATTGATCGGCGCGACCTTAGCGGGGCCAAAATTGTGCCGCAAACATATTCACTTCGGGAAATCCGAGGCGGAAGGGGGCGGCTCAGCGCAGCCAGAGCCCCTCCCGGCGGATCGCATTGCGCAGCACCTGCTCGCGCCGGGGCAGCGCATTGCGGTCAAATTTAGCGCGCAATTTCATCCCCTTGCCTTGGTAGATCAGCTTTTTAGCCGGCTCGTGGAGGCGCAGCACCTTTTTGATCGGTTGCGGGCTCACAGCCGCCTCAAGCGCGGCCACCACTGCATCACTTTCGCGCGCGTAAAGCAGCGGTAGCGCGCGGTAATGGCAACTCACATCGCCGTCGAGCCCGGCCAGCTCCGGCCCCGGCCGCCCGCCGCCGAAAGAATGGATCACAAGCGGCAGCGCCACCTGATCGAGCCAGGGGTCGAGCGACTGGCAGGCGAGTTCATCGGGCGTGTCCCAGCGGATCGCATGGGCATAATGCACGAAGCGCTGCCCGAAGCTCGGGCCATCGGCGCCAAAGAACCAGCCGGCGTTGAAATAAAGGTAGCGGCGCCAGTATTCATCGGGTTGAGAACGGTCGAGCGAGCTTTCGAAATCAAGGCCGAACTTGTCGTAAAGGCTCTTCCAGATCTCGGTATAGCCAACTTTGTAAAGCGGCGGCTCGGGCCAGGTGCCCTCGCGGCGCATCGAGGCGGAAGGGCGGTTGAAATCGAAGCCGACCGCGGAGAGCGGGCCGCAAAACACAGTATCGGTATCAAAAAAGACAAACGGCCCTTCGGGCAGCGCGGCCATCGCCTCGATCTTGTTGCCATGCGGATAGCTCTCGCCGAAATGGCGGTTCTCGAAGGGCAGGATCTCGACGCCGTTATCTTTCAGGAACTTGCGCACCGGGTCCGAGATTGCCACCGGAGCCGACCAGCGCGCGCCCGTGGGCTCCATCGCAAGCAGCCGCCCGTTGAACTCCGGGTTCGCGGCGCGGAAGGTTGCCACGAAAATCACCGCCTCGAATTCGAGCCGCCCCGCCTGCACGACAAAGAAGACATTGGGGAATGAACCGGTGCCTGATTTCGGTGTCATAATGATCGGGCTGCGCCTTATGCTCTTTGTTCGGACATACGCAGTTTTGGCGCGCGGTGAAAGCCCCGCAAGGGGGAATGATGCGCAACACGCTTGCGACGGCAATGATCGAGTTGGCTCAGCTTGCGGGGCGGAGCAATTCTCCACCGCCGCCAAGCTGCACCCGATCTTGCAGGCCACCACGACGCAATCGCGCGCCTTGCGGCAGAGGCAGGGGCAGGGGCCGAGGCGCGCGGCGCGTGCTGGGCGCGGGCGGGGTCACTCTGTGGTCGACGGATTGGCCTCGGGCCGCGCTTGGGGGCGCTCCGGTTTGCCGGGCGGAATTTCTGCGGCGAAAGTGATCGTGGCGCAAAGCCCCGGGGCGCGGTTTTCCAGCATGAGGCGCCCCCCGTGCAGATTGGCAATGGCCTCGACAAGGCTCAGCCCGAGCCCGCTGCCCGGTGTGTTGCGGCTCGCCTCAAGCCGCACGAACCGCCCGCGCACCCGCTCCAGATCGGCCTCGGGGATGCCCGGCCCGTTGTCGCACACCGAAAGTGTCGGCCTTTCCCCCCCCTGCAATGAGAGCGTGATCCGGGCGGGCGGCGGGCAATGGCGCAGCGCATTGTCGATCAGGTTCACGAGCGCTTGGCCGAGGAGCGCGCGGTCCCCCGCGACCTGCACCATTGCCGCGCTTTGCAGGCGAAGATCGTGCCCCATATCTTCGGCGCTGGCGGCCATCATCTCGATCGTGTCGCGGCAGAGCGCTTCCAGATCAACCGGGCTTGGCGTGATGGCAACCATCCCTGCCTGCATCCGCGCGAGCCGCAAGATCGCGTCAAACGTTTGCGAGATCTGGTCAAGATCGGCGAGCGCGCTGCCGATCTCGGTGCGCGTCGCGGGGGGCAGGGCGCGGTCAAGCGCCACCGGCTCCAGCCGCAGCCGGAGCCGCGCCAGCGGCGCGCGCAGGTCATGGGCCACATCGGTTGACACCTGCCGGATCGCCGAGATCCCGGCCTCGAGCCGGTCCAGCGCGGCATCGACGCTTTGCGCCAGCCGCGTCAGGTCATCGCGCCCATGGTCGCGGATGCGCAGATCGTGCCGCCCCGCGCCCACCGCATCAAGCACCCGCTCCATCTGCCCGATCCGCGCCTCGGTGCGGCGCGCAATCACGATCGCAAATGCCGTCGACAAAAGTGCCGCAAGCCCCAGCGCCCAGCCAAAGCTGCCCGCCAGAATCTCGGTTTGCTCGTGCAGCCAGTCGGCGTCATGGCCGGTCATCACCCAGCCCTCGGGCAGTTGCATGCCGTAGGCGACAAAGCGCTTGGGCAGGCCCGGCCCGTCGAGCGTCAGCGCCAGATCCCGGCCGGTGCGCAGGTATCGCAGCCCCTCGAAGGGCGCCTTGATCCGTGCATTGCCCTCCGCCGGTTCCCCCCCGGCAGGCAGATAGGCGACAATCTGGGCACTATCCCGGCTCACCGTGGCCAGCGCCGCCACCTGCGCGCTCAGATCCTCCAGATCGCCATCCTTCGGCGCCAATGCGAGGGCGCGGGTATCGGCTTCGACCTCGGCCTCAAGCCGATGCGCCATGCCGCGCGATTGCAGCTCATAGGCAAGCCCGCCCGCCACCAGCGCGGCGAGGATGAACACCGCCGAGATCGCCAGCGCAAAGCGCATCGACCATGTGACCGCGCGCCTCATGCCGGTTCGAACACGTAGCCGATGCCGTGCAGCGTGGTCAGATACGGCGTGCCGAAAGGCTTGTCGATCTTGGCGCGCAACCGGCTGATATGGGTCTCGACCACGCTTGTCTTCGGGTCGAAATGAATGTCCCAAACCGCTTCCAGCAGGATCGTTTTCGTCTGCACGCGCCCCGGACGTTCCATGAAATGCTTCAAAAGCAGGAATTCGCGCGGCTGCAGGTCAATCTTTTGTCCCGCCCGCCACGCCTCGCGCGAGAGCAGATCGAGCCGCAGATCCCCCTGCACAAGCTCGGTCACCTCCGCGCGCAGGGCCGGGCGGCGCGCGATCGTGTCGATCCGGGCCAGAAGTTCGACAAAGGCGAAGGGTTTGACCATGTAGTCATCTGCCCCCGCGCGCAGCCCCGCCACCCTGTCTTCGACACTGCCCATCGCGGTGAGCAGGATCGCGGGCGTGTCGATCTGCGCGGCGCGCAGGGCCTTGAGCAGCGCCAGCCCGTCAAGCTCCGGCATCATCCGGTCGAAAATGAACAGATCATAGGGCGCGCCGGTTGCCTGCGCGAGCGCCTCGCGCCCGTTGCGCAACAGGTCGACCGCATGGCCCTCGCTGAGCAGCCCCTTGCGCAGATAAGCGCCGGTTTCGGCATCGTCTTCGGCAATCAGGATCTTCATGGCGGCAGTTATCTCCCGTTGCCCGCCGCTGTCACGCGCCATCCGCGCGGCGCCGCCCGGTTTATACAGATTTGTAAGAACTGCGCCAGAACCGGCAGAGGGCAGGCGGCCATACCGGGGCCAAAGGCACAAGCCTTTGAGACCTTTGAAGACCGGACGAAAATGCCGCCGATTGCCCAGATCCTGCCCGCCCGCGCGCCCCATGAGGCGCCGTGCCCTCAGAGCGCCGCGCCGCGCCGCCTTGCGCGCCTGTTTGCCGTTACCTTTCTGCTGCTCGCCGGGCTCTGGCTGATGCTTGCGCGCGCGGTGCTTGACGGGGGCGCGATCGTGCAACTCGATGCGGCTTTGGCGCAGGCGATGCAAAACGCATGGACCCCGGCTTCGCTGGCGGTGTTTACCCGCTTTACCGCGCTCGGAGATTCGGGCGTGGGCACCGCGCTTCTGGGGCTCGGTGCGCTCTGGGCGATCCTGTTGCGCCGACCGGGGCTCGTCTGGGGCCTTCTGGCCTCTGCTGGCGCCGAACTTGCCACCGTGTCGATGGCCAAGCATGCGTTTGGCCGCCCGCGCCCGGTGCTGGGCTATTTCATGGAGACTTCGGGCAGCTTTCCCTCGGGCCATGCCGCCTTCGGCGTCGCGTTTTACGGCATGCTCGCCTATATCTTGTGGCGGCTGGGGCTGTTGCGGCCCGTTGCGGCTGTCCTGCTTGGGGCTGCAACCGCCTTCCTGATCGGGCTGAGCCGGCTTTACCTCGTGTCACATTACCTGTCTGACGTGCTGGCGGGCTGGGTTCTGGGCGGGATGTGCCTCGTTCTGGGGATCGCGCTTGCGGAATGGCGCCTGCGTGCGACGGTGACGCCCCTCCCCAGACTGCCGCGCTGGAAATCCGGGCTCGCCGGTCTGATCTCGCTTGGTCTCATAGGCTATGCCGGGCTGTGCGATGCCCGGTTTGACAAGGCGTTGCGCAGTCCGTCGGGACTGGTCGTGGCGGCCTCCGAGGCCCCTGCAGAGTTCTGAGCCCTCGCGCCGGGCTATTCCCACCAGCGGTCGATGCTGGCGATATCGCCATCCGACCAGCCGAAGTGATGCGCCATCTCATGCACGAAGACATGGGCAACGAGCGCATCAAGGGCCACATCGCCGCGCGCGGCCCATTCATCGAGGATCGGGCGGCGGAAGAGCCAGATCACATCGGGGCCGCTCGGGTCGGAGACGGATTTTTCCGTCATCGGCACGCCCTCGTAAAGGCCGGTCAGCTCGAACGGATCCTCGATCCCCATCTCGTCGAGGAGCGCATCGGGCGCAAAATCCTCCACCCGCAGCACCACCGCACCCGCAGCCGCGCGGAACGCCTCGGGCAGGTCGGCGCGCGCCGCCTCTGCCATCGCCTCGATGTCGTCGAGGCTTGGCGCCTCGCGGCCTGTCCACTGCTCCACCTCACGGCTCCCTTACCAATGCGCAGCCCCGCCGCGCCCTTCCCGATATGGACAAAACGGCCCGCCTGTGAAAGAGGAACTGCAACAGGAGACCGCCATGACCGTTGTGACCCGCTTCGCCCCCTCGCCGACCGGCTATATCCACGTTGGCAACCTGCGCACCGCGCTGATGAACTATCTCGTCGCCCGCAAGGCCGGCGGCACCTTCATCCTGCGCATCGACGACACCGATCTGGAGCGCTCGAAGCAGGAATATGTCGATGCGCTGAAAGCGGATCTCGAATGGCTCGGCCTCACCTGGGACCGGGAGGAGCGCCAGTCGGCCCGGTTCGACCGCTACGAGGCCGCAGCCGAGAGCCTGCGCGGCATGGGGCGGCTTTACGAATGTTTCGAGAGCCCGACCGAGCTTGATCTCAAGCGCAAGAAGCTTCTCAACATGCACAAGCCCCCGGTCTATGACCGCGCGGCGCTGAAACTCAGCGAGGATGACAAGGCGAAATTCCGCGACGAGGGCCGCGAGGGCTATTGGCGCTTTCTGCTCGACCTCACCCGGATCGAGTGGAAAGACGGCATCATCGGCGACATTTCGATCGACGCGGCCTCGGTGTCCGACCCGGTCCTGATCAAGGCGGGCGGGCAGGTGCTTTACACCTTCGCCTCTTCGGTCGACGATTTGCAGATGGGCGTGACCCATATCGTGCGCGGCGCCGACCATGTGACGAATACCGCGACCCAGATCCAGATCATCGAGGCTTTGGGCGGCAAGGCGCCCGCCTTTGCCCACCATTCGCTTTTGACCGGGGCGAAGGGCGAGGAGCTTTCCAAGCGGCTCGGCGCGCTCTCCATCCGCGATCTGCGCGCCAGTGGCATCGCCCCCGAGGCGCTGTTGTCGATGATGGCGCGGCTTGGGTCGAGCCAGCCGGTCGAGCTGAAGATGAGCCTTGAAGAAATCGCCGAAGGGTTTGATCTGAACCAGTTCGGCGCGGCGCCGACGAAATTCGACCCCGAAGACCTGATCCCGCTGACGCGCGCGCGCAACCAGCATCTGCCCTATGCGGCAGTGGCCGACGAGATCCGCGCCCTTGGCATTGCGGAGGGGATGGCGGAGCAGTTCTGGGCCGTCGCCTCGAAGAATATCGACAAGCTGTCGGACCTCAAGCATTGGGCCGAGCTGGTGCTGGACGGCGCCGAGCCGGTGATTGCGCCCGAGGATGCCGAGTTCATCGCCACCGCGATGGCGCTTCTGCCCGAGCCGCCCTTTGCCGCCACCACCTGGAGCGAATGGACCGCGAAGGTGAAAGAGGCGACCGGGCGCAAGGGCAAGGGGCTTTTCATGCCGCTGCGGCTCGCGCTCACCGGGCAGGCGCATGGGCCTGAAATGGCGGATCTCATGCCGCTTTTGCAAAAGGTCCGCGCGAAGGGCTGAGGGCGCGCGCCGGGGGTTTCACACCCCCGGACCCCCGTGGGATATTTGGAGCAAGATGAACAGGGTCGGGTGTCCGGCCCTGTGTGCTTTTGCGGTGTTCGGTTTTGCGACACTGGCACGGTTTTTGCATTTGCGACCTGATCCGTGTCGGTTTTCGCCGCAAAGCGTCGGATTCGCTTTTCCCCCTTGCCAGAGTGTCGCGGCCTCGGCTATGCGGGAGAGGTCAGGATCGGGAGACACTGGCCGCAAGGTCAGGGCCGAAGGAGCAACCGCCCCGGTAAACTCTCAGGCAAAAGGACCGACCCGGCAAGAACTCTGGAGAGAGGCCTCCTTGAGAGGCCCGCCGAAGGGATAACGATCTCAGGCGCCTGAACAGGCAAGGACAGGGGGGGCATCGAGCGGGCGCAAGCCCATGGATTCGGTGCCGGGGAACCGGCTGGAGGGCGATATGGCCGGCGATACGGGGCTGAAGCGCACGGCGCTTCACGATCTGCATGTGAAACTTGGGGCCAAGATGGTTCCCTTTGCGGGCTGGAGCATGCCCGTGAGCTACCCGATGGGGGTGCTGAAGGAACATCTGCACACCCGCGCCGCCGCCGGGCTTTTCGATGTCGGGCATATGGGGCAGGTGATCTTGCCTGCCCATGCCGTTGCCGCGCTTGAGGCTTTGGTGCCGGTCGATATTGCCGGGCTCGGGCTCAACCGGCAGCGCTATGCGATGTTCACCAATGATGCGGGCGGCATCCTTGATGACCTGATGGTGGCGAACCGCGGCGATCATCTTTTTCTCGTCGTCAACGCCGCCTGTGCCGAGGCCGATATTGCGCATCTGAACGCGCATGTGCCGGGCGTCACCGTAGTCACCGGTCGCGGCCTTCTGGCGCTGCAAGGCCCGGCGGCAGAGGCCGCGCTCGAACGGCTTCTTCCCGGCGTGGCGGCGATGCGCTTCATGGATGTGGCGACCTTCCTGTGGCGGGGGGAAGATATCTGGGTCTCCCGCTCGGGCTATACCGGCGAGGACGGGTTCGAGATTTCCGTGCCCGATGCGGTGATCGAAGCTTTCGCCGAAGCCCTCCTTGCGATGGAAGAGGTTGCGCCCATCGGCCTTGGCGCGCGTGACAGCCTGCGCCTTGAGGCCGGGTTGCCGCTTTACGGCCATGACATCGACACCGCCACCTCGCCCGTCGCGGCGGGGCTTGCCTGGGCGATCCAGAAGGCGCGCCGCGCGGGCGGCGCGCGCGCGGGGGGCTTTCCCGGTGCCGAGCGGATTTTGCGCGAGCTTGCCGAGGGCCCTGCCCGCAAGCGCGTGGGGCTGCGCCCCGATGGCCGCGCGCCGATGCGCGAAGGCGTTGAGATTTATGCTGAAGCGGAGGGCGGAAGCCCGATCGGCACCATCACCTCCGGCGGCTTTGGCCCCTCGATCGAGGCGCCGATGGCGATGGCCTACCTGCCCGCGACCCTCGCCGAGGGCGCCACTGTTTACGGTGAGATCCGCGGCAAACGCCTGCCTGCGCGCCTCTCTGCCCTGCCTTTCCATCCCACACGCTACAAACGCTGAGGAACGACCATGACCATCCGTTTCACCGAAGACCATGAATGGCTGCGCCCCGAGGGCGATCTGCTGGTTGTCGGCATCACCGAACACGCCTCCGAGCAACTGGGCGACGTGGTCTATGTCGAGCTGCCCGAGCCGGGGCGCACGGTCGCGCCGGGCGAGGAGATCTGCGTGATCGAATCGGTCAAGGCTGCCTCGGACATTCTCGCGCCGCTCGCAGGCGAGATCGTCGAGGTGAACGAGGCGCTGCCCGATACCCCCGGCGCCGTGAATGACGATCCGATGTCGGCGTGGTTCTTCAAGATCCGCCCCGCCGATGCGAGCGCCGTCAATGGCTTCATGGATGAAGCCGCCTACAAAGCTTTTATCGGGTAAGATCATGGCCTTCACCCCCACCCGTTACGATACTTACGATTTTGCCAACCGCCGCCATATCGGGCCGAGCCCGGCCGAGATGGAGGAAATGCTCAAGGTGGTGGGGGTGCCCTCGCTCGAGGCGCTGATCGACGAGACGGTGCCGCAGGCGATCCGGCAATCGACGCCGCTCTCCTGGGCGCCGATGACGGAACATGCGCTCCTCGACAAGCTGCGCGAGGTGCAGAAGAAAAACCAGGTGATGACCTCGCTGATCGGGCAGGGCTATTACGGCACCGCGACGCCGCCGGTCATTCAGCGCAACATCCTTGAAAACCCGGCCTGGTATACCGCCTACACGCCCTACCAGCCGGAAATCGCGCAAGGCCGGCTCGAGGCGCTTTTGAACTATCAGACCATGGTGGCGGATCTGACCGGCCTGCCGGTGGCGAACGCGAGCCTGCTTGACGAATCCACCGCCGCCGCCGAGGCGATGATGATGGCGCATCGCGCCTCGAAATCGAAGGCGCAGGCGTTTTTTGTCGATCTCAACCTGCATCCGCAGACGGTCGATGTGCTCGAAACCCGCGCCGCGCCGTTTGGCATCACCATCGTCAAGGGCCAGCCCGACGAGTTGGTGCCCGATCAGGTGTTTGGCGCGATCTTCCAATATCCGGGCACCTATGGCCATGTGCGCGATTTCACCGATTACATTGCCATGCTGCATGCCGCGGGCGGCATTGCGGTGATGGCAACGGACCTTCTGGCGCTCTGCCTTTTGAAGGAGCCGGGCGCGATGGGGGCCGATATTGCCGTGGGCTCGGCGCAGCGCTTTGGCGTGCCGATGGGCTATGGTGGCCCGCATGCTGCCTTCATGGCGTGCCGCGATGCGCTCAAGCGCACGATGCCGGGGCGGATCGTCGGCGTGTCGATCGACGCGCGCGGCAACAAGGCTTACCGGCTTGCGCTGCAAACCCGCGAGCAGCATATCCGCCGCGAGAAGGCCACCTCGAACGTGTGCACCGCGCAGGCGCTGCTGGCGGTGATGGCGAGCTTTTATGCGGTGTTCCACGGGCCCATGGGGCTGCGCGCCATTGCCGAGCGGGTGCATTTCAATGCGGTGCGGCTGCATGATGCGCTGGTCGCTGCGGGCGCCGATGTGGCGCCGCAAGCCTATTTTGACACGATCACCGTGCGCGTGGGCGTGGGGCAGATGGGCATCATGGCGGCGGCGCGGCAAAACGGGCTCAACTTCCGCAAGGTGGGCGAGGGGCGTGTTGGCATTTCGGTGGACGAACTCACCGATGACGATGTGATCGCGCGGGTGCTTGCGGCCTTTGGCATCTCCGATCCGCCGCCCGCGGGCACGCATCTGGGCTTCCCCGAGGAGATGCTGCGCGAGACGGACTATCTGACCCATCCGGTCTTTCACATGAACCGCGCCGAGAGCGAGATGATGCGCTACATGCGCCGCCTCTCGGACCGCGACCTCGCGCTTGACCGGGCGATGATCCCGCTTGGCTCCTGCACGATGAAGCTCAATGCCGCCGCGGAGATGGCGCCGCTCACCTGGCACCGCTTCAACTCGCTCCACCCGTTCGTGCCCGCCGATCAGGCCGGGGGCTATGCCGAGATGATCGAGGATCTGACGGCGAAGCTGTGCGAGATCACCGGCTATGATGCCTTCTCGATGCAGCCGAACTCGGGTGCGCAGGGCGAATATGCCGGGCTGATGACGATTGCCGCCTATCACCGCTCGCGCGGCGATACGCAGCGCGATGTCTGCCTGATCCCGATGTCGGCGCATGGCACCAACCCGGCCTCGGCAGCGATGGCGGGGATGAAGGTCGTGGTGGTGAAATCCGCCCCCAACGGCGACGTGGATATTGAAGATTTTGCCGCCAAGGCTGCCGCGGCGGGCGACACGCTCGCCGCCTGCATGATCACCTATCCCTCGACGCATGGGGTGTTTGAGGAAACGGTGAAGACGATCTGCCAGATCACGCATGAGCATGGCGGGCAGGTCTATCTTGATGGCGCGAACATGAACGCGCTTGTGGGGCTTGTGCGGCCGGGGGAATGCGGCTCGGATGTGAGCCACCTCAACCTGCACAAGACCTTTGCCATTCCTCATGGCGGTGGCGGGCCGGGCATGGGGCCGATTGGCGTGAAGGCGCATCTGGCCCCCTTCCTGCCGGGGCATTCGGAAACCGATGGCAAGCCCGGTGCGGTCTCTGCCGCCCCCTATGGTTCGGCCTCGGTGCTGCTGATCTCCTGGGCCTATTGCCTGATGATGGGGGGCGCGGGGCTTGCGCAGGCGACCCGCGTGGCGATCTTGAACGCCAACTACATCGCGGCGCGGCTGCGATCCTCCTATCCGATCCTCTTCATGGGCAACCGGGGCCGGGTGGCGCATGAATGCATTCTTGACACGCGCCCCTTTGCAGATGTGGGCGTGACCGTGGACGATATTGCCAAGCGGCTGATCGACAACGGTTTTCACGCGCCAACGATGAGCTGGCCGGTGGCGGGGACGCTGATGGTGGAGCCGACCGAAAGCGAGACCAAGGCGGAGCTGGACCGTTTCATCGCCGCGCTTGAGGCGATCCGCGCGGAGGTGCGCGACGTGGCCGAGGGCCGGATCACGGCGGAAGACAGCCCGCTACGCCACGCCCCGCACACGGTCGAAGACCTTGTTGCAGAGTGGGATCGCCCCTATTCGCGCGAGCAGGGCTGCTTCCCGCCCGGCGCCTTCCGGGTCGACAAATACTGGCCGCCGGTGGGCCGGGTCGACAATGCTTATGGCGACCGCAATCTTGTGTGCACCTGCCCGCCGCTGGAGGCCTGGGCAGCGGAATAAGGCTATTTGCTGGCCGGGGGGCGGGCCCCCTCGGCCAGTGCCCTCAATATTTCTCGACGATCACCGAGCCGACCGAATAGCCCGCGCCGAAGGAGCAAATGAGCCCCATCTCGCCGGGCGCAAAATCCTCCGAGAACCGATCAAAGGCGATGATCGAGCCCGCCGAGGAGGTATTGGCGAATTCCTGCAAGATATTGGGTTGCTCGCCCGGCTCCGGGTCGCGCCCGAGCACCTTGCGGCCAATGAAATCGTTCATCGTCTTGTTGGCCTGATGCAGCCAGAGCCGCTTGAGCCGGTTTGCCGCCACGCCGGTATCGTCCAGATGATGCTGGATATGCGCACAGACAAGCGGCAGCACTTCCTTGAAGACCTTGCGGCCCTCCTGCATGAACTGCATGTCGCGCCGGTCTGCCATGCCATCGGGCCGGGTGCGGCGCAAAAAGCCGTTGTTGTTGCGGATGTGGTTGGAAAACTCGGTGCCGCAGCGGCTGGAGCGGATCACAAAGCCGCTTTGGGCATCGTCGACGCGCTCGATCAGCGTGGCGGTGGCCACGTCGCCAAAGATGAAATGGCAATCCCGGTCGCGCCATTCCAGATGGCCTGAGGTGATCTCGGGGTTCACCACCAGCGCGCGGCGCACGGAGCCCGCGCGGATCATGTCTGCCGCCGCCTGAATCCCGAAAGTGGCGGAGGAGCAGGCCACGTTCATGTCGAAGGCAAAGCCGCCCGCGCCCAGAAGCTGTTGAATCTCGATCGCCACCGCCGGATAGGCGCGCTCCATGTTGGAGGCGGCACAGATCACCAGATCGACCTCCGCCCCCGTCCGCCCGGCTTTCGCGAGCGCCTTTTCGCAGGCATCCAAGGCCATTTCCGCCATGATCCCGGGTTCGTCATCCGCGCGCTGGCGCAGATGCGGATACATCCGGGCCGGATCGAGCACGCCGGTGCGGTCCATCACATAGCGGCTCTCGATCCCCGAGGCCTTGTGGATGAACTCCGAGGAGGAATGGGGCATCTCGGCCAGCGTGCCCGCCGCGATTTCTGCCGCATGCTCGGCATTGAACCGATCCGCATAAGCGTTGAAGGCAACGACCAGTTCGTCGTTCGAAATCGTGTCCGGCGGCACAAAGACGCCGGTGGCGGTGATGGCAGGCTGATGCATGACGGTTCCTCCCGTGTCGCGGCCAAATTCCGCTGGCCGCACCGGAAGGTCAAGCGCCTAGAGGGCGTTCGGAAGCGGCCTGCCGTCGCGGAAGGCGCGCAGGTTCTCCACCGCCATCATTCCCATCGCGTCGCGCACCTGCTCGGTTGCGGTGCCGAGATGGGGAAGCAGCGTGACGTTGTCGAGCCCGCGGAGCGCCGCGGGCACCTCGGGCTCGTTGGCATAGACATCGAGCCCGGCGCCACCGATGGTGCGCGCCTCAAGCGCTGCGATCAGCGCCGCCTCATCCACCACATCGCCGCGCGCGATGTTGATCAGATGCGCATGGGGGCGCATCTGCGCCAGCTCGCCCGCACCGATGATGCCGCGCGTTTGCGCCGTGGCGGGCACGGCGAGCACAAGGAAATCGACCGTTTCAAGGAGCGCGGCCAAGGGCAGGGGGCGCGCCGGAAAGGGCAGATCCTTCGGGCTGCGGGAGGTGTAGAAAACCTCCATCCCGAAGCCGAAATGGGCGCGTTTTGCAATGGCTTGGCCAATCCGCCCCATGCCGAGCACCCCAAGGCGCTTGCCGCTGACATGCGCGCCAAGCATTTGCGTGGGCGCCCAGCCGGTCCATTGGCCCGCGCGCAGCATCCGCTCCCCCTCCGAGGCCCGGCGCGCCGACATCAAGACCAGCATCATCGCAATATCGGCGGTGGCATCGGTGACGGCGCCGGGGGTGTTGGTGACGGAGACCCCCGCCGCGCGGGCGGCGGCAAGGTTGATATGGTTCACGCCGACGCCGAAATTTGCCAACAGCTTGGCGCGGGGGCGGCCCGCAAAGGCCTCTGTGGAGAAACAATCGCCAAGCGTGGGCAACAGCGCGTCATAGTGCGCAAGCGCGGTCCGGGCTTCCTCCACGCGCATCGGCGCGTCGATCCGGCGAAACTCCGCCCCCAGCTCGTCGCGCAGAATTGCGGTGACACGGGGCGTCTGGGCGCGGGTGACAAGCAGGCGCATCAGAACATCCGCCCGCCGAGCGGCACCTCTTGCCCGGGGCCGATCAACACCACGGCGCCCGCGGCATCGGGCAGGCCAAGCACGAGCGCCTCGGACATGAACGGCCCGATCTGGCGCGGCGGAAAGTTGACGACGCCGAGCACCTGACGGCCCAGAAGATCCTCGGGCGTATAATGCACGGTGATCTGGACGGAGGATTTTTTTACCCCGATCTCCGGGCCATAGTCGACCCAGAGTTTGTAGGCGGGCTTGCGCGCCTCGGGGAAGGGTTGCACATCCACAACCCGGCCCACACGGATGTCGACCTTGGCAAAATCATCGTAGGTAATCGGATCACTCATTTGCCAAGCGCCTTGCCGCGGGCCTCGGCAGCGGCCACGGTGCGGGTCATCAGATCGGTAAGCCCGCCCGGTTCGGCCATCAGGACTGCGAGCCCCGCGGCGGTGGTGCCCCCCGGCGAGGTCACGTTCTGGCGCAGCTCGGCCGGTGTTTCCGCGGCCACTTCTGCCAGCGCGCCCGCGCCCGCCACGGTGGCCTTGGCGAGCGTCATCGCCAGATCGGGGGCAAGGCCCACGGCTTCGCCCGCCCGTGCCATCGCCTCGATCATGTGGAACACATAGCCCGGGCCCGAGCCGGAGAGCGCGGTCACGGCATCCATCTGATGCTCGCCCGGAAGCCGCACCACTTGCCCGACCGCGGTCAGAAGCGCCTCGGCAAGCGCCAGATGCGCCTCGGTCGCGACCGCGTTGCCGCAAATGGCAGTGATGCCACGGCTGATCGCGGCCGGGGTGTTGGGCATCGCGCGCACGATCGGCGTGGCGGCGCCGAGGATTGCCTCATAGGTGGCGAGCGTCGTGCCCGCGGCAACGGTGACAAAGAGGGTCTTGCCGCCGCCCATCGCCGTCAGGCTCGGGAGCGCCGCGGCCATCATTTGCGGCTTGACCGCGATCAGCACCACCGCCGGCGCCTCGGGGAGGGGGCCATTGAGCGCCACGCCCGTGCCCTTGAGCCAGGCCGAGGGGCTCGGGTCGGTCACATGCACCGCAGCGGGGGAAAGCCCCTCGCCCAGCCAGCCGGCGAGCAGCGCCGAGCCCATCTTGCCGCAGCCCAGAAGCACGAGCCCGCGGCTCTCGATTCCGCTAAAATCCATCGCTATCTCCTTCGGGTGGAGATTAGGCGCGCCCGTAGGCCTCGGCAATGGCGACTTTCATCGCCTGTTCCGGGGTCTCTTCGCCCCAAGTGGCAAGCTGCATCGCCGGGTAGAACCGCTCTGAAACCATCAGCGCGGTGCGGATCATCCGGTCGATCTGCTCGGGGCCCGCGATCTGGCAGCCCGAGAGCACAAGCCCGTAGCGCCAGACCATGAGCTTTTGCTCCGGCCACCAGGTGAACGCGCCGGTCCAGCACTGGTCATTGATGCGGTTGAGAAGCTCGTAAAGCGCGCCCATGCGCGCTGCGGGCGGATCGAGATCGAAGGTGGAGATCAGGCGGAGCGTTTCGTCCTGTTCCGACCAGTCGAGGGTCAATGCATAGGAGCGCCACTGGCCCTCCACCTGCATGGCGATCTGGTCATGGGCGATGCGGTCAAATTCCCAGTCATGCGCCTCGGCCAGGGTTTCCACCACATCGATCGGATGGGTGTCGGAGCCGTCGAGATAGTCTTCGCTCAATGCCATGTCGGTTCCACCTGCCTGTGCGCTTTGGAGAGTTATCCCCAAGAGCTCGGAATATTAACTAGGAGCGGCAGTTGAGGCCTGCCGTCTCTACCAGATATCGTGGGGCGAAGTGCCAAGGCTGTAAAGCAGATTATCGTGGATAACTGGGCACAAGCGCAGTTTCCCACAGGAAAAACGAGGCTTTGGGGGAGATTTCGCTTCGGCGGGGCCGAAGCGACCCGCCGGGGGCGCTGCCCCCGGACCCCCGGGATATTTGGACAAAGTCGAAGGCAGCGGCGCGGAAAGCTGGTGCGCGGGCGTTACGCCGTGTGCTCCAGCCAGTCGGTCAGGAGGGCGGAAAGCCCGTCGGGCGCTTCTTCCTGCAAAAGATGCCCGCCCGCCATCTTGCGCAGCTCCGCTTGCGGCATCGCGCGGGCCGCGGTTTCCGAGACCTCGGGCGGGACGGCCTTGTCTTCTGTGCCCACGAGCAGAAGTGCCGGTTTGCGCAGCCGCGGCAGGTTCAGGATCAGCGTCTCAAGCCGCCATTGCGCCATCATCTCCAGCGCGCCCCGCACATGCTCGGTGTCTTGCACAAGCCGCGTATATTGCGCCTTGCCCTCGGGCTCGATCACGGAGCCCGTGCTGTCGAGGAGCCGGCTTACCCGCTCTGGCGAGGCCCAGACCCGCGCGGCCACCGGCGCGGTGAGCGGGAAGGCGGCGAGCCCCTGTGCGATGAGCGGAAAAAGCACCCCCGCGACGCCTTCGAAATGGTCGAGCGCGGCATTGATGCCGATCACCCGCGGGATCGCGGTGTTGAGCGCCATCTGCAGCGCAATCGCGCCGCCCGCGGAATGGCCGATCACCGCGGTGGGGGCAATGCCAAGCGCCTCGCACAGCGTGCACAGATCCTCGGCAATCGGGCCAAGCCCGAGCCGCCCGCGTTCATGGGTGCGGGTGCAGCCATGGCCGGGCAGGTCGGGCACGATCAGCCGGAACCGGGTCGACAGGCCCGGAATGGTGCGCCGGAAGCTGTGCCCCGATGCGCCCAAACCATGCAGCATCAGCAAGGCCGGCGCGTCGCGCGGGCCGGTGTCGAGCACCCACCAGTCGATGCGCTCGACCCGATGGATCCGCGCGGCAGACCTGTTGGGCCAGTTTGCCGGCAGCGTGCGCGGGTCCATTCACGCCTCCAGAGCGGCTCCAAGCACATCGGCCATGCGATGTGCATTGGCCCTTGGCAGCGCAATGTAATGCCCGCCCATGTTCTGCGCCAGTTCCTTCAGCCGCTGATTGGGCCGCATCGCCGTGTCGATGATCACCGCGGGCGTGCCGGCGGCGCGGATCGCCCGGGCCATCTGCGTCGCCTGCTTTTCCGCGAGGGCGCGGTTCGCGCTGCCATCAAGGGCGATGTTGCCGCGCCCGTCGGTCAGAAGCGCGATGGTGGGGGTCATGCCGCGCGAGCGGGCCTGTTTCGCGGTTGAAAGCGCCAGTTCGAGCCCATGGGCGAGCGGCGTGCCGCCACCACCGGGCAGGCCGGAAAGATGGCGCTTGGTCTGCGTGAGCGAGCGCGACGGCGCAAGCAGAAGCTGCGCCCCCTCGCCGCGGAAGCTCACAAGCGAGACATGGTCGCGCTGGGAGTAGGCGCGCGCGAGCAGGAGTTCCACCGCGCCCTTGGCCTCGGAGAGCCGCGCCATCGCCGCAGAGCCGGAGGCATCGACGGTGAAGATCAGAACCCGGTCCGACATCTCCTTGCGGCGGCGCAGATGGATGTCGGAGGCATCCACCAGGAGCACCTGCTTTTTGCGCGCGGCGGGGGCGGATTTGCGGCGCATCCCCTGCCAGGGGGCGGCGCAGCGCAGGGTGGCCACAAGGTCAATGCGGGCATTGTCCTCGAGCTTGCCCTTGCGCGAGGGCAGCGGGCGGCCACGGCGGTTGCCGATCCGCTCTTCGCCCGAACCCGCGCCCCCATTGGCCGCCTTCAGGCGGGACCGCAGGTCGATGGTTTTGAGAAGGTCATCGGGCAGCATCGCGCGCACCGCCTCGACGATGATCTCGCGCGGCAGGCCCTCACCCGGATCGGTCTGATCCTGATCGTCATTCTCGGGCCGGTCGTTGTCTTGCGGCTCGGGCGGCGGAGGCGGCGGGGGCTCGTCTTGCATATCTTGCAGCGGCATGGCGCGGTGCGCGAGCGTGAGTTGCGCGGCGTGCAGGACATCGTCCTTTTCCACCACGGTCCGGCCATCAAGCGCGGTGAGGATGCGCGCCGCGGTGAGCGCGAGCATCGGCGCACGCAGGCTCAGGATGCGCAGCCGCGCGCAGCCCTCGACCACGTCGCGCACCCGCTCCGAGGGCATCTCGATATGCGGGAGCAGCGCGCGGGCGCGGGTGATGTGCTCGGGGTCGGGCAGGAGCGCCGCGCCGTCGATCGAACGGGTCTCGCTCAGGTCGATGAAGAGGCCAAGCCGGTCGGCGATCGAGAAGGGCAGGCCCTCCTCGGCTTCGGCGGCCTCATCGAGCGCGATCAAAGCCTGTTGCCGGGCATCGAGCGCCTGCGCGAGGCGGGCGCCGAGCTTGGGCGTGCAGCGCTCGGCCATCGGCAGGATGAACACGCGCGGCTCATCGAGCAGGCCGCCGCGCAGCACCGGGCGCCCGGTGTGCAGCGTCTCCGCCACATCAAGCCCGCCGTAAAGCGCCTGATCGTCGACATTGGGGGGCAGGCGGCGCAGCGCCATCGGAAACGGGAGCTGCGCCAGAACATCGGTGAAAGCCGTGCGCACGGGGCCGGCGCGCGAGCGCAGCCAGAGCCCGCCCAGTGCCGCCGGATCGACCGTCAGCACCGCAAGCGCCGAGCGGAGATGATCTTCTTCCATGGTCAGGGCAGCGTTTCTTCGACAGTGCGGGCCACGCGGGCGGTGGAGCCCGCTTCATCGAGCGGATCGCGGCGCAGACGGTGCGAAAGCGCCATGCCCGCCACCTTGCGGATATGTTCCCGGCCCACGGCGGGGGCGCCTTCGAGCGCGGCGAGGGCGCGCGCGGAGCGCAGGAGCGTGAGTTCCCCCCGCAGACCATCCGAGCCCAGCGCGATGCAGA
The DNA here is from genome assembly GCF_042683065.1 of Rhodobacter lacus. Lineage (NCBI taxonomy): Bacteria > Pseudomonadati > Pseudomonadota > Alphaproteobacteria > Rhodobacterales > Rhodobacter > Rhodobacter lacus. The sequence continues at coordinate 138,839 of NZ_JBHUIX010000004.1, read as the reverse complement.
GCGCGGCACAGTCGTAAAGCGCGGTATTGGGCGCCTCGACCTTGGGCAGATGGGCGCGCGCGGTCAGGATCTGCTCGCGGATTTCCATGTCTTTGGGGCGCCATTCCTCAAGGAACTTGAGCGGATCGGCGTCATAAGTGTCGCGCCGCCGGATCACCTCGACGCGGGTTTCCACGTCGCGCGGGGAGAGCACCTCGACCGAGAGGCCGAACCGGTCCAGAAGCTGCGGGCGCAAATCGCCCTCTTCGGGGTTGCCCGAGCCCACCAGCACAAAGCGCGCCGGGTGGCGGATCGAGAGCCCGTCGCGCTCGACCACGTTTTCGCCCGATTGCGCCACGTCAAGGAGCAGGTCGACGATGTGATCTTCAAGAAGGTTGCATTCGTCGATGTAGAGATAGCCGCGGTTGGCGCGCGCCAGAAGCCCCGGCTCAAACGCTTTCTCGCCATGCGAGATCGCGCGTTCGATGTCGAGCGCGCCCACCACGCGGTCTTCGGAAACGCCAAGCGGCAGGTCCACCACCGGGGTGGCCTTGCGCACGATGTCTTTTGAAAGCACCGTCGCCCATTCCGGGATCATCTCGACTTTCGGCGAGTTGACCGGGCAGCCCTCGACCGCCTCGATCTCGGGCAGAAGGGCGGCGAGCGCGCGCACGGCGGTGGATTTGCCGGTGCCGCGATCCCCAAACACCAAAACCCCGCCGATGCCGGGGTCAACGGCCGTGAGCAGGAGCGCCAGCTTCATGTCTTCCTGACCGACGATCGCCGAGAAGGGAAAGACGGGTCGCGGTCGTGCGCCTTCTGCCTGGGGACGAATTTGAGCGACAGCAGAGGTCATGCAGCTTCCCTTTCCAAGTCTTTCCGGGCATCCAGCGGGTTCTTGCCAAGCCAGGTGCCCTCGATTCCGAGCAGGCGGAACCGGGCGTAGAGTTCTTCGGTGAACCATCCTTGTTCGCGTGCCGCGCGGATGGCCCGTCCGTGCGGAGTATCCCCCCGCGCGAATTGCGACATCGTCTTCACATCGGGCCAGATCGAGAAGGTGACCTGATGGAAGAGCGGAATTTCTCCGATCCCGATCTTGAAGATCAGGTTCGGATCGGTGCCGACTTTCTCGGAAATGTCGGGCACGCGCGACCAGAAACGGGTCGCCATATGCGGTTTGATCGAGGCGCGGGTGAGCGCGACCACCGGGCCGGTGCCGGGCTCGGCATCGGGCTCGGGGATGAACGGGTTGCGCCCGCCCCAGCTCCCGCGCGACGAGGTCGGCTCGAGATGGATGAAAAGCTGTTCGTCCGAATGCTTGCGCCAGTTTTGCCAGACCGGGCTTTCATGGATGACGGAGCGGGCGTCGTCCTCGTTGGCAAAGGCCGACATGATCGCCCAGACATGGACGTTGGGTTTGGGGGTAAAGCCTTCGCCGGTGCCGGAGCCGCAAAGTTTGAAGAAGCGCAGGCGGTTCTCGTCATGCAGCGGTTTGCGCGCGAGAATCATTTGCGAGATGATCCAGGGCAGATGGCTCGTGCTTTCGAAGCGGAACAGGCTGAGCGTCGCGACGGCCATCAGGCATCCCCCTTACATTTCCCCAAGTGTAAATGCATATTTACATAGCCCCCCTGCGTTGGGAAGGGGGACAGACGTTTTGTCGCTGTGCGCCCATGTCGGTTGTAAATCGGGATTGACGCCCTATCATCCGCGCCATGCAACGGAATTCCAGTGAAAAGACCATGTCCATGAACACTGAAGGCAAGGGCCGGGCCGTCGTTATCGGCGCCGGTCTCGGAGGGTTGGCGGCGGCGATGCGCCTTGGCGCCAAGGGTTGGAAGGTGACGCTCGTCGACAAGCTCGACCGGCCCGGCGGGCGCGGCTCGTCGATCACCAAGGGGGGGCATCGATTCGACCTCGGCCCGACCATCGTCACCGTGCCAGACCGGCTGCGCGAACTTTGGGCAGAGTGCGGGCGCGACTTCGACAAGGATGTGAAACTGGTCGAGATGGACCCGTTCTACAAGATCCTGTTCCCCGACGGGGAGAGCTACACCGCTTACGGCGATGACGCGAAGGTCAAGGCCGAGGTGGAGCGGATCAGCCCGCGCGATGTGGAGGGCTTCCGCCACTTCATGTGGGATGCCCACGCGCGCTACGAATTCGGCTACGAGAACCTCGGCCGCAAGCCGATGCACAAGCTGTGGGATCTGATCAAGGTTCTGCCCACGTTCGGCTGGCTGCGTGCAGACCGTTCGGTCTACGGCCATGCCAAGATGATGGTGAAGGATGATCACCTGCGCTTCGCGCTCTCCTTCCATCCGCTCTTTATCGGCGGCGACCCCTTCCACGTCACCTCGATGTATATTCTCGTCAGCACGCTCGAAAAGAAATTCGGCGTGCATTACGCGATGGGCGGCATTCAGGCGATTGCCGATGCCGCGGTGAAGGTGATCGAGGCGCAGGGCGGCACGGTGCTGCTCAACACCGAGGTCGACGAGATCTTGGTTTCGCGCGAGGGCAAGGCCACCGGTATTCGCCTTGGCGATGGCAGCGAGCTCCCCGCCGAAGTGGTGGTGTCGAACGCCGATGCGGGCCACACCTACAAGCGGCTTCTGCGCAACACCACGCGCTGGCGCTGGACCGACGAGAAGCTCGACAAGAAGCGTTGGTCGATGGGCCTTTTCGTCTGGTATTTCGGCACCAAGGGCACCGCGAACATGTGGAAGGATGTCGGCCATCACTCGGTCGTCGTCGGGCCGCGCTACAAGGAGCACGTGAAGGATCTCTTCATCACCGGCACGCTTGCCGATGACATGAGCCTTTATGTTCACCGCCCCTCCGTGACCGATCCGAGCGCCGCGCCGAAGGGGGATGACACGTTCTACGTGCTCTCGCCGGTGCCGCATCTGGGCCATGACAATGGCGTGGATTGGGACAAGGAGATGGAGGTCTACAAGGCCAAGGTGCTCAAGGTGATCGAGGAGCGGCTGCTGCCCGGCGTCGCCGACAAGATCACCGAGGAAGTGGTGTTCACGCCGAACACCTTCCGCGACCGCTATCTGTCGCCCTTCGGTGCGGGCTTCTCGCTTGAGCCGCGGATCTTCCAGTCGGCGTGGTTCCGTCCGCACAATATCTCGGAAGAGGTGGATGGCCTCTATCTGACCGGCGCGGGCACGCATCCGGGGGCGGGTGTGCCCTCGGTGATCGGCTCGGGGGAACTCGTGGCCGACATGATCGGCCCGGCACCGGGCTTTGTCGCCTCCGAAAAACCCGCGGTGAAACCGGCGCCCGCGCCCGAGCCCGCGAAACCGGCGCCGGTGAAGGCAGAGGCGCCGAAGCCCGCGCCCGAGCCGAAACCTGCCCCGGCGCCCGCGGCGAAGGCCGCGCCAGAACCGAAGCCGGAGCCGGCAATGGCAGAGGCTCCGCCCGCGAAACCGGCGGCGCCTGCGGCGAAACCTGCGCCCAAGCGCGCTCCGCGTGGTAAGGGCCGGAAATGATTGCCCCGGAAGATATGGCGGTTTGCCGCGAGCTGATCCGCACCGGGAGCTATTCGTTCCATGCCGCCTCGCGGGTTCTGCCCGCGCGGGTGCGCGATCCGGCGCTTGCCCTTTACGCGTTCTGCCGTGTCGCTGACGATGCGGTGGATGAAGTCGCAGCCTCCGACAAGGGGGCTGCGGTTGCGCGCCTGAAAGACCGGCTCGACCGGATCTATGCCGGTCAGCCGCGCGATGCGGCCTCTGACCGGGCCTTTGCCTCGGTGGTGGAGGAATTCGAGATGCCGCGGGCGCTGCCCGAAGCGCTGATCGAAGGGCTCGAATGGGATGCCTCGGGGCGGCGCTACAAGGATCTCTCCGAGCTGCAGGCCTATTCGGCGCGCGTGGCCTCGGCGGTTGGCGCGATGATGTGCGTGCTGATGCGGGTGCGCGACCCCGATGTGATCGCGCGCGCCTGCGACCTTGGCCTTGCGATGCAGCTCACCAATATTGCGCGCGATGTGGGCGAGGATGCCCGCGCCGGGCGGCTGTTCCTGCCGCTCGACTGGCTCGCCGAAGAGGGCATCGACCCGGAAGACTTCCTCGCCGATCCGCAACCGCTTCCCGGCATTTGCCGCTGCACCGAGCGGCTGATCAAACGCGCCGACATGCTTTACTGGCGTGCCGCGACCGGCGTGCGCTGCCTGCCGCTCGACTGCCGCCCCGGCATTTTGGCCGCGGGCCGCGTTTATGCCGCGATTGGCGATCAGGTGGTGCGCCGGGGCCATGACAGTGTCACGAGCCGCGCCTATACCTCCGGGCGGCGCAAGCTTGTGCTGATGGCGGGCTCGGTGTTCTCGTCGATGGGCTTTTCGCTGTTGCCACGCTCGGCGCGGCTTCATGCAAAGCCCGAGCCCGAAGTGGCCTTCCTCGTCGATGCGGCAGCGCGCAAGCCCGAAGGGCAGGATCGTGCCGAGCTTCTGATCGGTGCGATGATGGCGCTGAAAGCGCGCGACCGCGGGCTCGCCTGAGCCTGCGGCGGCGCGCCTCCGGGCTGCGACAAAACGTCAGGGCGCCCGATTTGAGCGGAACCTCGGGCGCCGCAAGGGGTTATAAGGGAACATGCAACCTTCCCAACCGGAGGCCTCTGATGAGCCTGCCCCTGTTTTTTGTGTTCCTTGCTTCCTGCCTCACCGCCGGTACCACGGGTGCCGTGTTCAAGCCCAATACCTGGTATGACAGCCTCAACAAACCGGACTGGACCCCGCCGAACTGGGTGTTCCCGACGGTCTGGACCACGCTCTACATCCTGATGTCGATCGCTGCGGCACGGGTGGCGGGGCTCGCGGGCGAGAATGCCGGGGTGGGCATGGCGCTCGCGCTCTGGGGCCTTCAGATCGGCTTCAACACGCTCTGGACGCCGATCTTTTTCGGCCTGCATCGTCTGGGGGGCGGCATGATCGTGCTGGTCGGGCTGTGGCTGACCGTGTTTGCCACCACCATCCTGTTCTGGCGCATCGACTGGGTCGCGGGGCTGCTGTTTGTGCCCTATGTGATCTGGGTGACCACTGCGGGCGCGCTGAACTGGAGCGTGTGGCGCCGCAACCCCAATGAGCCCGCCGTTACGCCTTAAGCTCTGACGAGACTGAAAAAGCCCGCCTTGCTGCTGCAGGGCGGGCCTTTTCATGCCTGAGCGGCGCTCAGTCCTTGAACGTCCAGCCGGCGCGGCGCGGCACACGCACCGCGAGCATCGGTTTCAGAACCGGCTGGCGGAACCGCACGAGGTCGAGCGCCTCATGCATGCCCACGCTCACCTCGCCGTCGATCGTGGTTTCCATCAGCGCGCGCGAATAGAAGGGCGCTTCGAGAAGCGAGAACACGCCTTTCGGCCTTGCGCCCGGATCACAGCGGGTTTCGCGCCGCACAAACCAGGGCGTGCGCTTCATCTTCACGAGCGGCGGCGGGGTCTCCACCTCGCGCACCGAGCCATCGGGGTTGATCTGCACCGCGAGCGCGACCTTGCTGCCGTCGAGCCGGGTGGCATCGTAAAAGCAGACCGTGCGATCCTTCAGCGGGAACCGTCCCCAGGTCCAGAAGGCGAAATCTTCCTCAAGCGCGCGGGTGCCGAAATTGGCGTCGAAATAGCCGTGCCCGGTCCATTTGTGGCCGGGCGCGAGATCAACCTCGACCTTGGCGATGGGGGCAAAGGGGCGCCAGGTGTGGCCCGCATCGGGGGTGAGGCGCAGCTCTGCCTGCGTCACCGCGGCGGGGGTGAGCACGATCCGGCCCTTGAGCTTGCCGAGCTTGGGCAGCGCCCCCCATTCATCGACATCGATGATCAGTTCGGTGCCGGTCCAGGTGAGCTTGGAGGGACCGACCTCGAATGTGTCGCGGGTCTGGCGCAGCGCCGAGCGGCCGCGGTCTGTCATCGTGAAGCGGCCCTCGCGGCCGGTCGTCACAAGGTTGATGCAGCAGTGGTTTTGCGGCTCCTTGCGGCCCGACCAGCGATACCACGGCGAGAACACCGAGCCGATGAAGGCGATCATCGAAAACGCCTTCGTGCCATCGTCGGAGATGCCGTCGCAATACCACCAGGCGTAGCCGTTCGGCCCTACTTCGCGGCGGAAATCCGGTCCGCCGCCAAGGCCTTCGCCGCATGCCTGCCGGAAGTCAGCGCCATGGGAACCCCCGCGCCAGGATGGGTGCCCCCACCCGCCAGATAAAGCCCCTTCAGCCCCGTCCGCGCCAAGGGCCGCTGGAACGTCGCCAGAACCCCCTCCGGCGAGCCCCCGTAGATCGCCCCCTGCGAGCCCGGAAACCGGCGCGACAGCAGCGCCGGCGTTGTCAGCCCCGGTGGCTCCGGCTCCGGCTCGAAGCTCAGCCCCATCGCGGCCAGCGTCGGGAAGGTGCGTGCCCTGCATTGCGATTCCTCCTGCGGGAAGGGTTGATGGCCCGCAGGCCCGTTCATGATGATCTCGAACCGCTCGATCTCGGGCGGCGGGCTCGCCATCTCGCGGTCCTGCGCGCAGACATAAAGTGTCGGCTCTTCCGGCATCCGGCCCACCCCGATCGGGCCGAATTCAAGCTCCGGGTCGGCGCTGAAAAAGACGTTGTGATGGGCAAGCTCCACGCCCACGGGCTTCGCGCCAAAGGCCCAGACCCAGGCCGAAAGGCTCGGCTCGGGGCGGCGCGTATCCTCCATCGAGGCGCGCGCGGCATCGCCCAGAAGCCCGTCGCGCAACGCGCCCGGATCGCCGTTGAAGACGCAAGCCGCGCAGGGGATCGAGGTGCCGTTCTCGATTTCCACCGCGACCACGCGGCCCTCTTTGCGCACGATCCGCTTGGCGCGGGAATTGTAGTGAAACTGCACACCCTTGCGCTCGGCCGCACGGGCGAGCGCCGCGGCCACGCCATGCATGCCCTCGGCAATCGCCCAGACGCCCTGCACCTCGGCCTGCCAGATCAGCGAGAGCACGGCGGGTGTCGCGGCGGGACGGCCGCCGACATAGGTGGCGTAACGGCCAAAAAGCTGCACCAGCCGCGGGTCGGAGAACTGGCTGCGCAGAAGCTCCTGCATCGTCAGCCCCGGCCGGAGTGCGCCCCAAAGCTTCGGGCGCGCCAGCGTTGCGGCAACGATTCGCCCCAGGTCCGGTTTTGGCGCCGCGATCACCGAGCCCGAAAAGGCTTCCCACATGCCGCGCGTGATCCGGTCGAAGCGGCGGAATGCCGCAGCCTCCTTCGCCCCGAAGGCCGCCTCGATCGCCGCGATATTGGCATCGAGATCGGTGAAGAGGTCGAGTGTTGCGCCATCGGGCCAGAAATGGCGCGCCAGCCGGGGCAGGGGAATCAGCGTCAGCTCATCTTCTGTGCGGGTGCCGCATTCGGCAAAAATCGCATCGAGAACATGGCGCATCGTCAGGACCGTTGGCCCGGTATCGGCCAGCCCGGAGGGGGTTGGCACACCACGCGCCTTGCCGCCGGGCACGTCGCCCGCTTCAACAACCGTAACCTTGATGCCTTGCGCCGCGAGCCCTGCCGCTGCTGCCAATCCGCCCATTCCGGCGCCGATCACCACGACGCCCGTCTCACCTTGCATTCCCGCGCTCCAAACATGTCCCCGGAGGGTGCAATTTGTCCCATCCCCCGGGTGTAACTTTCAGTTTACACATGGAGGGGCGAATGCCAATGTCCCGAGTGACGCAGCGGAGGGCCCTTTCATGTCCATGATGGATACCCGTATTGAGACGGCGCTGAAAGCCGCGCTCTCCCCCGAAGCCCTGGCGGCCTGTCCGCCGCGGCTCGCCACCTCGCTGCCCTATGCGGTGTTTCCGGGCGGTGCGCGGATCCGCCCGACGATCCTGATGGCGGTGGCCACGGCCTGCGGCGACGACATGCCCGCGGTGAGCGATGCCGCCGCCGTGGCGCTTGAGCTGATGCATTGCGCGAGCCTCGTGCATGATGATCTGCCCGCCTTTGACGATGCCGATATCCGCCGCGGCAAGCCCTCGCTGCACAAGGCCTATAGCGAGCCGCTCGCGGTTCTGGCGGGCGACAGCCTGCTCATCCGCGGCTTTGAAGTGCTCGCCGCCGTCGGGGCGCAATCGCCCGACCGCGCGCTCAAGCTGATTGCCAAACTCGGCCAGCTTTCGGGCGCCTGCGGCGGCATCTGCGCGGGGCAGGCGTGGGAAAGCGAGCCCGAGGTGGACCTTGCCGCCTATCACCAGTCCAAAACCGGGGCGCTCTTCATTGCCGCAACGCAAATGGGCGCGATTGCGGCGGGCGCCGAGCCCGAACCGTGGTTTGATCTCGGGATGCGGATCGGCTCTGCCTTCCAGATCGCCGACGACCTGAAAGATGCGCTCGTCCCCGCCGAGGTGATGGGCAAGCCCGCCGGGCAAGACAGCACCCACCAGCGCCCGACCGCGGTGCAGACGATGGGGATCGCCGGGGCGACCAAGCATTTGCAAGATGTGCTCGCGGGCGCCATCGCCTCGATCCCGTCGTGCCCGGGGGAGGCGAAGCTCGCCCAGCTCGTGCAGCTTTACGCACAAAAGATCATGGATATCCCGGCTGCCGCTGACCGGAGTTGAGCCGTGGCCAAGGATGATGTCAGCGTTTTGAAGGGGGCGGCTGCGGCCGCGCCGGTGAAGCCGCCTGCGGGCCCGGTGCCCGATCTGGGCCGTGAGGAACCGCCACGCCCGCCGGGCCGGGTCGGCTTTTTTACCCGCATCGCGCTTTCGCCGCGGCTGCACGAGATCTTTGAGCGCATGCCGCTGATGAACCGCGTCACACGGCGCGAGGGCGTGGCGCTGTTCGATGTGGTCTCGGGCTTCGTGCAAAGCCAGGTTCTGCTCGCCGTGGTCGAGTTTCGGCTTTTGCACATTCTCGCCGAGGGGGCCTGGCGGCTTGAGCAGATTTCGCTGCGCTCGGGGCTGGCCGAAGACCGGCTTGCGGTGCTGTTGCAAGCGGCGGCGGCGCTCAAGCTCGTGAAATTCCGCCGCGGCCTGTGGCATCTGATGCCGCGCGGCGCGGCCTTCATCACCGTGCCGGGGCTCGAATCGATGGTGCGCCACCATCCGGTGCTGTACCGCGACCTTTGCGACCCGGTTGCCTTCCTCAAAGGCCAGACCGAGCCGGAGCTTGCGGGCTTCTGGCCCTATGTTTTCGGCCCGCTCGCGCGGGAGGATGCGGGGCTGGCCGCGCGCTATTCGCAACTGATGGCGGACAGTCAGCGCACCGTCGCCGATGACACCTTGCGGCTGATCGACCTGTCCAGGGCGAAGCGGCTGATGGATGTGGGCGGGGGCACCGGCGCGTTCTTGCGGCAGGCGGCGGCGCTCTACCCGGAGCTGGATCTGACGCTTTTCGATCTGCCGCATGTGCTTGAGGTGGCAGACCGCTTCAGCCCGCGACTCACGCTCGCGCCCGGCTCGTTCCGCGATGACCCGATTCCCGAAGGCGCCGATGTCATCTCTTTGGTGCGGGTTCTGTATGATCATCCTGACAGCGTGGTCGAGCCGCTGCTGAAAAAAGTGCATGCTGCGCTGCCGCCCGGAGGCCGTCTGATCATCTCCGAAACCTTCGGTGGCGGCGAAAAACCGGATCGCGCCTGCGACGTTTATTTTGCCTTCTACACGATGGCGATGTGCTCGGGGCGCACACGATCCCCCGAAGAGATCAAGCAAATGCTTGAAAAGGCAGGGTTCGTTCGGGTGACGAAAGCCCGCACCCTGCGCCCCTTCATCACCTCGGTGATCGAGGCCGAACGCGGGTGAACGCGCGCGGCCCGGCCCGGAAGGGGCCGGGCGGGGTCAGAAAGTCGCACGCCCGAATGTGTCGAAAGTGTCTAATCAAATTGACAGTCGGGCGTGTAAGTTTAATCATACATCTAGGCGTGATCTGCCCGACTCTCCGGCCCGATCGCGTCGGGAGTGAGAGATGGAAACGCAAGTCGTCATAATGTCCGGTCCGAAAGCGATCTCGACGGGCACCGCTGGACTGATCGACCCCGGTCCTTCGGATCTCGTCGTCGACGTCGCCTATTCCGGCATTTCGACAGGTACCGAAAAGCTGTTCTGGCTTGGCACCATGCCACCCTTCCCGGGCATGGGGTACCCTCTCGTTCCCGGCTATGAGAGTTTCGGAGAGGTAGTCGAAGCCGGCCCCGACACCGGCTTTCGACCGGGTGATCACGTCTTCGTCCCCGGGGCGAATTGCTACTCGGGCGGAGTGCGCGGATTGTTTGGCGGTGCCTCCAGGCGTCTGGTCACGGCAGCGTCGCGGGTCTGCCGCCTTGATGCCGGGATCGGCGCCGAGGGGGCGCTGCTCGCGCTCGCCGCCACCGCCCGCCATGCGCTTGCCGGGTTTGACAATGCGCTCCCCGATCTGATCGTGGGGCATGGCACGCTGGGCCGTCTGCTCGCACGCCTCACCATCGCTGCGGGCGGCAAGCCCCCGGTGGTGTGGGAGATCAACGCCGCGCGCCGGTCTGGTGCGCGGGGCTATGAGGTGCTCGACCCCGCCGAGGACCCGCGCCGCGATTACAAGGCGATTTATGATGCCTCGGGCGCGCCCGGGCTGATCGACCAGCTTGTCGGCCATCTCGACAAGCATGGCGAGCTGGTGCTGTGCGGCTTTTATACCGTGCCCGTGTCCTTCGCCTTTGTGCCCGCCTTCATGAAGGAGATGCGCCTGCGCATCGCCGCCGAATGGCAGCCTGCCGATCTCTCCGCGACCCGGGCCCTGATCGAGAGCGGCGCGCTCTCGCTTGATGGTCTCATCACCCATCGCCGCCCCGCGGCCGATGCGGCCGAGGCCTACAGAACCGCTTTTGAAGACCCCGACTGCCTGAAGATGATCCTCGACTGGAGTAAAGCCGCATGAGCGACGCACCGAACCTGAGAGGATATGACGACCGGCTTCGGGCCGAGGCCTCCGAGGAGCCGACCATGGAACTACCCGATTTCCCGCCCACCAAGAAAACGCAGATCATCGCGATCTACGGCAAGGGCGGCTCTGGCAAGTCCTTCACGCTGGCCAACCTCAGCCACATGATGGCGGAGATGGGCAAGCGCGTGCTGCTGATCGGCTGTGACCCGAAATCGGATACCACCTCTCTGCTCTTTGGCGGCAAGAACTGCCCCACCATCATCGAGACCGCCGCCGCCAGGAAGGCCGCGGGCGAAGAGGTGAAGGTGAGCGATGTCTGCTTCAAGTCCGGCGGCGTTTTCGCGATGGAGCTGGGCGGGCCGGAAGTGGGCCGCGGCTGCGGCGGGCGTGGCATCATCCACGGCTTTGAAACGCTCGAAAAGCTCGGCTTCCATGACTGGGATTTCGACTTCGTTCTGCTCGATTTCCTGGGCGACGTGGTCTGCGGCGGCTTTGGCCTGCCGATCGCGCGCGACATGGCGCAAAAGGTGATCGTGGTCGGCTCGAACGACCTGCAATCGCTTTATGTGGCCAACAACGTCTGCAACGCGGTGGAATATTTCCGCAAGCTCGGCGGCAATGTCGGCGTGGCGGGCATCGTCATCAACAAGGACGATGGCACCGGCGAGGCGCAGGCCTTTGCCAAGGCCGCGAATATTCCGATCCTCGCGGCCATTCCCGCCGATGAGGAGCTGCGCCGCAAATCGGCCGCTTATCAGATCGTTGGCACCAATGCGACGGCCTGGGGCCCGCTCTTTGCCGAACTCGCGCAAAACGTCGCCGATGCGCCGCCCCTGCGGCCGCGCCCGCTCAGCCAGGATGAACTCCTGAGCCTGTTCGAGGCGAGCGACGAGGGGGGCGATGTCGATCTCGTGCCCGCGACCGAAGAAGACCTGCGTGGCGCCAATGCCGCGCCGAAGAAATCTCTGGAAGTGATCTACGACGATGTCTGAGAGCCAAGGCGCATATGGGCCGGGCGAAGGCAGCTGCGGCGCGGGCGCGGATCGGCTGGTTGCCGAGGCGCGCGCTGCGGGCAATGCCGAACTGCTTGATCGCTTCGCCGCCGACTACCCGCAAGGCCCGCATGACCGGCCGCAAACGATGTGCCCGGCCTTTGGCTCGCTGCGCGTGGGGCTGCGCATGCGCCGCACCGCGACCGTGCTTTGCGGCTCGGCCTGCTGCGTTTACGGGCTGAGCTTCATTTCCCACTTTTACGGCGCGCGCCGCTCGGTGGGCTATGTGCCCTTTGACTCGGAAACCCTCGTGACGGGGAAACTCTTCGAGGATATCCGCGCCGCGGTGCATGAGCTGGCCGACCCGGAGCGTTACGACGCGATCGTGGTGGCAAACCTCTGTGTGCCCACCGCCTCGGGCGTGCCGCTGCGGCTGTTGCCAAGCGAGATCAACGGGGTGCGCGTGGTGGGGATCGACGTTCCCGGCTTTGGTGTGCCGACCCATGCCGAGGCGAAAGACGTGCTTTCGGGCGCGATGCTGAACTATGCCCGGCAAGAGGCGATGGCCGGTCCGGTGCAGGCGCCCGCGTCTGGCCGGGCGGACCGGCCAACGGTCACGCTTCTGGGCGAGATGTTCCCGGCCGATCCGATGGTGATTGGCGGGATGCTCGCGCCGATGGGCCTTGCGGTTGGCCCCACGGTTCCGGTGCGCGACTGGCGCGAGCTTTATGCCGCGCTCGACAGCAAGGTGATTGCCGCGATCCACCCGTTTTACACCTCTGCGATCCGCGAGTTCGAGGCCGCAGGGCGGACCATCGTCGGCTCGGCCCCCGTGGGCCATGACGGTACGATGGAGTGGCTCGCCAATATCGGCGAGGCCTACAACGTCGCGCCCGCGCAGATTGCCGCCGCGCAAAACGCCTTTGGCCCCGCGATCAGGGGGGCGATTGCCAATGCGCCAATCAAGGGGCGGATCACGCTTTCGGGCTATGAGGGCTCGGAGCTTCTGGTCGCGCGTCTGTTGATCGAATCCGGCGCCGAGGTGCCTTACGTTGGCACCGCGCTTGGCCGCACGCCCTGGAGTGCCGCCGACAAGGCCTGGCTTGAGGCGCGCGGCACGGTGGTCAAATACCGCGCCAGCCTCGAAGACGATTATGCCGCGATGGAGGCTTTTGCGCCCGATCTCGCCATCGGCACCACCCCCGTGGTGCAGAAGGCAAAAGAAATGGGCACGCCCGCGCTTTACTTCACCAACCTCATCTCGGCGCGCCCGCTCATGGGCCCGGCCGGGGCGGGCAGCCTCGCGCAGGTGATCAACACCGCGATGGGCAACCGCGCGCGCATGGCCTCGATGAAGGCCTTCTTTGCGGGGGTGGGCACGGGCGATACCGCCGGGATCTGGGAAAACGAGCCGGTGCTCCATCCCGACTTCCGCGAGAGCCAGCGCAAGAAACAGGAAAAAGCCGCCCGTGCGGCCAAGGCCGAGGAGATGATCTGATGCTCATCCTCGACCATGACAGGGCAGGGGGCTACTGGGGCGCGGTCTATGCGTTTTGCGCCGTCAAAGGGCTGCAGGTGGTGATTGACGGCCCGGTGGGCTGCGAAAACCTCCCCGTGACCTCGGTTTTGCATTACACCGATGCGCTGCCGCCGCATGAGCTGCCCATTGTCGTCACCGGGCTCGGTGAGGAAGAACTGGGCCGCGAGGGCACGGAAGCGGCGATGAGCCGGGCGTGGAAAACGCTCGACCCGCATCTGCCCGCCGTGGTGGTGACAGGCTCGATTGCCGAAATGATCGGCGGCGGCGTGACGCCGCAGGGCACGAATATCCAGCGCTTCCTGCCGCGCACCATCGACGAAGACCAATGGCAATGCGCCGACCGCGCGATGACCTGGCTTTTCACCGAATTTGGCATGACCAAGGGGCGGATGCCCGGCGAGCGTGTGCGCCCCGAAGGGGCGAAGCCGCGGGTGAACATTCTTGGGCCGATGTATGGCACCTTCAACATGGCCTCGGATCTCGCGGAGATTCGCCGCCTGATCGAGGGAATCGGCGCCGAAGTGAACATGGTGTTCCCCCTGGGCGCGCATCTGAGCGAGATGCGCAACCTCGTGAATGCCGATGTGAACGTGGTGATGTACCGCGAATTTGGCCGCAACCTCGCCGAGAAGCTCGGCAAGCCCTATCTGCAGGCGCCGATGGGCCTTGAGGCGACGACCAAGTTCCTGCGCACGCTCGGCGAGCTGACGGGACTCGACCCCGAACCCTTCATCGCGCGCGAAAAACACACGACTCTGAAGCCGCTGTGGGATCTGTGGCGATCTGTCACGCAAGACTTCTTCGGCACCGCCTCCTTCGGCGTCGTGGCGAATGAGACATATGCGCGCGGCATCAAAGCCTTCCTTGAACGCGATCTGGGGCTCCCATGTGCCTTTTCGGTGCCCCGTGTGGCCGGGAAAAAGACGAATAACGAGGAAATTCGCGGTTTGATCCGCCAAACCCGGCCTCTGGTCGTTTTTGGCTCGATCAACGAGAAGATTTATCTTGCCGAAACCAAGGGCGGGCATGGGCCTGCGGCCTCTTTTGTGGCCGCCTCTTTCCCCGGAGCGGCAATCCGCCGCGCGACGGGCACCCCCTTCATGGGCTACACAGGAAGCGTCTACTTGCTGCAGGAAGTCTGCAACGGCCTGTTCGACGCTTTGTTCAATATCCTGCCGCTCGCCTCCGAAATGGACAGCGCCGCGGCAACGCCTACCACCTTGCGTCGCGACATGCCCTGGGATGTGGATGCGCAGGTGGCACTTGACCGGATTGTGAGTGAGCATCCGGTACTTACGAGGATTTCAGCGGCCAAGTCCCTGCGGGATGCGGCTGAGAAGGCTGCCCTTGATCAAGGGGCGGAACGTGTCGTGTTGGAGATGGTCGAAGCCCTTGGCGGGATCGGACGCTCCGAGAAGAGGGGGGATACCAAATGAACAGCAACGAGATCCGCGCTCATGGGGTGTCGCATGGACACCGTGCCCCCCGGCCCGAATACGCGCTTTATTTCTCGCTCATCCTGATCGTGGCGATGCCCTTCGCGCTGATCGGCTGGGTGAACCGTCTCGTCCGTGATCGTCGTCTGCCCGAAATGGGCCCGTTTGCCCGCGCCTGGCGCGAGGCGACCGAGATCACGCCCGAGATCTTCCGGCCCTGAGCCGGCGCTATTGCCGACGGGCGTGCGCGCCCCTCGGATCGAGTTCTCCATGGGCGGGATGAGCCCGGCCATGGCGGAAATGCGGGATGGTATGGTGCCATCTCGTCTACCCGGCCGCAGGGGTTGCGGCGTCAGTCTGCCAATCCGGAGGTTGTTATGGCTGATAAGAACGACCTGAGCTTCACAGGTCTTACCGACGAGCAGGCGCAGGAACTGCATGCCGTCTATATGAGTGGTCTCTCGGCGTTCATCGCCGTTGCAGTCCTTGCTCACCTGGCGGTCTTCATCTGGCGTCCGTGGTTCTGAGGAGAATCTGAAAATGTCCAAGTTCTACAAAATCTGGCTCGTTTTCGATCCCCGTCGCGTGTTCGTGGCGCAGGGCGTGTTCCTGTTCCTCCTCGCGGTGCTGATCCACCTGATCCTGCTCTCGACCCCCGCTTTCAACTGGCTCACCGTCGCCACCGCCAAACATGGCTATGTGGCCGCTGCTGCCGAATAAGCGAGACTGAGGCGTTGCGGGCGGGGCGCATGCCGTCCCGCCCGCGACCATACCGCAAGACGCAACCCATCGGCACGATCCGGAGCCTTTCGCCGGGCTAAGGACCGTCCCGCAACAGCGGAGACACGGGCATGGCTTTGCTCAGCTTCGAACGAAAATATCGCGTGCCGGGCGGCACCTTAGTTGGCGGGAACCTTTTCGACTTCTGGGTCGGACCCTTCTACGTGGGGTTCTTCGGGGTCACCACCATCTTCTTCGCTGCCCTTGGCTTTCTTCTGATCCTGTGGGGGGCTGCGCTGCAAGGCACATGGAACCCGCAACTTATCTCCATCGTTCCGCCGTCGGTCGATGTGGGCCTCGGCATGGCCCCGCTCGCCCAGGGCGGCCTGTGGCAGGTGATCACCGTCTGCGCCATCGGCGCCTTCTGCAGCTGGGCGCTGCGTGAAGTGGAGATCTGCCGCAAGCTCGGCATCGGCTACCATATTCCGATCGCCTTCTCGATGGCGATCTTCGCCTATATCACGCTGGTGGTGATCCGCCCGGTGATGATGGGTGCTTGGGGCTATGCTTTCCCCTACGGTATCTGGACCCACCTCGATTGGGTCTCCAACACCGGCTACACCTACGGGAACTTCCACTACAACCCGTTCCACATGGTGGGCATCTCCCTGTTCTTCACCACCGCTTGGGCTCTGGCCATGCACGGCGCGCTCGTGCTCTCGGCGGCGAACCCGGTGAAGGGCAAGACGATGCGTTCGCCCGACCATGAGGACACCTATTTCCGTGACCTCATCGGCTACTCGCTCGGCACGCTCGGCATTCACCGCGTCGGCCTGCTGCTCGCTCTGAATGCGGTGTTCTGGTCGGCGGTCTGCATGCTGATCACCGGCACCATCTACTTCGATCTCTGGAGTGACTGGTGGTACTGGTGGGTGAACATGCCGTTCTGGGCCGACGTCGCGGGAGGCATCAATGGTTGAGTATCAAAACTACTTCGCTCAGGTGCAAGTTAAGGGGGAACCCGAACTCGGCCTGAAGGAGCAGGTGGACCTCTCCGAACGTACCGGTGCCGGCTTCATGAGCATCCTGGGCTGGATGGGCAACGCCCAGATCGGTCCGATCTACCTCGGCATCGCGGGCACCGTCTCGCTGGCCTTCGGGATTGCCTGGTTCATGACCATCGGCTTCTGGTTCTTCTACCAGGCGGGCTTCAACCCGGCCGTGTTCATGCGCGACCTGTTCTTCTTCAGCCTCGAGCCGCCGCCGGTCGAATACGGCCTCGGTCTCGCTCCGCTGGGTGAAGGTGGTGTGTGGCAGATCGCGTCGCTCTTCATGGCGATCTCGGTCATCACCTGGTGGATCCGCGTCTACACCCGCGCCGACCAGCTCGGCATGGGCAAGCACATGGCCTGGGCGATGCTCTCGGCAATGTGGCTCTGGTCGGTTCTCGGCTTCTGGCGCCCGATCATGATGGGGTCTTGGAGCGTGGCTGTGCCCTACGGCATCTTCTCGCACCTCGACTGGACCAACCAGTTCTCGCTGGACCACGGCAACCTGTTCTACAACCCTTTCCACGGTCTCTCGATCGCGGCGCTTTATGGCTCGGCCCTGCTGTTTGCCATGCACGGCGCGACGATCCTTGCGGTCAGCCGCTTCGGCGGGGAACGGGAACTTGAACAGATCTGCGACCGCGGCACCGCCTCGGAACGCGCCGCCCTGTTCTGGCGCTGGACGATGGGCTTCAACGCCACCATGGAAGGTATCCACCGCTGGGCGCTGTGGATGGCGGTTATGGTGACGCTGACGGGCGGTATCGGCATCCTGCTCTCGGGCACGGTCGTCGACAACTGGTACGTCTGGGCCCAAAACCACGGCTATGCGCCCGTGACGCCCTGAGGAGATAGTGACCATGTTCGGCAAACCCTTGTTCGACAAACCCTATGACTTCAACAACCGTACGAAGTTCACCATGGGGATCTGGATCGGCCGTCAAATGACCTGGGGGGCGGTGCTTGCATCGATCTTCGTGGGCTTCCTGCTCGGTCTGTTCCTCGTGTCCTATGCCATCGGCATGTTCCTGCCGGAACGTTCCAAACAAGCGCCTTCGCCCTACACGGCTCTCGAAGTCGTCTCGGTCACCGAAGTCGCCTGATCGCTTTCCCGGCCGGCTGCGCTTGCGCGTGGCCGGCCGGGTTCCGTTTCCGGGCTCGGCCCGGAAGTTGGGGCCTCCCACAGGTCCTGATCCCTTCCCTGTAGACACAGGCACCTGGTGCCGTGCGGGCGCGCCCCTCGGCACCATTTTTCAAAGACCGCTCATCGGAGGACGCAACCATGAGCACCAAGACCCCCACCCCCCATCTTGACCGCGTCACCGGCCCGGCCGATCTCAAGGGCCTGAGCCTTGCCGAACTGACCGCGCTTGCCGGCGAAGTGCGCCGCGAAACGGTCGAGATCGTCAGTCAGACCGGAGGCCACCTCGGCTCCTCGCTCGGCGTGGTTGAGCTGACCGTGGCGCTCCATGCCGTGTTCAACTCCCCCGGCGACAAGCTGATCTGGGACGTGGGCCACCAATGCTACCCCCACAAAATTCTCACCGGACGGCGCGACCGCATGCTGACCCTGCGTCAGGCGGGTGGCCTTTCGGGCTTTACCAAGCGCTCGGAAAGCCCGCATGACCCGTTTGGCGCGGGCCATTCCTCGACCTCGATCTCAGCCGCGCTCGGCTTTGCCGTCGGTCGGGAACTGGGCCAGCCGGTCGGCGACACGATCGCGATCATCGGGGATGGCTCGATCACCGCGGGCATGGCCTATGAGGCGCTCAACCACGCGGGCCACCTGAAATCGCGCATGTTCGTGATTTTGAACGACAATGACATGTCGATCGCGCCCCCCGTCGGGGCGCTCCAGCATTATCTCAACACGATCGCCCGGCAGGCGCCCTTTGCCGCGCTGAAAGCGGCGGCCGAAGGGATCGAGATGCATTTGCCGGGCCCGGTGCGCGACGGCGCGCGGCGTGCGCGCCAGATCGTCACCGCGATGCCGGGCGGCGCCACCTTCTTTGAAGAGCTGGGCTTTGATTACATCGGTCCGGTGAACGGGCATGACATGGGCGAGCTGGTGGAGACGCTGCGCGTGGCCCGCGCCCGCGCCTCGGGGCCGGTGCTGATCCATGTCTGCACCACCAAGGGCAAGGGCTATGCGCCCGCCGAAGGCGCGGAAGACAAGCTCCATGGCGTGTCGAAATTCGACATCGAGACCGGCCAGCAAAAGAAATCGGTGGCGAATGCCCCCAATTACACCGCCGTATTTGGCCAGCGCCTGACCGAGGAAGCCGCGCGCGATCCGGCGATTGTCGGCGTCACCGCCGCGATGCCCACCGGCACCGGGCTTGATGTGATGGGCAAGCGTTTCCCGAGCCGGGTGTTTGACGTAGGCATTGCCGAGCAGCATGCGGTGACCTTTGCCGCCGGCATGGCGGCCTCCGGGCTCAAGCCCTTCGTTGCGCTTTATTCGAGCTTTGTGCAGCGCGCCTATGACCAGATCGTGCACGATGTCGCGCTGCAAAATCTCCCGGTGCGGCTGATGATCGACCGGGCCGGGCTGGTGGGGCAGGACGGCGCCACCCATGCCGGGGCGTTTGACGTCTCGATGCTTGCGAACCTGCCGAATTTCACCGTGATGGCGGCGGCGGATGAAGCTGAGCTTTGCCACATGATCGTTACCGCTGCGGCCCATGATCAGGGGCCGATTGCGCTGCGCTATCCGCGCGGCGAGGGCCGGGGCGTCGAGATGCCCGAACGCGGCGAGGTGCTGGAACTCGGCAAGGGCCGGGTGCTGCAGGAGGGCACGGATGTTGCGATCCTGTCCTACGGCGCGCATCTGGGCGAGGCGCTGAAGGGCGCGGAGCTGCTCGCCGCCGAGGGCGTTTCTGTCACCGTGGCCGATGCCCGCTTTGCGCGCCCGCTCGATACCGATCTGATTGATCGGTTGATCGACGCGCATCCGGTGCTGATCACGCTTGAGCAGGGCGCGATGGGCGGTTTTGGCGCGATGGTGCTGCATTATCTCGCCCGCACCGGTCAGCTGGAAAAAGGCCGGGCAATCCGCACCATGACGCTGCCCGACCACTTCGTCGATCATGGCGCGCCGAACGAGATGTATGCCTGGGCGGGCCTCACCGCCGCCGATATCTGCAAGACCGCGCTTGCCGCACTGCGCCCCGCCAATGGCAAGGTGCACAAGCTCCACAGCGCCTGAGAGCCGCGCCGGATCTCAGATCCGGCGCAGATCGGCCTTGGCAACCAGCCGCCCGGTGGCCACGCCGCCGGGCGCGCCACCTTTGGGCTCTTCGGTGATCGCAAGCGTCGCATTGGCGATGCGCGCGCGCAGCTCTGCCGGGATCGGCATCGCCGCCTGACCGCGGCGCGGCATCACCCCAAGCGAGACGGGCGCCGCCTCCCCGGCAATCAGCCATAGCTCGAAATCGCGTCCGGCAGCCGGAGCCGCGCCGCCCATCGAAACCCGCATTTCGCCGGTTTTTTCATTGTAAAGCGCGGCGAGGCGCACCGCGCCATCTTGCGAGACCATGTCCGAGACCCACATGCGGCCCTGCGCCGGCATCAGCGGCTCCCCAAGCCAGAGGATCGCGCCAAGGAAGGCGGCAGAAACCGCGGAGGCGCCCGCGAGCCAGCGCCAAAGCCCCGCGGGCGCGGGGGCGGGCGTGCCAAAGGCGCGCGCCTCGATCCCGGCCCAGAGCCGGGCCGGGGGCGCGACCGGGCGCACTTCCTCGGCGAGCGGATCGAACCGCGCCTCCCAACGCGCGACCTCACGCGCGAAAGCGGAATCCGTGGCGATCCGGCGCGCCGCCGCCTGCCGCTCGGTCAGGGGCAGGGTGCCCAGCACATATTCGCCCGCAAGGGCGATCTCTTCCGCCGTCAACTCAGGCATCGCCAAGGCACTCCCGAAGCGACATCAACGCGCGGCGCAGCCACGACCGCATCGTGTTGAGCGGCACTTCAAACCGCTCGGCCAGTTCCAGGTAGCTCTCCCCCTCGACATAGGCGCGCCGCACCGCCTCGGCGCGCGCGGGCTCGAGCCGCTCCAGACAGGCGGCAATGCGCCGCCCGTCGGAGGCGCGCATCGCCTCTGCCTCGGGGCCGGGCGCAAGGCTCGGCAGCGCCTCAAGCACCGCCACATCCGCGGCATCGCCACGCCGCGCGCGCAGCCGGTCGATGCACAAATTGCGCGCCACGGCATTGAGCCAGGCTGAAGGGCTCGTCACATCCGGCGCGTACCGGTCTGCATTGATCCAGATTTTCACGAATACATCCTGCAAGGCATCCTCCGCTTCTCGGCGGTCCTTGAGAAGACGCAGGCAGATCGCAAAAAGTTTCGCCCCTTGCGCAGAATAAAGCGCCGCAAAGGCCGCGCGGTCACGCAAGGCCACCCGCGCCATCAACGCGGCAAGCATTTCGGCCTGATTTCCCGCCTCTGCAGCCATGCTGTCTCCGAAAATTAGCGCAACGCAGCACAATTTTTTCGTGCCGGTTGCAACTTTTCGCCCGTTGTCGCGTAATCTGTTGTGAGACAATCGCACAGGCGGGGCAAAGGTGACAACCACAAGGAAGCGGATTGCGGTGATCGGCGCGGGCATTTCCGGGCTGGGCGCCGCCTGGCTCATGCGCGACGAAGAGGTTGTCGTCTTTGAGGCGGGGCGGCGGATCGGTGGCCATGCCCGCACCATCTCGGCCTTTGGCGCGATGGTCGATACCGGGTTTCTTGTCTGCAACCGGGTGACCTATCCGCTTTTTACAGCGCTCATGGATGCGCTGAAGGTGCGGCTTCAATCCGCACCGATGAGCTTTGCCGCAAGCTTTGGTGACGGTGCCTATGAATACGGCACGGGCTCGGCGCTCGATCTCTTTCGCCAGCCGGGGCGGCTTTTCGACCGCTCGCACTGGCATATGCTGCGCGATATCCGCCGCTTCATGGCGGAAGCGCCGAAAATGGCGGGGCAGGGCGGCTCCATCGGTGAGGTGGTTGCCGAGCTTGGGTTGGGCCGCGAGTTTCGCGACCGTTTCCTGATGCCGATGTCCGGGGCGATCTGGTCGACGCCGCCGCGCTTCATGCTCGATTTTCCGGCGGACCGGTTCTTGCGCTTTTTTGCCAGCCACGGGTTGATGGGCGAGGGGCCGCGCCCCGAATGGCTCACCGTGACCGGGGGCGCCTCCACCTATGTCGAGGCGCTCGCGGCCGCGACCGGGGCAGAGATCCGCCGCTCTTGCCCGGTGCAACTTGTACGCCGGGGCCCGGGCGGGGTGACGGTGGTCAGCCCGCGCGGGGAGGAATTGTTCGATCAGGTGATCCTTGCCACCCATGCGCCGCAGGCACTGCGGCTTTTGGCCGATGCCGATGCGGCAGAGACCGCGGTGCTTGGCGCGCTCACCGTCGAGCCGAACCGGATGGTGCTCCATTCCGATCCGGGCTTCCTGCCCAAGCGCCGCGCGCTCTGGTCCTCGTGGAACCATGTCACCGCAGCGCCTCCGGGAGGGCTGCGCAACCGGCCGATTTCGCTCAGCTACTGGCTCAACCGGCTGCAACGGGTGGAAACGCCCGCGCCGCTGATCATGACCCTCAACCCCGAGCGCGAGCCGCAGGCGATCCATAACGAGGCCACGCTTTCGCATCCGCAATTCGATGGCCGCGCGCTGGCGGCGCTCGACCGGCTTGGCGAGATTCAGGGCCGCGGCGGGCTCTGGTATGCGGGCGCATGGACGCGCTACGGCTTTCATGAAGACGGGCTTTTGTCGGCGCTGCGTGTGGCGCAGGCGATGGGCCGGGACTGGCCGCTTGGCCCCGACCCATGGGCGGAGGAGAGGCCCGATTGGGTGCGCCGTCCGCGGGCTGCGGGCCTTGCCGCATGAGCCAGGTGCTCGCGCCCCTGACGCTTTTGCTCTCTCTTGCCTTTGCCGCGGCGCCCGCGCTCACGGAGGGGTTTCGCGGCTTCACACCGGGGCAATTCCCGGTGCCCGCGGATCGCTGGCCGGTGGTGCCGGTGGGGTGGTCCTTCGCGATCTGGGGGCTCATTTATCTTTGGTTGGTGGCCGGGGCCACCTGGGGGCTGGTGCGCGCCCGCACCGCCCCCGCCTGGCACGCGATGCGCGCGCCCCTGTGCCTGAGCCTTGCCATCGGCACGCCCTGGATCTGGGTGGCAAACCTTGCCCCCGCGGCGGCGGCGGTGATGCTTGTTTTCATGGCCGCCACGGCGATTGCCGCGTTTTTGCGCGCCCCCGCCGGGCCTTGGAGTGCGTGGCCGGTGGGGCTTTACGCGGGCTGGCTCAGTGCCGCGACCGCCGTGGCCTTTGGCGTGGTGCTGCCGGGGCAGGGCGTGCTTTCTCCCGACTGGGCCGCTTATGGCGCGCTTGCGGCGCTGCTCGGGGGGGCGCTTTGGGTGACGGGAAAGCGCGATGATGCGCCGAGCTATGCCGGCGCGGTGCTCTGGGCGCTTTTGGGGGTTCTCGTGGCCAATGCCCGCGCGGGCGATCTGGCCGTGAGCCTGCTCGCCGGGGCCGCCATCGCGCTGCTTCTCATAGTTTCGTTTTTGCGCAGGAGGACAAGACAATGAAAGGTCTCACGATGGCGGCGGCGCTGTGCGCCTTTGCGGCGCTGGGTGTCAGTGCAGATATTGCCCCTGCCGCAGAGGCGCCCAGCTTCACCTTCCCCTCGATCGAGGGCGCTCAGATCGACACCGCCGATTTTCGCGGTCATCCGGTGCTGGTCGTCAACACGGCCTCGCTGTGCGGCTTCACCCCGCAGCTCGAAGGGCTGCAAAAGCTGCATGAGGACTATGGCCCGAAAGGGCTGATCGTGCTGGCGGTGCCCTCCGACGATTTTGCGCAGGAACTCGATAGCGCCAAGGAAGTGTCGGAGTTTTGCACCCTGACCTATGGCATCACCCTGCCGATGACCGACATCACCCATGTCAAGGGCGCCAGCGCGCATCCGTTTTATCAATGGGTGAAGGAAGAAACGGGCTTTGTGCCGAGCTGGAACTTCAACAAGGTGCTGATTGACGGGGCGGGGCAGGTGGTCGAGACTTGGGGGGCGATGACAAAGCCCGGCTCTGCCGAGATCCGCGCCGCGTTCGAGCCGCTTTTGCCCGGAGCGTGACCGCGTGAAGATGCGCCGCAAGGGCGATCTGCCGCAAAAGATCTGCGCTGCCTGCGGGCGCCCCTTTGTCTGGCGCAAAAAATGGGCGGGAGACTGGGCGGCGGTGCGGTTTTGTTCGGATCGGTGCCGCGCCGAGGCCCGGCGCAAGTGACGGAGCGGCTGATCTTCGTGATGGGAGACCAGCTCTCGCGCGGGCTCTCTGCGCTTGAGGGGATCGACCCTGCCCGCGATACGGTGCTGATGCTCGAAGTGATGGAGGAAGGCTGCTACGTCCCCCATCACAAGCAAAAGATCGCGCTCATCCTCTCGGCGATGCGCCATTTTGCCGAGGCGTTGCGCGCCGAGGGGCTGCGTGTCGATTATGTCCGGCTCGACGATCCCGCCAATACGCAAAGCTTCACGCAAGAGATCGCCCGTGCGGTGGCGCGGCATCGCCCGCGCGGGCTGGTGCTGACGGGGCCGGGTGAATGGCGGGTCTGGGAGAGGGTGCGGCGCTGGCAGGCAGATCTGGGCGTGCCGGTCGAGATCCGCCGCGATGCGCGGTTCTTTTGCACCGTCAAGGATTTCAAGGCGCTGACCGCGGCGGGCAAGACCGGGCGGATGGAGACCTTTTACCGCGAGATGCGGCGCCGCACCGGGATCTTGATGGACGAGGGTAAACCCGTTGGCGGCAAATGGAATTTCGATGCCGAAAACCGCAAGGCCTTGCCGCGCGGGCATCGCGCGCCCGCGCGGCGCCGCTTTGTGCCCGACGCGATCACCCGCGCGGTGATCGACTGCGTCGCGGAGCGCTTTCCCACCCATTTCGGGGATCTCGCGGAGTTTGGCTGGCCCGTCACGCGCGCCGAGGCGCTTGACGCGCTCGATGATTTTCTCACCCACGGCCTGCCGCAGTTCGGGGATTGGCAAGATGCGATGCAGGCGGGGGCGCCGTTCCTTTATCACGCGCTGATCGCGCCCGCGCTCAACCTTGGCCTGCTCACCGCGCCCGAGGTCTGCAAGGCCGCCGAAGAGGCCTACCGCGCCGGGCAGGCGCCGCTCAATGCGGTTGAGGGCTTCATCCGCCAGATCCTTGGCTGGCGGGAGTTTGTGCGCGGGCTTTACTGGAGCGAGATGCCCGCCTATGCGCAAACGAATGCGCTTGGCGCCCGCCGCCCGCTCCCCGCCTTTTACTGGAACGCGCAAACCGAGATGCGCTGCATGGCGGAGGTGATCGGCGCCACGCGTCAATATGCTTACGCCCACCACATCCAGCGGCTGATGGTGACGGGGAATTTTGCGCTTTTGGCGGGGATCGCGCCCGCCGAAGTGGAGGCATGGTATCTCGCCGTCTATGCCGATGCTTTCGAGTGGGTCGAGCTTCCCAACACGCATGGGATGGCGCTGCATGCCGATGGCGGGCGGCTCGGCTCAAAACCCTATGCCGCCTCGGGCGCCTATATCTCGCGCATGTCCGATTATTGCGCGGGCTGCCGCTACGACGGCAAGGCCCGCACCGGGCCGAAGGCCTGCCCGTTCAATTTTCTCTACTGGAATTTTCTCGCAACCCACCGCGCGCGGTTTGCCGCAAACCCGCGCATGGCGCTGCCCTACCGCACGCTGGATCGGTTCGACGCTGCCGAACTGGCGGCGATCCGGGCGCAGGCAGAGGATTTCCTCGCCAAAATGGCTGCGCCGGGGGCGGGGCCTCCGGCGCAACTGTCGTTGGGGGATTTTTGATCCGCGGCGATGGTGCGCGGGTCGAGCGCATCGCGCAGCCCGGCGCCGGGGCCAGGCGCGGCGCCCAACGCGGCGGGCAGGCTCGGCAAGAACCCGATCCCCGACATCATCGTGACGGATTTCCCGCCGCCCGATTTTCCGGCAACGCCGAGGAGGTCACAGGGGCCAAGATCAAAGGAAACCGAATTGACGGCATGCACTTCGCTGCTACCTATGCGAAAGATCGTGGTGAGGTTCGGCCGCGCGAGACCGGGCCGCGTCATTGCACGCATGCCCCACAGTCTTTTGTTTTTGCATCGTTTTTCGGCGCATATTCTGGGTGCCACCACGATAGGATGAAAGATATTTGACCGAGTGGTGGAGATTTTTCGGGTTCGCGCATGCGCTGACACCGGGCGAGCCCTGCACTGGCTGCATGGCGCCTGCGCAGCGAGGAGGGCTTGACCCCGCCGCGTTGTGCGGCAAGCGTGAGCCACCGCTCACACCCCTCCGAAAGAGTTTACCATGCGCTTTCCCATCCGTGCCGATGATCCTGTCCGGTTTTCCGCGCCTCTTCCAGAGGCCTGCGATGTGGTGGTGATTGGCGCGGGCGTGGCCGGGGTGATGAGCGCCTATTACCTCGCCAAGGCGGGGCGGCGGGTCGTGCTTTTGGAAAAGGGGCGGGTGGCGGGGGAGCAATCCTCGCGCAACTGGGGCTGGGTGCGCCAGCAGGGCCGCGACCCGGCCGAGCTGCCGATCATGATCGAATCGATGCGGCTCTGGGAGGGGCTTGCGGCGGAGCTTGGCCCCGAACTTGGCTTCACCCGCTGCGGCATCGCCTATCTGACCGATCAGCCCGCGACGCTGGCGGGCTATGAGGATTGGGTCAAGCTCGCCCGCGCGCATGGGCTGGAAAGCCATCTCCTTGGCCGTGAGCAGCTTGCCACGGCGATCCCGCATCGCACGAGCTGGATCGGCGGCGTGATCACGCCCTCGGATGCCCGCGCCGAGCCCTTTGTCGCCGTGCCG
The DNA here is from genome assembly GCF_042683065.1 of Rhodobacter lacus. NCBI lineage: Bacteria > Pseudomonadati > Pseudomonadota > Alphaproteobacteria > Rhodobacterales > Rhodobacter > Rhodobacter lacus. Next base: position 112,411 of record NZ_JBHUIX010000004.1, on the reverse strand, counting down.
ATGCTGGCGGGGCTCGCCCAAAAGGCCGGGGTGACGATCCTTGAGCAATGTGCGGTGCGCACGCTGGATATCGCCGGCGGCAAGCTCGCGGGCGTGGTGACCGAAAAGGGCCGTATCCGCGCCGAACAGGTGCTGGTGGCCGCCGGGGCATGGTCGTCATTCTTTCTGCGCCGTCATGGGCTGTCACTGCCGCAATTGATGGTGCGCGCCTCGGTGGCGCAGACCGCGCCAATGCCCGAGGTGACGCCGATTTCCGCGGTCGATGACGTGTTTGCCTTCCGGCGCCGGAACGACGGCGGCTATACGATCTGCCCGGGGGCAACGCATGATTTCTACCTCGGCCCGGATGCGCTGCGCCATTTTGTCAAATACATCCCGCAGATGCGGCGCGACATGTCGAAGACGGCGATCCACGCCCGCGCGCCGCAGCCCGGCTGGCCCGACGGCTGGGTCACCGCGCGGAGCTGGGCCGAGGATCGCGAGAGCCCGTTCGAGCGGCTGCGCGTGCTCGACCCGCCGCCGAACCGGGTTTTTCTCAACCAGGTCACGCGCGCGTTCGAGCGCGCCTTCCCCAGCCTTGGCGCGCCAAAGCTGATCCGCACCTGGGCCGGGATGATCGACGTGATGCCCGATACCGTGCCGGTGCTTGATGCCGCGCCGATTGCGGGGCTTTACGTTGCCACGGGGCTTTCGGGCCACGGGTTTGGCATCGGTCCCGGTGTGGGCCGCGTGATGGCCGCACTGATGACGGGCGCCGCGCCGGGCCATGATTTGACCCGGTTCCGCTGGAACCGCTTTTCCGATGGCTCCAGAATCGACATCGGCCCCACCTTCTGAGCTTGCGGCGGGCAGGTGAATCGGGAAACCTGCCGCGATGATACCGCTTTTGCGCGCCCTCAACGAAGAGCCAGGCCATGCCCGTGAAAAACCGTTTCGCCGAATTGCTGCCCGAGATCACCGAATGGCGCCGCGACATCCATCAAAACCCCGAGCTGCTGTTTGATCTGCCGCGCACCGCGGCCAAGGTGGCGGGGCTGCTGCGTGATTTTGGCTGCGACGAGGTGGTGGAGGGCATCGCGAAAACCGGCGTTGTGGGGGTGATCAAGGGCAAGACCGACACTTCGGGCCGGGTGATCGGTCTGCGCGCCGATATGGATGCACTGCCGATCATCGAGGCGACCGGGCTTGACTATGCGTCGAAAACCCCGGGCAAGATGCATGCCTGCGGCCATGACGGGCACACGGCGATGCTGCTTGGTGCGGCCAAATACCTGGCCGAGACGCGCAATTTTGATGGCACCGCGGTGGTGCTCTTTCAGCCTGCCGAAGAGGGCGGCGGCGGCGGGCGCGTGATGGTCGAAGAAGGGGTGCTGGAGCGCTTTGGCATTCAGGAAGTTTACGGCATGCACAATTTGCCCGGCATTCCGCTGGGCACCTTTGCGATCCGACCGGGCCCGATGATGGCGGCGGCGGATCAGTTTCAGGTGGTGGTGACGGGCAAGGGCGGCCATGCCGCCAAGCCCCATGAAGGGGTGGATACCACACTGGCCGCCGCGCATATCGTGGTGGCACTGCAGCAGATTTCTTCGCGCAATGTCGATCCGCTCAAGCAGGTGGTGGTTTCGGTCTGCACCTTCCGCACCGAGACCGAGGCGCATAACGTGATCCCGCAAACGGTGTTTTTGCGCGGCACGGTGCGCTCGCTCGAGGCCGAGGTGCGCGACTATGTCGAGGGGCGGTTCCGCGCCGTGGTCGAGGGCATTGCCGCCGCGCATGGTGCAACCACCGAGATTAAATACGAGCGCGGCTATCCGGTGACGCTGAACGCACCCGACAATACCGGCTATGCCGTGGACGTGGCACAGGCCGTTTCGGGCCGCGTCGATACGACGGTGGCGCCGCTGATGGGGGGCGAGGATTTCTCCTATATGCTCAACGCGCGCCCCGGCGCCTATATCTTCCTTGGCAATGGCGACACCGCGAGCCTGCACAACCCGGCCTATAATTTTGATGACAATGCGATCCCCTTCGGGGCGAGCTGGTTTGCCGGCATGATCGAGGCGCGGATGCCCGCGGCCTGAGCCGCCACGCCCCGGATGAGGCCCCGGATGAGGCCCCGACATGGGCTCCCACACAGGCCGTGACATGGCGCGAGCGGCGGGGGCGCAGATGATTGCGTCCTCGCAGATCCTGCGCTAGCCTCCCGCAAGGGCCGGCCCCTGCCGTGCCAGAAAACAACCATGCGGGCCTGCCGCTCATGACGAAAACGATCGCCGTGATCCCGCTCCGGGCGGGCTCCAAGGGACTGCCGGGCAAAAACACGCGGCCACTCGCGGGGCTGCCGCTTTACCTCCATTCGGTCGCCTGCGCGCGCGCCGCCGGGATCGAGCGGATCATTGTCGCCACCGATATTGCGGCGCTGCTCGCCGCGCCGCACCCCGATTACGAGCTCTATGCCCGCTCCGAAGCCTCTTCGCGCGACGATGCGCCGACCCATGAGGTGGTGATCGAGCTGATCGAGGCGCTCGGGCTCCATGAGGCGACGATCGTGATCTTGCAGGCGACCTCACCTTTGCGCCGCGCCGCAACGGTGCGCGCAGCACTTGCCCGCCTTGAAGAAGGGGGGCATGAGCTCACCGTCTCGATCTCGGAAATCGAGAATTCGGTGATGAAATCGGGCACGGTGAGCGAGGGGCGGTTGGTGCCCCTCGTGAGTGCCGCGGCGCTGTTCCAGCCGCGCCAGAGCCTGCCGCGGCTCTACAAGCTCGATGGCGGGGTGTTTGCCTTCCGCGGCGGCTGGCTTGTGGCGAACGGCGCGCTCACCACGGAGCATATCGGCGTGGTGGAAAGCGACCCGGCCGAGCTTCTTGACATCGACTGCGCCGAAGATTTCGCGCGGGCCGAGGCGGTGCTCTCCGCCCGCGCCTGCCGCGCTTAAAGGGTGCCGAAGCTGACCTCGCGCGCCCCGGTCAAAAGCGCGATCACCGTATCGGCGACAAGGCGGCGGTTCGCGTCGCGATCGAAGCTTGGCACCTTGTCGAAGAAGAGCGGGTCGATCAGGCCCGGATGCGCCCGCGCAACCAGCTTGCCATAGCCTGCCTCGAGCGCGTCATGATCAACGCCCCGCGCCGCGACTGCGGCAAAGTCGAGCCCTTCGTGGAAGGGCGTCACCCCCGGCAGCGAGCGATACCACGCGCCGCCAAAAGTGACCGCCGGAACGCCCGACAAAAGCCCCTCCCAGCCCGCCGTGCCCGCCACGGTGGCCACGAGCTTCGCTTTTGCGGCAAGCGCTTGCGAGGAGGTGAAGGAGGGCACAAGCCGCACATTGGGCAGCCGCGACAGGCGGTGGAAGTACAGCGGGCCGCGCGCATAGGGGCCCTGGCGCGGGTTTTCCTTCACATAGATCAGCCAGTCCTCGGGGATCGAGCGCGCCACCGCCTCGATCATCAGCACCTGATCGCGGTAGCGCCCGCCAAGCGTCGAGGCGGTCATCTCTGGCTGGTTGTGGAGCGGCACATAAACGAAGGGGCGGTTCAGATCGACCGGGTCGCGCTCATATTCCGCCAGATGTTCGAAATAGGCGAGCGCATCGCGGTGGAAGAAATGCGCGAACGGGTCGCGCCAGTCGGGCAGCGCTTCGTAAATTTGCGCGGTGCGGCGCAAAAGCGAGAGCAGATAGCCCGGCCGCGCCAGCGCGGAGGGCTCGCGCAGCGCCACATATTTGAGAAGCTGCATCACCGCCCCGGCAGTGATCTTGCCGGTCTGGCCGGGCCTTTGCCATTTCTCGTCCATGAAAAAGAGATCGGGCAGCTTGCCACGCTGGAGCGGGATTGGCGCCGCCGCAGTATTGGCAAGGTCGCACAGCCCATAGTCTTCGATCGCGCCCGCGGAGAAGAAGCTTTCGTTGAACAGGCCTTGCTGGTTCATCACCAGCGTCTTCACCCCGAGCACGCGGGCAACCTGATAAAGCACCGTGTCATAGCCCAGATGCGGGGTCATGAAAAAGGCGACATGGGTGATCTCTTCCTCGATCATGCGGCGCGCGATCACATCGGTGAGGATGTAATAATAATCGAGATAGTCCTGCAGGTTGTTCAGGTTGTGGCTGTTGTAGCGGTAGGTGGGGCTCATGCGCTGGAAATGGTCGATCGCCATCATCGCCATATCGTGAAACTCGGGCGAGGTGAGCAATGCCGCATTGGCGCCGGTATAGGCGTTGTCTTGCAGCAGCCCCTTGTGCAGCCGCTCGTGCCGGGCATCCCGTTTCATCGTGGTGATGCCGCGGGCAAAGATATCGGCGGCACGGTCGCCTGTCATCAGGCCAACGGAGAGTTTTCCGCCCGCCCGCGCCTCGATTTCTTTTACGAAATCAAGCTTGTCGCGGCCACGCGCGTCGAAAAGAACCTTGATCATGGCGCTCTGCCCCCTGTCGAACCGGGGCAGACAATGCCCCTTTCGGCGCGCCGGGACAAGGTGGGGCGCGGCATGGACATTGGTGCGGGCGAAAACTAATCTGGCACAAGCCCTGTCGGGCGCCAATGGAGGAACGATGAGCGAACCACGTGTGATTCTGTCGATGAAATGGGGAACGCCCTATTCCTCGGCTTACGTCAATGTGCTCCATCGGGCCTGCCGTGCGCATCTGGCCGGGGCGTTCCGATTTGTCTGCCTGACGGATGACGCGACCGGCTTCGACAAGGAGATCGAGGCGCTGCCGATCCCCGATATCGGCTGCACGCCGGAGCATTTTCGCCGCGGCGCCTGGCCCAAGCTCTCGGTTTTCAACAACCCGCTTTACGACCTTAAGGGGCGGGGGCTGTTCATCGACCTCGATGTGGTGATCCTGGGCGATCTCGCGCCCTTCTTCACGCTGGAGGGGCCGCTCTTCGGTGTCGGCGCGGGGCCGGGCTGGCGTCATGGCAAAGTGCCGGAAAACCCGACGCTGAACACCTCGGTGTTCGGCTTCACGTTGGGAACGCAGAGCGATATTTCCGACACATTCCGCGCCGATCCGAACCAGGCCTCGGCGCGGTTCGGCAATGAGCAGGAATTTGTCGAGGGGACGGCAAAGACCTGGGCGCCCTGGCCTGACCCCTGGGTGATCTCCTACAAACGCCACATCCGGCGCAAATCTGTGCTCGCGCCGCTGATCGGGCCGCACCCTGTGCCACAGGGCGCGCGCATCGTTGCCTTCCACGGCAAGCCGAACCCGCATGATTTTTTGACCGGGCACCATCATCGCGGCCTGCGCTGGATCCCCGATTACTGGCACCGCTACGCGGACTGAGACACCTCAGAGGCCGATCAAAGCCTCGACACGGGCGCGAAAGCCCGCCGTTGCCATGCGGCACAGATCCAGCATTTCGTCACTGCTGCGCGCGCGGGAGAGCTGGCGGGGCCAGTCCTCTGCCGTGCCATAGCCGGGCGTGATGCGGAAATTCCCGAATTTGTTCGAAAAGGGCAAGCACAGAACCTTTTTGCCGAGCAAAAGCGCCCAATATGTTCCGTGATAAGAATTCGTCACCACCACGCGGGCGGCGGCGAGATGGCGGATTGTGGCGGCAAAATCGGGGTTGTTGTTCTCCATCACCGGCACGCCCTCGGGGCGCGGCAGGCTGACCTTCTTTGAGCGCCAGTGGTGCAGGTAAAGCGCGACCTCGTGGCGTTCTTCGGTGTGCATATCGAAGGCGGGCGAAACGCAGGTCACGCAGGGCGCAAAGAGAAAGCGCGTGTCGCCCCAGTCACGGGTGCCAATCAGCGTCATCGCCTTGAAGGCGCGCCAGTAGCGCAACGAGATCGGGAATTTCTGCACTGTGGAGACGCCCCAGGCGATCCTTGCCTTCGCGGCCCGGTCGTGCGGCCCGAAAGTTTTGGCAAGCCCTCCCATGATCTTGCCGCCGCCGTAGATCACCGCCTCGCAAGGGGGAGTTTCCCGCTCCAGATCGACCGCCGCGCCCGCGCAGGCCAATTCGGGGTAATAATCATAGGGGCTGCACACCGCATCACCGAGGTTCGTGGTTTGGCGGTGATGCTTGAACACGATCCGGGCCATCTCAATCCTCTCGCAACGGAAGAGATGTTCTGCGACCCGCAAGCGCGCCGGTGCGGGCAAGATAAAAAGCCCGGCGGAAATAGTTGGCCGCTTTCAGCCGGTAATGCGGCAACCGCCGATACCATTTGAACTTGCGCACCTTGGCAAAGCCGGTGCCGGTAATGGTGGAAACGTTGCCATCCTCGGGGTGCGAGGCAAAGGGTTCGAGCCCGCGCTGGCGGTAGTCATGCACAAAGAACCGGTTCAGCTCATGGTCCAGCGCGCGGGTCTGGGGCCAGAGGCCGGGCAGGAGCTTTTGTGCCACCTCGCGCTTGATCAGGTAGCAGGCATTGCCGGTGAACGGGCCGATATAGGCGTTGAGCTGGTAGCGCCCGAGCCTGCCTTGCGACACCGGCAGCTTTGCGCGGATGCAGTTGAAGCGCACCACGTCCCAATGATCGCGGCCCGCAAGCGCGGTCTTGAGCGCGTCGAGGAAATCCTCGTGGAACACGACGTCATCCTCAAGGATCAGCGCAATCTCCTGCCCCGAGGCGATAAAAGCCTCCCAGACCGCGAGATGGGAGGCATAGACGCCGAGCTTTCCGGGCAGAAGCGTTGCGCCCATGTTGCGCCGGTAGGCGGCCTCGTCGGCGCGTGTCATCAGTTCGGCTTCACGCGCCTTGCCGTCGATGGCTTCGAACAGGCGCCACGACAGGCCCATCGCGGAGAGCTGGGCTTCCATCGCGGCACGGCGTCCGGTATCGCGCGGCAGGTTGATCAGCCAGATCCCGAGCTCTTCGATTTTCATGGCGGCTCCCCGTTCCTGCCTTCCCCCCGGATAGTCTCCCGCGAAAGAATGTCAAGCAGGCGGGGCGCGGTGGGCTAGGGGCCTCACCCCCGGCCCCGGAGGGGCATCCGGGGCCGGGGCCAGCCGGTCAGCGCCCGTAGGTCGCTGTCAGGCTGGCGTGGCCAAGCGCGGCCGCATGGGCGAAAAAGCCCACCACCGCGCCGGAGGCGGTTTCGTCAATGCCGAGCTTGTCCTGCGGCATGGCGTAGATCGTGAAAATGTAGCGGTGCGGCTTGTCGCCTTGCGGCGGGCAGGGGCCGCCCCAGCCGTTTTGCGAATAATCATTGCGCGCCGCCATCGCGCCTTCGGGCAGCGTGGCCTCTTTGCCGATGCCGCGCGGCAGGGCGCTGGTGGTGGCGGGCAGATCGAAGAGCGACCAGTGCCAAAAGCCCGAACCGGTCGGCGCATCGGGGTCATAAACGGTCAGGATATAGCTTTTGGTGCCCTCGGGCGCACCGCTCCACGCAAGCGCGGGCGAGAGGTTCGGGCCGGTGCAGCCAAAACCGTCAAAGACAAACTCTTCCCCCATCGCCGTGCCCTCGGAAATGTCGGGCGAGGTGAGCACCATCTCGGCACAGGCAGGAATGGCCGAAAACGCGAGGAGCGCGGCGAGCGCCGGGCTGGTCACAACGGGGGGAATGCGCATGAACTCGCTCCTTCAGAGATCTTGTGGCGACCGGGGCCGCCCCGTCACCCTAGTCTTGCCGCGCTGCAGCGGCCATCCCCCTGACGGGGAATTGACAACGTGCGCTCAGCGCGGCGCCATCATCTCGGCCAGATGCACAAAGAGCCGCGCCCAATGGCGAAAGAACACGAACTGGCCCGCATCTTCGTGCAGTTCAAACGTGATCCAGGGGTAATCGGCGCGGAACTCGGCGATCGTCGGCGGCGGTGCAATCGGGTCGGTGGCGCCATTGACAAACACCACCGGCAGCCGGTCGCGCAGCGCCGTCACCGCCCGCGCCCACGCGCCCCGCGCAAAGGCCCGCATCTCGAGCGCATAGGCGCGGTGCGCCAGATGCCGCGGCGAGAGCGCCACCCGCGTGCCATCCAGAATCGCCTCCCGGGCTGAGGGGTCGGCGAGCAGCGCCACATCTGGTGGCGATCCGGCATAGACCCGACGCACAAATTCCTCCCGCCCGATGCGCGCGGCAAAGTGAAAGCCGCCCTGCGCCACGAGAGGCAGCAGCACGGGCGTGTAATGCGCGCTGCCCACAACGAACCGGTGCCATTTGTCCATGCGCCGGTATTGCACTTTGCGCGTCACCGGCAGCACCCCTGCAAAAGCGATCAGCCCCGTGACCAATTCGGGGAAGGCGCGGGCAAAGCCGAAGCCGAGCGCGCTGTCGTTCTCAAGCGTCACAACCGGTGCGCGCGTCACCCCCTCTTGGGCAAGAATCGCCGCGATATCGGCAAAGATTGCCGCGGGCATCGCGGCGCCTGCGGGAACGGGGGCGCTGTTGCCATACCCCGCGCGGATCGGCACGATCACTTTCAGCCCGCGTCGTGCTGCCTCCGCCTCGGCGGCCTGTGGCCAGCGGCAAAAGCCGAACGTGCCGTGGAAAAACACCACTGCCTGACCTTCGGGGGCGCCAAAAACGCGGTAGCTCACCCTGCGGCCCGCGTGCAGGAGGCTGCGCTCGTCAGGAAAGTAGGGCAGGGCGGGGCCCTCGGGCGCGGCAACGCCGGGCGCTGGCGGTGCGGGGTCCCGCCAGAGCGCGGCGCCGATCTGCGAAAGCTCCATCTGCGAGCCTGCGCCGGTCTTGGTCAAAATCCGCTCGATCTGCTTTTTCACCGTTTCAGGCGAAACGCCGCGGCGCTGGGCAATCTCCTTGCGGCCAAGGCATTGCAGCGAGAGCCGCAACACATCCGCCTCTGCCGCCGTGAGATCGAAGCTTGCGGCCAGTTCCGCGGCCAGCCTTGTCTGGCTTTCCGGGTCGAACAGAACCATGAAAACGGCCTCTTGCGTGCCTTCGTAGCGCAGCGGAATGCGCCGGGTAACGGTGCCCGCAAGACTGCCGGTTTGCGCAAAATCGGCGGGCAGGCGGGCCATTCCCGGCACGCGGGCCGCCGCTTGCGCATTGGCGCGCAGCACCACCCCGTCGGGCGCAATGAGCAAGGCGGGCAAGTGGCGGTATAGCGTGAACAGCCGCTCCACCTCCGGGAAGGGCGCGGATTGACCGAGGATCGTGCCCGCCTGCGCAACGTGACGTGCGGCCATCATCGGGTCGATCAGCCGCTCGCGCGGGCGCTCGGGAAAGCCTTCGGGGCGTTTTTCTGGCGCATTGAGCGCAAGAGCGCCAAGCCCGGTATCGACGAGGCGTTCATAATCTTCGGGGTTGAGGGCGGTGTGGTAGATCTCGCACAAGAGGTCGCCGCTGCCCGGACCGGGCTGCCAATGCGGGTGCTGCCAGCGATTTGGCGCCTCTTCAAACATGACCTGTCCCTTGCCGCGCGCGGATTGCGCGCGCCCTCATCCCTCGATTCCTGCAAAAGATCCGATGCGGCGGTGAGCGTGCGGGCGGACCGGACCAGCGCACTATAGCTGCATTAACGCCCACGGCAACTGCCGCGCGCCGGGACGGGTCTGCGCCTTGGCGCGCAATAGCGGCAGGGGGCTGCGCGCTGGCGGCCTTCTCATCAGGGGGCGCTTTGTGCAAGGCTCGGCGGGCATCTGCCGTTACCGAGAGGCTTTCCATGACCCCGCCGCTTCTGGGCGTTGCCCTGTTGATCGACAGTTTCAAACCGCTCCGGGACTGGATTTGCGGGCCCGGTCGCGCGATCGAAATTCAGGATTTCGTCACGCCCAACCTCACCGCGGCGGAGCGCGATGATCTGCTCGGCGTCTGGAAGCGCCTGCTGGTCGATCATAAGGGGCCGCGCGGCATTCACGGGCCGTTCTTCGGGCTCGATCTCTCCAACCCGGACCGCGATATTCGGGCCATCATCACGGCGCGCTTTCTTTCCGCGCTCGAAGTGGCCGAAACGCTCGGCGCCACGCATATGGTGGTGCATTCGCCCTTCACCTATTGGCAAGTGCTCAACCGTGACAATTACCCCGGCCTTGAGGCCGCCGCCTTTGCCGCTTGCGCCGATTGCCTTGCCCCGGTGCTTGCGCGCGCGGCCGAGATCGGCTGCACGGTGATGCTGGAAAATATCGACGACACAGACCCTTCGGCGCGGGTGCGGCTGGCGCGCCAGATCGACCACCCGAACCTGCGCGTGTCGATTGATACCGGCCATGCCGAGCTGGCGCATGGCCGCTACAATGCGCCCCCGGTGGTGGATTTTATCGCCGCTGCGGGCGACATGCTCGGCCATGTGCATCTGCAAGATGCCGATGGCTATGCCGACCGGCACTGGCATCCGGGCGATGGCCGGATCCCGTGGCGCCCGGTCTTTGCGGCGCTTGGGGCATTGGAGAAGACGCCGCGACTGATCCTTGAAGTGCGCGCCGAGCATGCGCGGCTGCCGCAAAGCGTGGCCCGGCTGGAGGCGCTCGGGCTCGCGCGCTGATCGTCATCGGCCTGCGTTGGCGCGCTCAGTCGCCGCCGCCATCCCCGCCGTCACCGCACCCGCCGCCATCGCCGTCGCCGCCGATGTCACTGCCGCCCTCCCCGCCCCGGCGCGGCGGCAGCACGCCCGGCGTGGCATTGGCGCGCAGGTAGCTCAAGATGAACACGAGCCCAATCACCGTGAAGGCGATCCAGTGCAGCATCGTCTTTCTCCTTTGCCTGAGGACCATGGTGCCGGTTTCACTGTGGCCGATCTCGGCGAGTCGACCAAGCGGGTGATGCGTCGCGCCCGGCGCCGGGCTTGCCGCAAGCGGGAAAGGGTGTTGCGCGATATTTCCTCGATATGACAGATCGTTGCGCAGCTTTTGGGCGCGCCCCGCGATTTGGCGCAAAGTGGCCATGCAAGGCCGGTTGCGCGCTTGGCGGGGCGCGCCCGGGCTGCTAGGGCTGTGCGGAAAAAGACCGGAAGAGAGATGGACAGCAATAGTCAGGACGGCGTTGTGGTGCGCCACCGAGAGCTCGAGCGCTATGCCAATGCGGCGCTCAAGGCGGGGCGGATCATGATGGAAAGCGGCGCTTCGGTCAGCGTCGTGCATCGCGGCATCTCGATGATTGCCACCGGCTTCGGAGCGGAAACAGTGGGCTTGCGCTCGGGCTATGCCTCGATTGCAATGACCTTGCGCGCCGAGGAAACCACCATCACCCGGATGCTGCATCTGGGCCGGCTCGGTGTGAACCATCGGCTTGACCTCGCGGTGCGCGAGCTTTGCGCGCGCGCCGAGGGCGGGGGAATGAGCGTCGAGCAGGTGGAGGCGGAACTCGCCCGGCTCGTGCGCGAGACCCCACGCCATGCGCCGTGGTTCACCTCGGTGGCGGTCGGGATCGCTTGTGCCTCCTTCGGCCGTCTGCTGGGGATCGACTGGCTCTCCTTCGGGCCGGTGCTGCTGGGCGGCACGCTCGGGCAATATCTGCGCCACCACCTGCTGCACCGGGGCGTGAACATCTTCCTCGTGGCGGGGGCGATTGCCTTTTTTGCCGCGACCCTTGGCGGGCTCGGCTCGCTCGCGCTGCAGAGCACCACCGTGCATCTGGCGATGATGGCCTCGATCCTTTTGCTGGTGCCGGGGGTGCCCGCGACCAACGCGCAGGCCGACATCATGGACGGCTATCCGACGATGGGCAGCGCGCGGGCGGTCTGGGTGCTGATGATCATGGTGTTTGCCGCGGTGGGCGTGTGGTTTGCCGAGGCGCTTTTGGGGATCAGGGGCTGAGCATGGAATATCTTTTGTCGCTCATGCCGCATCTGGCGCATCAGGCGCTTTTTGGCGCGCTCGCCGCCGCGGGCTTCGGGGTTTTGTTCAATTTCGGGCTTCGGGCGCTGCCGTGGTGCGCTGCGGCAGGCGCGCTCGCTTTGGCGGTGCGCACGATCGGGCAAGACCTCGCCTGGAGCCTCGAAGGGGCGACCTTCGCGGCGGCCATCGTGACGAGTTGCTCTGTCTCGGTGCTGCGCCGCGCGCTTGGGCCGGCGTGCAATGCGGTGGCGCTCGCGGGCTGCATTCCGATGGTGCCAGGGGCGTTTTTCGGTCAGGCGCTTTTGGGCTTTTTTGCCGTCACGGCGCCGCATCCCACCGATGCCGTCGAGACCTTCGTGATGGCCTCCGAGCATATCATCCGCGTGATCTTTACCCTTGGTGCAATCGGCGCCGGGCTGGTGATCCCGGCGCAACTGCTGAAGAACCAGGACTTCTGAGCCCGCGCCGGGCTCAGGCCGTCATGCGTTCGGCGCGCGCGCCAATCCAGCTGGCGAGATCCTCCGCTGCCATGGGCCGCGCGAAGTGGTAGCCCTGCAGGCAATCGCATCCGATGCTGGAAAAGGCGACCGCCTGATCGGCGTTCTCGATCCCCTCGGCGGTCAGGCCGATATCGAGCGCGCGCCCGATGTTGCAGATCGCTTCCACCACCGGATCGACGCCGCCGGGCAAGCGCGCCGAATGCGCGGTGAGCGAACGGTCGATCTTCAACCGGTCCGGGCGGATCAGTTGCACCGTGGCAAGCGAGGTGCGGCCGCGGCCGAAATCGTCGATCTCGATGGCAACACCCCGCGCGCGCAGCCGGGCCAGCACATCGAGCATCGCCTCGGTGATCTCGTCGAAATCGAGCGTTTCCAGCAATTCGAAGGCGAGCGGGCAGGGCAACGGGCCAAGGGCGGCGAGATCCTCGAACAGGTCGGGCTGCATCAGCCGTTGCACATCGACGTTGACCGAGATCCGCGGCAGAGCGATGCCGCGCGCGGCAAGCATGCGCACGGTCTCGACCGCCTTGCGCAAAACGATGCCGTCGATCCGCGCCAAAAGCCCCATCTCCCGTGCAATGGGCAGGAACTGGTCTGGCGCGATCAAGCCCTCTTCGGGGTCGTGCCAGCGCACCAGCGCCTCGGCACCGATGAGCCGCTGGGTGCAGGCATCGACCTGGGGCTGAAAATGCACCGAGATCCGGTCTTCGCGCAGCGCATGCACGAGCTTGTCGGCAATGCGCTTGGTGTGTTCAACCCGGCGCCGCAGTTCCGGCGAAAAGGCGATAATCCGGTCGCGGCCCGCGTTCTTGGCCTCGTAAAGCGCGATATCGGCGTTTTGCACCATCTCGCCGGCATCCGCGCCCGCGCGCGCGCTCATGCCGACCGACGCGCTGAACCACAGTTTTTTGCCCTCGAACTCCAGCGGTTCGCGGCAGGCGCGCACGAACCGCTCGGCGCATTTGAGCGCGCGCGCCTCGGCGCCGCGGCCCTGCACGAATACGGCAAATTCATCGCCGCCCATGCGCGCCACTTCTGCGCCGACGGGGGCGGTGCGCTCCAGCAGGCGGGCAACCGCGCACAGCAGATGGTCGCCCGCCTGATGGCCGAACACATCGTTGATGGTTTTGAAGCGGTCGACATCGAGATGCAGATAAGCCATCGGCAGATCCGGGGGCGCGGTCTCGAAGCCCCGGCGCATGCTCCGGTCCATGCCGCGCCGGTTTGCGAGCCCGGTCAGCGGATCGTGCAGCGCATCATGGGCGATGCGGGTGCGCGCGGCCTCGGCCTCGGCCCGCGCCGCGACCAGCTCGGCCTCGCGCGCCACCCGCTCGGTGACATCGTAATTGACCCCGAGCGCGCGCACCATCCGGCCGTGCCGGTCGTGGAAGATCCGCGCATGGGTGCGTATCACCCGAACCTCTCCCTTGGGCGTGATGATGCGATATTCGCTCGCCACATCTTTGCCGTGCTCGCTGGCGCGGCGGAACACGGCGCGCGCCTTCACCCGATCCTCGGGGTGAATGCGCTCGATCCAGGCCTCGAAACTGCCGTCGAACGTGCCCGGGGCCAGGCCGTAAAGCTCGTGCATCGTCTCATCCCAGATCTCGTGGTTGTTGAGGATGTCGAGATCCCAGACGCCGATGCGCCCCGCATTGGTGGCGAGCCGCAACCGTTCCTCCAGAAAGCGGGCGCGTTCTGCCTCGGTCTGCGCGGCCTTTGCCCAGCGCGCGAGCCCAAGCCCCGCCATGCCGACGACAAGGGCTGCGATCAGCGCACCAAAGCCGGTTCGCAACCCTTCCTTCACAGCCTCGAGCTTCATCTCGTCCGTCGAGCGTATCGCGAGCACATCAAACAGCCCGGAGGGGCTTTGCCGCAATGCGACAACGGCCTCGGGCAAATCATAGCGGATCGTGCCGGGCTGCGGGTCCGCCTCTCGCTTGCCATGCCATGCGAGCTTTTCGCGCACCGCGAAGGGCAGGGGCTTCGTGCCATGCGGGTCGGGCAGGGCGATGAACTGGCCATCGGGGCGCATGCGCAGGAAGATGCGCAGGTCTTCCGCCCGGAACGGGGTGCGCAGATGCGCGAAAAAGGCTTCCTGCGCGACCACGACGACAACCCCCGCAAATTTCCCGTCGCGATCTTCGATCGGCAGGCTGAGCGGCAGGGACCAGGCGCTGTCGATCCGTGCGCGGATCGGGGCGTTGACATAAAAGCCGTGCCAGCTGCGGTTGCGATGCACCGAGAAATAGGGCCGGTCTGACACATCGAGCCCGATGGGATTGCCGCCGCCATATTGCCCGGCGACCACGTGGCCCGTGGCATCGACCACAAGCGCCGCCGCAATGCCATGGTTTTCACGCATGATCGTGGCAATGGCCGGGGTTGCGCTCGTGACGAGATCTGTCGGGGAGATCTGTTCGAGCAGGATCTCTGCAGAGAGCCGCATCGAGCGGATCAACAGTTCCACATGATCGGCGGCGGCATAAGTGTCTTGCTCCAGCCGTTCCGTCGTGCGGCTCCAGCCATGGTTATACTGAATTGCCCCGAACAGGCCTCCGAGGGAGGCCGCCACTCCAAGGACGAGCAAGATACCAGAAAACGGTCTGAACGGCATGGGGGTCCATACTTTCGGACAAAATCACACGATCACACCGTCACGATACGTGGGCAGAGTTAACGGGGTCTTAACACCTGATGGCTGCGCGCCGCGGCAATTTGCGCCCGATGCGGGGCGATGGCGGCCTCCAGTTCGTGGCGCAGATAGGGACCCGAAGAGCGCTCCGCACGGCCTTCGGCATCGAGCACCATGCCAAAAGCGGTCTTGCGCCACAAAAGCAGGGTGACATTGCTGTAAGGCGAGATTTCCGGCGCCTGACGGGTGAGAGTGGTAAGTGACATGGCGATGGACATGACGATTCCTCGTTCCTGATGGGGCGACCCTGACGGAACAAGGTTAACAAGCGTTCAATCCGCGCCGTGACGGGCGCCTTCAGGCGATCGGGCCGGAATGGCGCTGTGCGATCGCCTCCTGCCCGCGCACGGCGAGGTCCAGCAGATGCCGGGGCAGGGGCTGGGCGGTGCTTTCGAGCGCGGCGGCGAGCGAGAGCACGCGACGGCTCCAGATCGCCGTCCAATGCGCGGGCGGGAGCGCATTTGACCGGGTTTTCAGCAGGCGGATGTCACGTTCGAGCCGTGCCTCGGTGCGCCGGATCAGGCGGGCGCCGGGGCGCGGCAGTGCCATCACGCAGGCCACGACAAGGAGCGTGCCCAGCGCCATCGCCACGCCGGAGCTGATGGCCACGGTCGGGGTGGTCGCGGCGGCCCCCGCTTGGCTGGCAAGCATGAAACACATGTTGGCATCGAGCGCATAGGGGGCGGTGCGCGGATTGGCGCGGCCAAGAGCGCCAAGGAGGATGAAGGGGGCGATGGTGAGCACGAGGCTTGGCCAGTCGGTCAGGTGGGGTTGCACGGCGAGGCGATAGAGCACGCCCGTTGCCGCCCCGATCACCACGCCGGTGCCGAGCTTTGGTGCCATCGGCTGCGGCAGCGGCATCGCGCCAAGCACAAGCGCGAAAACGGTCATCGAGAAGGCCGCGAGTTCAAGCGCAAAGCTGCCGGTGAGGATCACCAGCGCGCCGCCCGCAAGGCTGACGCAAAAGGCAAGGGCCGCCCCGCGCAGCCCGGCGGCGAGATTGCGCGGTGGCGCGATCCGGTTCAAGGCGCGGCCCGAAGGGGCCGTGGCCTGCAGCTCCCGGCACGCCGTCTCAAGCGCGTGGAGCGCATTTGCCATGGGGTCGGAGGCCGTGTCCGGTGGGGGAGGGACGCGCGCTTCGGAGGGGGCGTGCAGCAGGGCGCGGGCGCGGGCGGCCTCTGCCGGAGTGCGGCGCGCGAGGCTGGCGGCTTCAAGAAGCGCAAGCCCGGCCGCGAGAATGGCTTCGAGCGCGGCCATGCGCCGGTAGCCATCGCGCGATCCGGCGGCCACGAGCCGGGCGCGGGTTTCGAGTTCGGCACCGCTGCGCAGGGTTTCGGCGAAGGCGGCATCAAGACGGGCGGTCTCGTCGGGCGCAAAGAGCAGAAGGGCAGCGGTCTGGCGGAAACGCGCGGCCAGAGCGGCCCCGGCGGCGCGAAAGCCCGGCGCATCGGCCTTGGGCGTGAACGGGCCGACAATCATCACCACACAGAGCGCGCCGATCCCGGTGCAGGCGAGGCGGTCGCGCGCCAGCTCAAGATCGCCCGAGGGATCAAGGAGTGCCGGCAGCACCACGACCGCGAGCGTGATCGCACACATCATCGGCAGGTAGTTGCGCACTCCGGGCCAGATATGCACGCAGAAGGCAAAGCCCGCGAGCAGCAGCGAGAGCGCGCCCGCCGTCACCCGCACATCGGGCGAGAGGGCGAGAAGCCCCAGCCCCAGCCCGCCCCCCACCGCCGTGCCCAAAAACCGCCAGAGCGCGCGCTCGAGCGTGACCCCGCGCCAGGGCTGGGCGATCACCCAGACCGGCATCGACGCCCAGAAGGCATGTTCGATCGAGAGCGCGGTGGCGATGGCAAAGGCGGCCCAGGCGGCGAGCGCGAGGCGGGCCGCATGCCAGAGTTCGAGACGGGTCATGGTCATGCCTTCAGGGCGCCCGCCGCGGCACGGCGGGGCGAGCGTGAGAGGGAAAATCAGCGGGGGCGTGGGGGTCAGCCGTCCTTTCGGCGGGCGGCGATATTGGCTTCGAGCTGGCCGAGCAGCCGCAGGGTGGCGGCAACATCGTCTTCAGGGATACCCGCGAAAAGCTCCGTCCGCAGCGCTGTCAGAACCTCGCCAAGCGAGGCCAGATAGGCGCGGCCCGCGTGCGTCACGCTCACCAGTTTGGCGCGGCGGTCATCGGGGTCTTCGGTGCGGCGCACAAAACCGCGCGCCACCAGCGTATCGAGCACCCGCACCAGCGTTGGCCCCTCGATATCGAGAAGCTCTGCGAGATCCTTCTGCCGCAAGATCCGGTCTTCGCGCACCAGAAAGCGCAGCGGCAAGGAGGTGGCCTCGCTCAGTTCCTCCCCGGCAAAAATCGCATCCATTTCCTTGCGGTAGCGCCGCGCCATCAGCACGAGCGAGAGCCCCAACCGCTCAAGATCTTCTGGACTGGACATCACCTTTCTCCATTTTTGATAGCAAGGCTAATTAATTCACGTGACATTGTTCGGCAAGGCCCTGGCAAGACCCCGGCAGCCGGTTCGTGCCCGCAGAGCGCGGCCATCCCCTCGTGCTCGGCAATAATTGAAAACAAAAACAAGGCCCTGATGGTTCCCTCAGGAATATGTGCAAATACGCACAGTGTTTTGATAAAAGTTCAGCTGGCAATCTAATAGGAAGGCTATCAATTAATGCAGCACAACAGTGCACCGCTGCATACGCTTTCAGGCCGCGGCGCCACCAGACCCGAGATGCCACCGGAAACGCACGGAAGGAATGTGCCATGTCAGCGGACTCATTTGACTATATCATTGTCGGCGCCGGTTCGGCCGGTTGCGTGATTGCCTACAACATCCTCAGCCGCGGGCGTGGCACGGTGCTTCTGCTCGAAGCGGGCGGAAGCGACAACAATCTCTTCATCAAGGCCCCGGGCGGCATGTCGCGGGTCATCCCGACGAAATCCTGGCCTTACATGGCCGAGCCCGAACCCTACACGATGAACCGGGATATGGATGTGCTGCAGGGCCGCGTGCTCGGCGGGTCGTCCTCGATCAACGGCATGGTTTATGTGCGCGGCCACAAGGCCGATTACGATGCCTGGGAGCGCGATTTTGGCGCCACCGGCTGGAACGGCGAGGAGATGCTGCGTTACTTCCGCCGCGCCGAGAACAACGAGGCGATGGCGAACGAGTATCACGGCAACCACGGCCCGCTGTTCGTCAGCGAAAACCGCTATCGCCACCCGCTGAGCGAGGCCTTTGTGCGCGCCGGTCAGCAGGCGGGCTACACCTACATCGTGGACCATAACGGCGCGCAGATGGAGGGCGTGGGCTTTTATCAAACCACGACCCACAAGGGCGAGCGCGCCTCGGCCTCGCGCACCTATCTCAAACGCGTGCGCAACAACCCGAACCTGAAGCTGCAACTGAATGCTCTGGTCAGCCGGGTCGAGATCGAGAACGGCCGCGCCACGGGGGTGACCTACAAGGTGCATGGGCGCGAGCATACCGCCACCGCGCGGCAGGAAGTGATTGTCTGCGCGGGGGCCATCGGCTCGGCCAAGGTGCTGCAACTGTCGGGCCTCGGTCCGGCCGCGGTGCTGGCGCGCGCGGGCGTTGAACAGAAGGCAGAGCTTCCGGTCGGGCGCAACTTCCATGACCACCTGCATATGTCCGTCAACGCAACGATCAAGGAGCCGATCTCGCTTTACGGGCAGGACAAGGGGCTCAAGGCGCTGCGCCACGGGATCGAATGGACCTTCCTGCGCTCGGGCGTGCTGACCTCGCCGATCCTTGAGGCCTTCGCCTTCATTGACAGCACCGGCGCGGGCCGCCCCGATGTGCAGTTCCACTTCCTGCCGGTGCTCGACACCTGGGATGACCCGGACCTGAACCAGAAAGGCCAGACCCACGGCATCACCATCAAAACCGGCCATGTGCAGCCGAAATCGCGCGGTGAGGTGGAGATCCGTTCTGCCGACCCGGCAGAGCTGCCGCGTATCCGCGCCGCCTACCTTGAAGATGAGCGCGATGTGCAAGGCCAGATCCGGGCCGCGCAACTGGCGCTTAAGTTCTTTGCCCAACCGGCGCTGGCCGAGCATGTGACGGAGATCTTCAACCCCGTGGTTGCCGCCGATGACCTTGCGGGCCTTGAGGAATATGTCCGCCGCGTCTCGCGCACCGTCTACCACCCCGTCGGCACCTGCCGCATCGGGCAGGACCCGGCGACCTCCGTGGTCGATCCGCAACTGCGCGTGCATGGCATCGCGGGGCTGCGCGTCGCCGACAGTTCGGTGATGCCGCATATCCCCTCGGGCAACACCAATGCCCCCACCATCGCCATCGCCGAAAAGGCGAGCGACCTGATCTGTGGCCTGCAAAACGCCGTTGCGGCCTGATCAAATCATTAGAAGGACTGAATAAAATGGCAAAAGTCACGCTGCTCCCGGAAGTTGAGGCCTTCCTCAAACGGCAACAGGGCCACTTCATCAACGGTCGCGCCGTGCCGGGCTCGGACACGGATCGCGAGGCGATCCACAACCCGGCAACGGGGGAGCTTGTCGCCACCGTGGCGCGGGCCACCCCCGCCGAGGTGGAAGAGGCGATCGCCTCTGCCGACGCGGCCTTCCGTGGCGCATGGGCCGAGACCACCCCGGCGCAGAAAGAGCGCATCCTTTATCGTTTCGCCGATCTGATCGAACAACATGGCGAAGAGATCGCCCAGCTTGAAACGCTGCAATCGGGCAAGCTGATCGGGCTGTCGCGGATGATCGAGGTGGGCTGGGCGGCGCAATTCCTGCGCTATTATGCCGGCTGGGCAACGAAGATCGCGGGCGAAACGCTCTCGCCCTCGGTGCCCTCGGCCAAGGGCGAGAAATACACCGCCCTCACCCTGCGCCAGCCGCTTGGCGTGGTGTTTGGCATCATCCCGTGGAACTTCCCGGTGATGATCCCGATCTGGAAGCTTGGCGCCGCGCTGGCCACGGGCAACACTGCCCTTCTCAAATCGGCCTCGCCGACGCCGTTTTCGCTGCTGCGTGTGGCCGAACTGGGCAAAGAGGCGGGGCTGCCCGACGGTGTGCTCAATGTCATCAACGGTCCGGGCAAGCTCGGTGATCTGATCATCCCCGACAAACGCATTGCCAAGGTCTCGTTGACGGGCTCGGTGCGCACCGGCCAGATCATCGCGCAAGAGGCGATGAAGGCCAACCTCAAGCATGTGACGCTGGAGCTTGGCGGCAAGAACGCGGCCGGCTTCCTGCCCGACATGAGCGTGGAAGAGATTGTCGACGGCATGTTCGAGGCGGGCTTCATGCACACCGGGCAAATCTGCGCCTCCGCCGAGCGCTTCCTTGTGCATCGCAGCCAGATCGACGCGGTCTCCGAGGCGATCCGGGCGCGGCTTGAGGGCATCGAGGCGGGCGATCCGATGGATGACGCCGCCGCCTTCGGCCCCGTTGCGACCAAGGCGCAATATGAAAAGGTGCTGGAGGCTTTTGACGCGGCGCGCCGCGAGGGCGACACTTTCGTCGTTGGCGGCGAAGCCTATGACCGCCCCGGCTTTTATGTGAAGCCGACGGTGATCCGCCCGAAATCGCTTGCAAGCACCTCGTGGCGCGAAGAGGTCTTTGGCCCGGTGGCGACGCTCATCGCCTATGACACCGAGGAAGAACTCGTTGCCGAGATGAACGACACGCCCTACGGCCTTACCGCTTCGGTCTGGACCCATGACCTGTCAAAAGCGCTGCGGCTTGTGCCCCAGGTCGAGGCCGGGACGGTCTGGGTGAACATGCACACGATCGTTGACCCCGGCGTGCCCTTTGGCGGCGCGAAAGGCTCGGGGATCGGGCGCGAATACGGCTCGGCCTTCATCGAGGATTATACCGAGCTGAAATCGGTGATGATCCGCTACTGAGCCGCCTTGCACCAAAAGCGCCCGCGATCCATCGCGGGCGTTTTACCTTGTGCGCAGATCCTCCAGATAGATCCGCACCGCCTCCTGCACATGGCGGAACCGATCCCCGCCCAGATGCTTGCCCCCAAACCAGCGTGTCACCACGATGAGATGGTTTGGGAGCCCTTCGCGCTCGAGCATGCGCAAGATCACCATGCCCGCGCCCGCCTCGCCATCGTCGTTCTTCAAGGGCGCCTCGGGGGTCAGGAGTGCCCAGCTGTTATGCGTGGCCTTGGCGAATTTCTTGGTGCGGCACAGCTCCTTGATAAAGGCTGTCGCCTCTTCGGCGCTGTGGCATGGCCCGCCCGAGACCGCATATTTCGAGCCACGATCGCTGATGATGTTTTCAAGAATGCGCATGGCGCAGGCATAAAGACGCCGCCGCAAAGCCGCAAGAGAGCGCCTCGGGCGGCAACTTTTCCCGTCCCGCGGGAGGGGGAGAATAAATGCACCTGTCAGATGCAACTTGTTGCCGCATCGCCGCGTTGACCGGCATCGCCACTCGTCCACAGGAGACGCCGATGCCGAACCGCACCTTGCTTCAGGGCTTTCACTGGTACTACCCCGAAGGTGGCAAGCTCTGGCCCGATATTGCGGCCCGCGCGGAGGATCTGGCCCGGCTCGGGCTCACCGATGTCTGGCTGCCGCCGGCCTACAAGGGCGCTTCGGGGGGCTATTCGGTGGGCTATGACACCTATGATCTGTTCGACCTCGGTGAGTTCGATCAGAAAGGCTCGGTGCCCACCCGCTATGGCGACCGCGCGGCTTTTGGCGCGGCCTGCGCGGCGCTGCGCGCGCAGGGGCTGCGGGTGATCCTTGATGTCGTGTTCAATCACAAGATGGGGGCGGACGAGACCGAGCGGGTGACGGTTCAGCGCGTCGATCCCGAAAACCGCGAGGCTTTCCTTGGCGAGCCGTTCGAGGCCACCACCTACACGCGGTTCACCTTTCCCGGTCGGGCGGGGAAATATTCGGAATTTGTCTGGGATGCGCGCTGCTTCACCGGGGTGGACCGGATCGAAGACCCGTCGGAGGATGCGCTGGTCAAGATCCTCAACGACTATGGCGCGGGGGAGTGGAACGACGAGGTCGATGACGAGCTCGGGAACTATGACTTCCTGATGGGCGCCGATGTCGAATTCCGCAACCGCGCCGTTTATGAAGAGCTGAAATACTGGGGCCGCTGGATCGCCGAGCAAGTGCCCGTAGACGGGTTCCGGCTCGATGCGGCCAAGCATATTCCGGCCTGGTTCTTTCGCGATTGGGTGGGGCATCTGCGCGAGACGGTGAACCCGGAGCTTTTCGTTGTGGCCGAATACTGGAAGCCCGACACCGGCGCGCTGTCGGCCTATCTCGATCTGGTCGACGCGCAACTGACGTTGTTCGATGTGGGGCTGCACATGACGTTTCATGAGGCGTCACAGGCGGGCAAAGACTTCGACATGCGCCAGATCTTCGCGGGGAGCCTTGTGGCGCAGATGCCGGACAAGGCGGTCACCTTTGTCGAGAACCACGATACCCAGCCGCTGCAATCGCTTGAGGCGTCGGTCGAGCCCTGGTTCAAGCCGCTCGCCTATGCGCTCATCTTGATGCGCGAAGAGGGGGTTCCTTGCGTGTTCTGGGCCGATCTTTTTGGCGCCTCCTATCGCGACACGGGCGGCGACGGCGAAGAATATGCGATCGAGATGCCCGCAATAGACTGCCTGCCGGATCTGCTGCGCGCCCGGGCGCGGTTTGCCCATGGGGCGCAGACCGATCTGTTCGACGACCCGAATTGCCTTGCCATTGTGCGCCACGGCACCGCCGAGGCGCCCGGCTCCGTCACTGTGCTCACCAATGGCGATGCGGCTGAAAAATGGGTCGATCTCGGCCCCGAGCGGGCCGGGGCGCGGTTTTGTGACTTTCTGGGCAAGCACGAGGGCGAGGTGGTGCTTGATGAGGCCGGGCAGGGCGCATTTCCGGTGCCGCCCGGCGCGGTGTCGGTCTGGGTGCCGGTCGAGGCGCTCTGAGCCGCGAGAGAGTTGCCGCCCAAGGGCGCTTGGGGCCTTTGGGCGGGCAGCGCGTGACGGTCTCGCGCCGATGCCCGCACCGCCTCAGACAAAGACGATCTCGTCGAGCCCGAGATCTGCGGCCAGAATCCCCTCCACAAGAATGCGGTGGCCCAGATAGAGGATCTCGGCCCCGGCCTCGGTATCGGTGATCGAAAGCGCCGCGAGCAGCGCGGCGGCATCCGTGCCAGCATTGCTCGTGACCCCGCTCAGCACAATCTGGTCCGTGCCATCCCAGTCGTCGGAATGCAGCTCGAAGCCGCGGATCGTGTCGCTCTCGCCGCTGGTGAAGAGGTCAAACACGAACTGGTCGCTGCCGTGCGCGTCGCTGCCCACATCAACGGAGCGCCCCGCCACCAGAAGGTCGTTGCCGGTGCCGCCGTTGAGGATGTCATCGCCGCGCCCGCCAATCAGCACATCATCCCCGGTCCCGCCCAGGAGCGTGTCATCGCCGCGGTTGCCAAAGAGCGTGTCATTGCCGGTGCCTCCCTCGACGTAATCATGACCAGAGCCGGTGCGAATGTCATCATCGCCCTCCCCGCCATAGACCGTGTCATCGCCGCCGCCCGCGCGCACCGTATCGTTGCCCGTGCCGGCACGGATCGTGTCATTCCCCGCGCCTGCGCCAATCAGGTCATTGCCCGCGCCACCGTCGAGGCTGTCATCGCCGGTGTTCCCCGCGATCTGGTCCGCCCCCGCGCCGCCCGAAAGCGTGTCATTGCCGGCTCGGCCCATCACCATGTCATTGCCGGTGTCGCCGGCGATGCTGTCATCGCCCGCACCGCCATCAAGCCAGTCTTCGCCCCCGAGGCCCGTGAGCACATCGTCCCCGCTGCCTGAGACGATCTTGTCACTTGCCTCCGTGCCGGTTTGCGCGGCCGCGGTGAGCGCTTCTTCAAACACCCGAAGCCCGTAGCCCCCTGTCAGGGGGAGTACGCTCGCAGGCGCGACGCAGAGGTAATAGGTGCCCGCAACCGGGGCGACGAACCCCTCGATAAAGGTGCGCTCGCCGCGCCCGCTGACATAGGTTTCGCTCAGGCTGAACCCTTCTGTAATCGCGCTTCCGTCGGGGCCTATCAGCGTCAGATCGGACCACCGCAGGGCGCCGGTAGCATATGGGTTGTTGGTGCCTGTTATGCGCCCCAAGAGTTGGAACGCATAGCTGCTCCCCTCTTGCAGCGTGATGGCAAACCAGTCTTCGTCGATTTCGTAGCCGATCTCGCCTGCGATAAAACTGTTTGGCGTGATCGGGCTCGCGCTCTCGAGGCTGGAGCCGAAATCATCGGCGGCGCTCAGGTTCACAAGGCGGATCTGATAATCGCCGGTCGTGTCGTTGTTGACGTCACTGCCACCAATGCCGATATAGATCGGGGCGTCATCGGAGCTGAGATATTCGATCGCGCCCCAGCCCGAGCTGATCTCGGCACCTGTTGCATCATAAAGCGTGATCGGCTGCGCCGCTGTGCCCGCGAGCGGTGTGTCTGAATTCGGATCTGGCGCGACAGAGATCCTCCAGACATCGCCGGGCGTCAGAGTGGCGTAAAACCAGTCCTCGTCATAGGCATAGTCGATCCGGCCCAGCGCCGGGCCCTGCGGTGTCAGCTCGGCGGTCGTGGCCGTGCTCGCGGGCAGGTCATCCGCAACCTCGGTCACCGAGACGAGGTAATCTCCGATACCCTCGCCATGATCGCTGCCCCATGCAACGCTGACAAAGGCGACCTGTGCACCATCGCCCACATAAAGGCAGTCTTCGAGCCCGTCGATGACGGCCTCGATTTCCGTTCCCTGAGCATCGTAAAGGTGCACCTCGGAGATAGACACGCTCGCTGGTGTCGTGCTTTGCGGATCTCCGACGAGTTCGAACCGATAGGTCTTGCCCGCCACAAGCTGCGCAATGAACCAATCTTCATCCCAAGCGTAATCGAGCGCAGAGGTCACGCTCTCGCCGGAGGCGAGCGTGACCGTTGTCTCCATCCCGTCCGCAATATCGTCGCTGAGCGCTTCGAGCGTGACAATGTAATCCCCCGTCACCGAGCCCGAAACCGCGATTAATCCGTTTTCCAGATCTGACGCTGTCTTGAAGGTCGCGGAAAGGCCATCGTCAGACGCGTAATCGGCGTCCAGCTCGGACACCGATGCGTCATAGACGTAAAGCCCGACGTAATCCGTATCGAGCGGGGTGCCGTTGCTTGCGTCCGGGCGCACGGTGAGCCGGTAGACGGTCTCTGGAACGAAAGAGATGTCGAACCAGTCTTCTTCATCGGCGACGTCGATGGTGCCTTCGACAGGCATTTCCACCGTCAAAATACCGGTTGTTTCGGGCGCAAGATCGACGCTGATGTCATAGCTGCCACCATATTGCTCGATCTCCGGATCGGCCATGACCCCCAGCGCATAGCTGCCCGAGGTCTCGGCGGTGAAGATGAGGGAGGTGGTCACGAATTCGTCGCCGTCCTCGTCCCAGACCGTCCCGCCTTGGGCAACGCGGGTGCCGTCAGGGTCATGCAGGGCAAAGAGGAGGGAGGCTTCATCGACCTCCATGGCGAAAACGTAGCTCTCCCCCGCGACCAGATCGACCAAAAACCAGTCCTGATCGCTGGTGGGCTGGATAAAACCGAATTTGCCGCTCCCGATGTCGATCGTCTGGCCTTGGCCCATGGTGTTGGCATAATCGTCTTCGATAGGCATGGCGAATGTCCTTTCCAAATTTCCGCAGGCACATGCGCCTGAACGGCTTGAATAAAGACCGCTGAAGCCCGAAGGCCCCGGCAGGATCACAATCACCCCGGCCAAGAGTCCCCCGAATCGGGCTTTTCATCAAGACTTTTGCGCTTTTCCGGGGCGTGAGGCGAAAAGCGGCCGGGCGGCATGCGCGGGCGAGGCTGCGCATTTGCTCTGCCTTGACGCCTGATTTTTGCGCAAAATGCCCCGAGGCGGGCGGCTTGCGCAAAGTCGCGCCGCGCGTTTTGGAGGGGAGGCGCCGCGCCGGGCATCGGTCTTGCGAAAAGTTTCACCAGATGATCAAAGGCGTGCATACTGCGCCCATCCAAGACAGGAGATCCCCGTGGCTTCCCAAACCCGTTCGCATGCGCCGTCCCGGCGCGCCTTCCTGCTGTCGAGCCTCGCGGGCGCCGCGCTGATCGGCACCGCGCCGCGCCGCCTGTTCGCGCAGGAAACGAAAAAGCTCAAGGTGGCGGGGATCTACACCGTTCCGGTCGAGCAGCAATGGGTGAGCCGGATTCATGTGGCCGCGGTGGCGGCGCAGGCGCGTGGCGAGATCGACTACACCTATTCGGAAAACACCGCCAATGCCGACTATCCGCGGGTGATGCGCGAATATGCCGAGGGCGGCTACGATCTGATCGTGGGCGAGGTGTTCGGCGTCGAGCAAGAGGCGCGCGAGGTCGCGGCCGATTATCCCGAGGTTGCCTTCCTGATGGGCTCCTCCTTCAAACCGGATGGGTCGCTTGCGAATTTCGCCACCTTCGACAACTACATCCAGGACGCCTCCTATCTCTCCGGCATCATCGCCGCGGCGATGAGCAAGGCGGGCAATATCGGCATGGTCGGCGGCTTCCCGATCCCCGAGGTGAACCGGCTCATGCATGCCTTCATGGCGGGCGCGCGCGAGCTGAACCCGGCGATCACCTTCCAGGTCGCGTTCATCGGCTCGTGGTTCGACCCGCCGAAGGCGAAGGAAACCGCCTATGCGATGATCGAGAACGGCGCCGATCTGCTTTATGCCGAGCGCTTTGGTGTCTCCGATGCGGCGAAGGAAAAAGGCATTCTGGCCATTGGCAACGTGATCGACACCCAGGCCGACTACCCCGAAACCGTCGTTGCCTCGGCGCTGTGGCACTTCGAGCCGACGCTTGATCACGCCATCGCGCAGATCCGCGCGGGCGCCTTTGCGGCGGAAGATTACGGCCTCTTCTCCTTCATGAAGGAAGGCGGCTGCGCGCTCGCGCCGTTTGGCACGTTTGAGGGCAAGATCCCGCAAGAGGCGCTCGATCTCGTGGCCAAGCGCGCCGAGGAGATCAAGGCGGGCAGCTTCACCGTCGCGATCAACGACGAAGAGCCGAAATCTGCCTGAGCCATGACCGGCCCCCACGATCAGAAGGCGCAGCCGGTGCTGCGCCTTTCCAACATAACGAAGCGCTTTGGCGCGCTCACCGCGAATGACGATGTGAGCTTTGATCTTGCCCGCGGCGAGGTGATCGCGCTTCTGGGCGAGAATGGCGCGGGCAAGACCACGCTGATGAACATTCTCTTTGGCCAGTATACCGCCGATGCGGGGACGGTCGAAGTGTTTGGCGAGGTGCTGCCGCCCGGCAACCCGCGCGCCGCGCTTGATGCGGGCGTGGGCATGGTGCACCAGCATTTTACCCTCGCGGGCAATCTCACGGTCTGGGAAAATATCGTTCTGGGAACCGAGCGGCTGGGCGCGCTCCGGCTTGATGCCAAGGCCGCAAAGGCGCGCATTGCCGATCTCTCCCGCCGTTTCCACCTTGCCGTTGACCCTGCCGCAAAAGTGGGCCGCCTGACCGTGGGCGAGCGCCAGCGCGTCGAGATCCTGAAGGCGCTCTACCGCGAGGCGCGCATTCTCATCCTTGATGAGCCAACCGCGGTGCTGACGCCACAAGAGAGCGAGGCTTTGTTCAAGACCCTGCGCGAGGCGGTGGGGCAGGGGCTCTCGGTCGTCTTCATCTCGCACAAGCTTCATGAGGTGATGGCGATCTCAGACCGCACCATCGTGCTGCGCCATGGCCGGCTTGTGGCCGAGCGCGCCACCGCCGAGACCTCGCGTGAGGAGCTTGCCGCGCTGATGGTCGGCGGCAAGGTCAGTGCGCCAAAAATCGAGGCACGCCCGGCGGGCCCCGCGCTTTTGCGGCTTGCGGGGGTTTCGACCAAAGGCGAGGGCCGGGCGCCGGGGCTGCGCGCGGTTGATCTCACCCTTCATGCCGGGCAGATCACCGGGCTTGCAGGCGTTTCCGGCAACGGACAAAAGGCGCTCTCCGATCTGATCTCGGGCCTTGTTGCGCCCGCTTCGGGGCAGTTCGACATTGCGGGCGAGGCGGTTGGCGACTGGTCGCCCCGCCGCGCCCTTGCCCGCGGCATTGGCCGCATCCCGGAAGACCGCCACCGCACCGGCACGATTGCCGATTTCGACCTGACCGAAAATGCCGTGCTGGAGACCTATGCGCAGGATTTTGCCCGCCATGGCTGGATGCGCTGGGGCGCGGCGCGGGCGCAGGCCGAAACCCTCATTGCCACCTACGACGTGCGCTGCCCCGGCCCCGAGACCCGGATTCGCCTGCTTTCCGGCGGCAATATGCAAAAGCTGATCCTTGGTCGCGTGCTGGAGACCGCGCCGCGCATCATTCTGGCCAACCAGCCGGTGCGCGGGCTCGACATCGGCGCGGTCAACTACGTCCATGGCCGCCTCGCCGAGGCGCGCGAAGAGGGGGCGGCGGTGCTCCTGATCTCCGAGGATCTCGACGAAATCATGACCCTGTCCGACGTGATCCATGTGATGTCCGAGGGGCGGCTCAGCCCCGGTTTTGCCCGTGGCACGATGCGTGCCGAAGCGCTTGGCCAATGGATGGCGGGCGAGGGGTTCGGGA
Organism: Rhodobacter lacus; assembly: GCF_042683065.1. Taxonomy (NCBI): domain Bacteria; kingdom Pseudomonadati; phylum Pseudomonadota; class Alphaproteobacteria; order Rhodobacterales; genus Rhodobacter; species Rhodobacter lacus. Next base: position 83,922 of record NZ_JBHUIX010000004.1, on the reverse strand, counting down.
GGGCCGCGGATGCGTCTTGAACCGATCGCCCAGCCCAGCCTTGCGCGCCGCCTTGTGCCCCCCGCACTGGCGCTTCTGGGCGCCTTTCTCGTTGCGAGCGTTCTGGCGCTGATTGCGGGCGGCAACCCGCTCGCTGTCTTTGGCGCGATCGTCAAGGGCGCGGTGGGCTCGAAGTTTGCGCTGCTGGAAACGCTCAATCGCGCCACGCCGCTCATTTTCACCGGGCTTGCCGTGGCCGTGGCCTTCCGGGCAAAACTCTGGAATATCGGCGCCGAGGCGCAGCTTTACGCGGGCGCCGTTGTCACTGCGGTGCTCGGCACCGGCGTTCTGCCCTGGCCCCCGGCGCTGCTCCTTCCCGCCATCGCGCTCACCGCAATGCTTGCAGGCGCGCTTTTGCTCCTCGTGCCCGCGCTTTTGAAAACGCGGCTCGGGGTGGACGAAGTCGTCACCACGCTGCTTCTGAACTACATTTTCCTGCTTTTCGTCAGCTACTTGCTCGAAGGGCCGCTGAAAGACCCGATGGGCATGGGCTGGCCCAAATCCGCCCGCCTCATCGCCGAGGCGCGGCTTCCGCGCATCGTCGAAGGGCTGCGGCTGCATTGGGGCTTTGCGCTCGCCCTCCTCTCCGCCGTCGCGCTCTGGGTCGTCAACGCCCGCACCACGCTCGGGTTTGAAATGCGCGCGGTGGGGCAAAATGCCGAGGCCGCGCGCTTTGCGGGCATGCCGGTGACGGGCGTGGTGCTGAAAACCGCGCTCCTCTCGGGCGGGCTTGCGGCGCTTGCGGGCTTTTCCGAGGTCTCGGGCCTCAAGGGCTCGCTCACGCTCGATCTGTCGCCGGGCTATGGCTACACCGGCATCGTGGTGGCGATGCTGGCCCTTCTGCACCCGCTCGGCGTGGTTGCCGCAGCACTCTTTGTCGCGGCCATTTTTGTTGGCGCCGATGCGATGAGCCGGGCGCTGGGCGTGCCAAGCTATATCGCGGATATCATGCTCGCCTCGGCGCTCCTGATGATGGTGCTGGCGATCCTCTTGACCAAATTCCGCGTGGTGAGGGACTGATGGACATTTTCGAGATCCTCGCCTCCGCCGCCTTCTGGGCTGCCGCGATCCGCATCGCCTCGCCGCTCATCTTTGCCACCATGGGCGAGCTGATCTGCGAGCGCGCGGGCGTGCTCAACCTCGGCATCGAGGGGATCATGGTCGCGGGCGCCTTCGCGGGCTGGATCGCCGTTTACATGGGCCTGCCGCTCTGGGGGGGCGTGGCGGTTGCCTTTGCCACCGGCATGATGCTTGGCGCGCTCCATGGGCTTCTGTCCGTGCCGTTCGGGCTCTCGCAGCATGTGGTGGGCATCGGGCTCACGCTTCTGGCCACCTCGCTCACCTTCTATACCTACCGCGTGGTGCTGCCCGAAGTCTCCTCGCCGCCCAAAATCACCGCCTTCCAGCCCTATCCGATCCCCGGCCTGTCGGAGATTCCGGGGCTGGGCGCGGCCTTCTTCACGCAAACGCCGCTCACCTATGCCGCCTTCGCGCTCGTCGCGCTCGTCGCCTTCGTGCTCTACCGCACGCCTCTGGGCCTTGCCGTGCGCGCCGCGGGGGAGAGCCCGGCCGCCGTTGCCGCACAGGGCCTTTCGGTCACGGCAATCCGCATGGGCGCGGTGATCGTGGGCTCGGGCTTCATGGCGGTGGGCGGCGCGTTCCTGACGCTCTCCGCCTTCGACAGCTTCTTCTTCGACATGGTCAACGGGCGCGGCTGGATCTGCATCGCGCTGGTGGTCTTTGGCGCCTGGAAGCCGGGCAAGGCGATGCTTGGCGCGATCCTTTTTGCCGCCTTTGATGCGCTGCAGATCCGGCTGCAACAAACGCCCATCGGGGCGCTGGTGCCCTATCAGCTCTTCCTGATGATGCCTTACCTGCTCTCGATCCTCGCGCTGGTGCTGATGTCGCGCCGCGCCGAGGTGCCCGCGGCGCTGATGGTGCCGTTCAACAAGGGGGAAAGATGATGTTCGATCTGCTGGTGAAGGGGGGCACGCTCCCCGATGGCCGCGTGGCCGATATTGCGATTGCTGGCGAGCGGATCGCCGAGATCGCGCCGAAGATCGCGGCGGAGGCGCGCGAGGTGATCGACGCGACGGGCGATCTGGTCGCGCCGCCCTTTGTCGATCCGCATTTCCATCTGGATGCAACGCTGAGCTACGGCCTGCCGCGGGTGAATGGCTCGGGCACGCTTCTGGAGGGCATTTCGCTTTGGGGGGAGCTGCGCGAGATCGCCACGGTTGACGAGATGGTCGCGCGGGCGCTGCAGTATTGCGACTGGGCGGCGTCGCTGGGCCTGCTTGCGATCCGCTCGCATGTCGATACCACGCCCGATCACCTCAACACCGTCACCGCGATGCTTGAGGTGCGCGAGAAGGTGAAGGATTACATCGACCTGCAGCTTGTGGCCTTTCCGCAAGACGGGCTCTACCGCGCGCCGAATGGCCGCGAGAACCTGATCCGCGCGCTCGACATGGGCGTTGAGGTGGTGGGCGGCATCCCGCATTTCGAGCGCACCATGGCGGAGGGCGCGGCGAGCCTTGCCGATCTGTGCGAGATCGCCGCCACGCGGGGGCTGCGCGTCGACATCCATTGCGACGAGACGGATGATCCGATGAGCCGCCATATCGAGACGCTGGCCTATGAGACCCAGCGGTGCGGCCTGCAGGGCCGGGTGGCGGGCTCGCACCTTACCTCGATGCATTCGATGGACAATTACTACGTCTCGAAGCTTCTGCCGCTGATTGCCGAGGCGGGGATCGCGGCGATCCCGAACCCGCTCATCAACATCGTGCTGCAGGGCCGCCACGACACTTTCCCCAAACGCCGCGGCCTGACCCGGGTGAAGGAGATGCAGGCTTTGGGCATTCCCGTTGGCTGGGGGCAGGATTGTGTCCTTGACCCGTGGTATTCGCTTGGCACCGCCGACATGCTCGATGTCGCCTTCATGGGGATGCATGTGGCGCAGATGACCCATCCCGAGGAGATGGCGCGCTGTTTCACCATGGTCACCGAGACCAATGCCGCGATCATCGGGCTTGAGGATTACGGGCTGAAGAAGGGGGCAAAAGCCTCGCTCGTGGTGCTCGATGCGGCCGGGCCGGTCGATGCGCTGCGCCTGCGTCCGGCACGGCTGGCGGTGATTGCCAAGGGCAAGGTGATTGCGCGCACGCCGCGCGCGGATGCGGCGCTCTCGCTGCCGGGGCGGCCCGCCAGCCTGAACCGGCGCGCGCCGCGGCGCTGAGGCCCTCAGCCTGCGGGGCGCCGTGCCGCCCTGAACCGGGCCATTTCCGCCGTGGTGGGGGCGGTGCCGGTGTAGATCTTGACGTAATCGGGGATCCGGGTCAGCCGCTCCTCGAAGGGCTCGGCAAGCTGCATCGAGATATAGCCGATCTGCACCAGATAGGCGTTGCGCGCGCGCACATCGGCCTCCACTGGCGCGATGCCAAAGCGCGCGAACATCGCGGTGATGGCGCCGAGCCGCGCGGCATCGGCGGCCTGCACCCGCGCGGCCACCGCCCCATCGCCATGCGCCCAGCCGCGCACCGCGCGCTCGAACCCGGCCGAAAACGGCCCGTCGTCAAGAAAAATGGCAATCAGGTTCAGCGCGGCCTCCTGCAACGTCGCCGCATAGGCCCCGGTCGCGCCGATCAGCGCGCCGGTATTGCGCTCTTCCCAATCCGCAAGCAGCGCCTCCAGAAGCGCCGCGCGATCTGAAAAGAACCAGTAAAACGAGGTGCGGGCGAGGCCGAGCCGCTGCGCCAGCGGCTGGATTTTCACCGCCTCAAGCCCGGTTTCGACAAATGCCTCCCGCGCCGCGGCAAGCCACACCTCGCGCGAGCCGCGCCAACCGCCTGTTGGATCTTCCTTTTCCGTCATGGCGCCACTCTAGCGGCGGCCCGGCGCCTTTGCAAGGAAATGGACACATGTGAACCCATACTTGACACAAGTGAACATTTCTCGCAATCCTGTGCCATTCTCAGGAGGTGCCCATGTCCAACGATCCGCTCTTGCAACCCTACCAACTCAAGCATCTGACGCTGCGCAACCGGATCATGACGACGAGCCATGAACCCGCCTACCCGGAAGACGGCATGCCGAAAGAGCGCTACATCGCCTATCACGCCGAGCGTGCAAAAGCGGGGGTGGCGCTTGCCATGACGGCGGGTTCGGCGGCGGTCTCGCGCGACAGCCCGCCCGTTTTCAACAATGTGCTGGCCTACCGCGACGAGGTGGTGCCATGGGTGCGCCGCCTCACCGATGCGCTGCACGAACATGGCTGCGCGGCGATGATCCAGCTCACCCATCTGGGCCGCCGCACCACCTGGGCGAAGGGGGACTGGCTGCCCTCGGTTTCCTCCTCCAAGCACCGCGAACCGGCGCATCGGGCCTTTCCGAAGCTCGCCGAAGATTGGGATATTGCCCGCATCATCAATGATTTCGCCGATGCCGCCGAGCGGATGCAGGCGGGCGGCATGGACGGGATCGAGCTGGAGGTCTACGGCCATCTGCTCGATCAGTTCTGGTCGCCGCTGACGAATGATCTGGAGGGGCGTTACGGCGGGCAAAGCCTTGAGAGCCGGATGCAGCTTTTGATGGATGTGCTCGGTGCGATCCGCGCGCGGGTGGGCGCGGCGTTCATCGTGGGCCTGCGCTATACGGCGGATGAGGCGCAACAGGGGGGCATCACCGCGACCGAGGGGATCGAGATCTCCAAGCGCCTTGCCGCCTCGGGGCAGGTCGATTTTCTCAATGTGGTGCGGGGGCGGATCCATTCCGACCCGGCCATGACCGACCTGATTCCGGTGCAGGGGATGCGGGCCGCGCCGCATCTTGATTTCGCCGGGCAGGTGCGGGCGGCAACCGGCATGCCCACCTTCCACGCCGCGCGCATCCCCGATGTGGCAACGGCGCGCCATGCCGTTGCGGCGGGGCTTCTCGACATGGTGGGGATGACGCGCGCGCATATGGCGGACCCGCATATCGTGCGCAAGATCATCGAGGGGCGGGAGGATGAAATCCGCCCCTGCGTCGGCGCCACCTATTGCCTGGACCGGATCTATGCGGGCGGTCCTGCGCTTTGCATCCACAATGCCGCGACCGGGCGCGAGGAAACGCTGCCGCATGTGGTTGCCCCCGCCGCGGTGCGCAAGAAGGTGGTGGTGGTCGGCGCCGGTCCGGGCGGGCTTGAGGCCGCCCGCGTGGCCGCCGAGCGCGGCCATGAGGTGACCGTGCTCGAGGCGCAGCCCGATCCGGGCGGGCAGGTGCGGCTTTGCGCGCAAAACCCGCGCCGCCGCGAAATGCTCTCGATCATCGACTGGCGCATGGCGCAATGCGCCGCGCGCGATGTGGCGTTCCGCTTCAACACCTGGGCCGAGGCGGAGGACGTGACCGCCCTTGATCCCGATGTGGTGGTGATTGCCACCGGCGGGCTGCCAAACCTGACGCTTTTCGAAACCAAGGAGGAGCAGGGCCTTGTCGTCTCCACCTGGGATATCATCGCGGGCGATGTGAAGCCGGGCCGCGAGGTGCTGATCTATGATGAAAGCGGCGATCATCCGGGGCTGATGGCCGCCGAGGTGGCGGCGCGGGCGGGCGCAAAAGTCGAGGTGATGACGCCGGACCGCATCTTTGCCCCCGACATCATGGCGATGAACCTCGTGCCCTATATGCGCGCGCTGCAACCGCTCGATGTCACCTTTACCGTGGCACAGCGGCTTTTGGGGGTGAGCCGCGCGGGCAACAGGCTCAGCGCGCGCATCGGCACCGATTACAGCGATCTGGTGGCGGAAAAGACCTATGATCAGGTGATCGTCAATTACGGCACGATGCCGCTCGATGATCTTTATTTCGCGCTCAAGCCGCTGTCGCAAAACCTTGGTGCAGTGGATTACGACGCGCTGATCGCAGGGCTCCCGCAGGTCGGGGCGCAAAACCCCGCGGGCCGTTTTGCGCTTTACCGCATCGGCGATGCGGTGAGCGCGCGCAACACCCATGCCGCGATCCATGATGCGCTGCGGCTGATGAAAGACATCTGAGCAATCTGAAATGACAATCGGCGCGCGGGGAAACCGCGCGCCGATCTTTTCAGTTTCAACGCGGCTGCGTCAGGCGTTTGCGACCGACGCCATGGCACCTGCGCTCACCGGCTTTTTCAGCGCGACGAGAAGCGCGGTCGTCACCAGCGTGCCCGCCACCACGGCGCCTGCATAGGCGGCGAGATGGGTGACCGCATTCGGGATCGCCAGCACGAAGATCCCGCCATGGGGCGCCATGAGCTGGCAGCCAAGGCCCATCGAGAGCGCACCCGCCACCGCCGAACCAACGATGATCGAGGGGATCACGCGGGCCGGGTCCTTGGCCGCAAAGGGGATCGCGCCTTCGGTGATGAAGGAGAGCCCCAGCACCGCGGCGGCGCCACCGGCTTCGCGCTCTTCGGGGGTGAAGCGGTTTTTTGCCACAAAGGTTGCCAGCGCGAGCCCGAGCGGCGGCGTCATGCCGGCGGCCATCACGGCGGCCATCGGTGCGTAGGTGTCGGTTGTCAGCAGGCCCACGGCGAACGTATAGGCCGCCTTGTTGATCGGCCCGCCCATGTCAACGGCCATCATGCCGCCGAGAATGAGCCCCAGCACCACGGCGTTGGTCGTGCCGAGGCCCTGCAGGAAGGAGGTCATCGCGGCAAGGATCGCCGCCACCGGCTCCCCGACGATGTAAACCATCACGAGCCCGGTGACGAGCGTGGAGAGCAGCGGCAGGATCAGCACCGGCTTGAGCCCCTCAAGCACCCGCGGCAGCTTGATCGCATCGCGCAGCCAGCGCGCCACATAGCCCGCAAGGAAGCCCGCGACGATCCCGCCAAGGAAGCCCGCGTTCAGGTTCACGGCCAGCATGCCGCCGATCAGGCCGGGGGTGAGGCCGGGACGGTCGGCGATCGAATAGGCGATATAGCCCGCGAGCACCGGCACCATCAGCTTGAAGGCCGCGCCGCCGCCAATCGCCATCAGCGCCGCGGCAAGCGTGCCTTCCTGCTCGAACGCCTTGATCCCGAAAACGAAGGACAGCGCGATGAGCAAGCCCCCCGCCACCACCAGCGGCAGCATGAAGGAAACGCCCGTGAGCAGGTGCTGATAGGGGCCGGTGCGGCCCGCCGCGCGCTTGGCTTTGAGCGCGTCGACGGTTTCGGCAAGGCTCTGGCCCAGCACCTCGCCCTCGGCCACAGCCGTGTCGAGCACAGTGGCGGCGCCTTTCACCGCGGCGCCAACCGAGGTCTTGTAGACTTTTTTGCCGGCAAAGCGCGCGTCATCCACATGGGTATCGGCCGCGATCACCACGAGATCTGCGCCCGCAACCTGCGCATCGCTCAGCGTGTTTTGCGAGCCGACCGAGCCCTGCGTCTCGACGGCAATCTCCCATCCGCGCGCGGCGGCGGCTTTTTTCAGGGCATCGGCCGCCATGAAAGTGTGAGCGATGCCGGTGGGGCAAGAGGTGATGGCCACCACCTTCAATCCGCCTGTCGGGCCACCTGTCTGGGCTACCATTTGCGAAGTCTCCTCTCCTTGCAAAGCCAGAGCCGCGTCGAGTTCTGCCGCCGTTCTGGTGATGGCGCGGCCCGGCGTGGTCCGGTAAACGGGTTTTGCGGCGAAGCGGGCTTCGTCGACATGGATATCGGCGGCGATCATCACGACATCGGCGGCGGCAATCTCGGCGGGGGCGAGCGCGTGCTCGACGCCTTGGGACGATTGCCGCTCGACGCGGATTTCGTGGCCTTTCTGGGCTGCGGTGGCGCTGAGCGCCTCGGCGGCCATATGGGTATGCGCGATGCCTGTGGGGCAGGCCGTCACGGCGACGATCTTTGACATGGGGTCCTCCCGGATGTCGCGCGGGGCTCAGCCGAGCGCGGTGATTTCGACAGCATGCGCAAGCTCTTCGATGCGCGCGCGTTCGGGCAGGCGCGGGCCGATCTCGCCCAGCGCACCAAGCGAGAAAGCGGTGGCAATGCGCGCCGTTGCGGCCAGATCGAGGCCAAGCGTGGCGGCATGGATCAACCCGGCCACCATCGCATCGCCCGCCCCCACGGTGGAGGCGACGGCAATCCGCGGCGGGCGGGCATGCACCGCCCCGGTGCCGCGCACGAGCACGGCGCCTCCCGCCCCCATCGAAACGGCGACGAGCCCGATGCCCTGCGCCACCAACTCCCGCGCAGCCTCAAGCACCGCCTCGGGGGTGGTCAGCGCGCGGCCCAGATAGGCGCCAAGCTCATCGGCATTGGGCTTGACGATATCGGGGCGCGCGGCGAGGGCCGGGCCCAGCGCCGCGCCCGAAGTGTCAAGCGCGACCTTCACCCCCTTGGCATGGGCTTCGGTGATCAGCCGGGCATAGGTGTCGGCGCCAAGCCCCGCAGGCAGGCTGCCGCACAGCCCGAGCCAGACGAGCCCGCGCGCGGTCAACCGCGCCAGCGTTTCCGTGACGGAGGCCAGATCGGCAGCGCTGGCGGTGACGCCGGGAAAGTTGAGATCGGTCACCTGATCCTGGGCCGGGTCGACGATCTTCACATTGGTGCGGGTCGCGCCGTCGCAGCGGGTGCAGGCATCAAGCATGCCGGCTTGTGCGAAATGCTGCGCGAACAGCGCGTCATTGGCGCGGCCCAAAAGCCCGGCGGCGGCGGTGGCATGGCCGAAATGGGCGAGGAAGGAGGCGACATTGATCCCCTTGCCGCCCGCATCAAGCTGCACCGCTTCCACCCGGTTGACCGCATCAAGGGTGAAGCCCGGCACGGTCACGGTCTGGTCGATCGCGGCGTTGAGGGTGAGGGTGGCGATGGTCGGTTGCATGATCGCCCCTCAGCCCAGCTTGCGCACGGTGGCGGCATCGGCACAGACAAGCGCGCGCGCCGCCAAGGCCTGATTTTCGGCCATCGGCACCCGGCGCAGCACCGCCTTCACGCCCGCCACCGAGGGGATCGAGACGCTGAGTTCCTTCACGCCGAGGCCCGAGAGGATGCGTGCGCCGAAGGGATCGCCCGCGATGCCGCCACAGGCGCCCACCCAGATGCCCGCCGCATCGGCGGCGCGCACGGTCTGGTCGATCAGGCGCAACACCGCCGGGTGCAGCCCGTCTGCTTGCTTGGCCAGCACCGGATGCATCCGGTCCATGGCAAGGGCATATTGCGTCAGGTCATTGGTGCCGATCGAGAAGAAATCGACCTGTCTGGCGAGTTCGGGCGCCATCATCACCGCCGAGGGGATCTCGATCATGATCCCCATCTCGACCGGCGCGGCGCCAATCTCGGCCCGCACCGCCTCGGCAATGCGCAAGGCGGCCTCCAGCTCCGAGACCATCGCGATCATCGGGAACATGATCCGCACCGGCCCCTTCTCCGCCGCGCGGAAGATCGCGCGCAACTGGGTGCGGAACAGGTCTTCATGCGCGAGGCAGAAGCGGATGCCGCGCAGCCCGAGGAACGGGTTTTCCTCCACCGGCATGCGCAGATAGGGGATCTCCTTGTCGCCGCCCACATCGAGCGTGCGGATGATGATCGGCAGACCGTTCAGCGCCGCGATCATCGCGGCATAGATCTCCACCTGCTCGTCTTCGCTTGGCGGCGCCTCGCGGTTGACGAACAGGAATTCGGTGCGCAAAAGGCCCACGCCCTCGGCGCCCGCCGCCACCGCGGCCTCGGCCTCGGCCACGTCGGAGATATTCGCCACCACTTCGACACGCGCACCATCGGGGCTCAGCGCGGGTTTGAAGCGCTCGCGCGCCTCGGTCTCGCGTTCGGCGGCGCGCGCCGTGATCGCGGCCTCGGCCTTGGCGATATCGGCTGCAGAGGGGTTGGCCACCAGCACCCCCGCCGCCCCATCCAGAAGCGCGGCAGTGCCGCCGGGCAGATCGAGCACCGCAGCGCCCGCGCCCACCACGGCGGGAATGTCGAGCGCCCGCGCGATGATCGAGGTATGCGAGGTCGGCCCGCCCGCGGCGGTGCACAGCCCGCGCACCAGCGCCGGGTCGAGCCGCGCGGTGTCGGAGGGCGTCAGATCCTCGGCCACGAGAATGCACGGATCGCTCGGCAGATGCGCCTCGGCCGCTTTCACCTCGCCCAGTTCCTGCAGCACCCGCAGCCCGGCATCGCGCAGATCAATGGCGCGGCCTGCAAGCACGGCATCTTTCATCGCAGCCAGCATATCGGCGCGCGCGCTATAGGCGGCATGCCAGGCGAAGGCGGCGGTGCGCCCCTCGGCAATGCCCGCCTCGGCGGCGCTGCGCATTTCCGGGTCTTCGAGGAATTCCTGATGCGCCCGGAAGATTGCTGCCCGCGTCGGGCCGGATTTCTTCCAGACCTCGTCATGCAGCTCCTCAAGCTGTTGCCAGGCGGTTTTCAGTGCCGCATCCAGCCGGCTGCGCTCTGCCGCCGGATCTTTGGCATCCTTGGCGAAAGTCACCTCGTCGCGCGCAAACCGGAAGACGGGAGCAATGGCAAAGCCGGGCGAGGAGGACACGCCGGGGAGGAGGCGGCCGTCATAATCGCTCGGGGCAGCCACTGCCCCCGTCAAACCGGGAGCCGCGGCGTCGGAGGCCACGGCACCGGCATCTTCGTCGTCTTCAAGCCCCGCCGCAAAGGCGGCGGCAAGCGCGCTCAGCGCAGCCTCCGCATCCGGGCCTTCGGCGCTCACATGCAGCGCGGCCCCTTGGGCAGCGCCGAGATTGAGAAGGGAAATCAGGCTTTTCGCATTGGCGCTCTTGGCGCCATGGCGCAGGCGGATCTCGGCCTCAAAGCCTTTGGCGATCTCGACAAGCGCGGTGGCCGGGCGGGCATGAAGGCCGTGCGCGCCGGGGATCACCACGTCAAAGCCCTGCGCAAAATCTTCTGCCGCGGGGGCCGCCGCGGGCGGCTCCGCCCCGGTCAGCCGCGCCACGATCACCTCTGGGTCGGTTGTCGTCGCCAGCCGGTCGGCCTCGGCGGGATCGCCAAGCACATCGGTCAGGTTGGAGAGCACCTGCAGGTGCTCATCGGATTTCGCGGCAATCGCCACCACGAGCCGGGCCCGGTCCCCCGGACCCCAATCAACGCCCGCCGGCAGTTGCACCACGGCAATCGCGGTCTCAAGGATCAGGTCACGGTCCTTCGGCAGGCCATGCGGGATCGCGATTCCGTTGCCAAGGAACGTGTTGGCCACCGCCTCGCGGCCCATCATGCTCGCGCCGTAACGCGGGTCGATCTTTCCGGCGGCGGTGAGCAGGTCAACCGCCTGCGCGATCGCATCGGCCTTGTCGCTGGCCGTCTTGCCGATCGCCACGAGTTCGCTGGTCAAGGGTATCACGGTTCCTCCTCGGCTCGCTCTGTGCGATGCTCATGGGAGGAAAAGACCGGGGCCAGATGAACGGAGTATGTCCGAGATCGTGATGCGGATTGTAACAATTGTAATACTGGTGCTGGCGGCGCTGCAGGCGGAGGCGGGGCCGCTTGCGGTGCTGACCCGTGATGGCGGGCCGATTGCCGGGCCCGCCCGCGCGCATGGGGCGGAGTATGCGCAGGCGACCGGGCAGGCGGTCACGGTCGAGACCCGACCGTTCGATGCGCTTTATGGCGAGATCATGATCGGCTTCGTGACCGGGCGCCCGCCCGCCGATGTGCTGATCTTCCCGGCGGACTGGCTGCCGGATTTTGCCCCTTACCTGCAGCCGGTGCCCGAGGCGCTGGTGCAAAGCCCGCTGGTGCAGGGCATTCATCCGGCCTACCGCGACCGGCAGATGCGCTGGCGCGGGCACTGGATGGCGATAAGCCTTGATGGCGATCTGCATATGGGGGCCTATCGACGCGATCTGTTCTCCGATCCGGCCACCCGCGCGGCGTATGTCGCCGCCACCGGGGGGCCGCTCGCGCCGCCCGCCACATGGGCCGATTATGCTCGCATTGCCGCTTTTTTTCAGGGCCGCAAGGACGGGGAGGGCCATGCGCTTGCAGGCACGCTTGAGGCTTCGGCGGCGAATGGCCAGCGGCTCTGGTCGCTCTTCAGCCACGCCGCCGCCTATACCGCCCATCCCGACCATCCGGGATATTTCTTCTTTGATCCCGAGACGATGGCGCCCGAGATCGACAACCCCGCCTGGCTGCGTGCGCTGCAGGATTATCTGGCCGCCGTGACGAGCGGAGAGGCGGAAACCGGCCCGCTTTCCAGCCATGGGGTGCGCTCTGCCTTTGCGGCGGGGCAGGGGGCGATGGCGCTCGACTGGTCCGATATCGGCGTGCTGGCCACTGATCCGGCGACCTCGAACGTGGCAGACCGGGTGGGCTTTTTTGCCCTGCCCGGTGCCGATGAGGTCTGGAACCCGCAAACCCGGGCATGGGACCGGCTCGCCGCGCCCCGGCGGGTGCCGTTTCTGGCCTTTGGCGGCTGGATCGCGGCGGTGCCGCGCGCGGCTGCGCAGCCCGAGGCCGCATGGCGCTTCATTGCCTTCATGGCCGCGCCCGAGCGTGCGGCGCGCGATGTGATGTCGGGTGCGTCCGGCTTCAACCCCTACCGCACGGCGCAGCTTGAAGATCGTGCCGGATGGGCGGCGCTGATGGGAGAGGAGGCCGGGGCGAGTTACCTCACCGTTTTGCGCGAGAGCCTTGATGCGCCCCTCGCGGCGCAGGATCTGCGCCTGCCCGGATATCCGGCCTATATGGCGGCGCTTGACGCCCGCATCGGCGCCGTGCTGGCGGGCGAGCTCGCGCCCGAGGCGGCGCTGCAGGCGGCCGCGGCGGAGTGGGACCGGATCACCGACCGGCTCGGCCGCGCCAGCCAGCGGCGCCATTATCGCGAGGCGATGGGGCTGGAGGCCGATCCGCAATGACCGGATGGGGTATTCAGGGGCGGCTGTTGCTGATCGTTGCGCTTTCGACGGTGGCGATGGGGCTTGCGGGCCTTGCCGCGATCCGCGCGCTCGACCAGATCGGCACGGCGGCGGAAACGGTGACCGGGCGCGATGTGCCTGCAATGGCCGCCGCCTTGCGGCTCGCGCGGATCGGGGACCGGCTGCAGCAGCGCGGCGCGAGCCTTGCCGCGGCGGGCACCGAGGCGGCGCTGATCGAGGCACAACGCGCCGTTGAGGACGACCTCGCGGCCTTTGCCGAGCAAGTGGCGGCGCTGCGCACCGGCCCTTCCGAGGCGGGCTGGGACAGCGGCGAGATCCTCGCGCTCTCCGCGGCACTGGCAGAGCGGCTCAGCGCGCTGCGCGAAGCGCTGGAGACGCTGCGTGCCGTGGCCGCTGCGCGCGAGGTGGAGCGCGCGCGCATGCTCGCACAAGAGGATGCGATCCGCCAGATCATCGGCCCCTCGATCCTCGCGGTGGGCGCGATCACCGCAGGCGAGACGCTGCCCGAGCCGGAGATTTACCGCACCGCCGTGCAAAGTCAGGCGCCGCTTCTGGCCGCCGAACGGCTCACCGCGCGGGCCACCTCGGAGCTGCTTCTGGCCACCACCGCGCGCGAGACGGCAACGCTCGACGAAAACCGCGGTGCGTTCTTGCGCACCCTCGGCGCGCTGGAAAGCACCGCGGCGGCGCTTCCCGCCGGGTTGGTGCCGGAATTCCGCGCCGCGCTGGCGCTTTACCGCGACCAGACCGGGCCCGGGGGGCTTTTTGCGCTGCAAGGCGCCGAGATCGCCGCGCGGGACCGGGCCGAGGGGGCCTTGGGGGCGGCCGCCGCCCGGGCCGCCGATCTGAAAGCCGCGGTCGATCGGCGCGTGCTCAGCGCCAGCCGCACCACCGCCGAGGTGACGCAGGAGCTGCGCGACACGATCCTTGCCCGCACCACCCAGTTTACCGCAGTGGCGCTCGCCGTGATCCTGATGGCCGGGGGGGTCTCCTATCTCCTCGTGATCCGGCCGCTGAGCCGCAACCTCGCGGGCGTCACCCGCGCGATGACGCGGCTGGCCGCGGGCGAGCGTGAGACCGAAGTGCCCGGCGCGACCCGGCGCGACGAGATCGGCGATCTGGCCCGCGCCTTTGTGGTCTTTCGCGAAAATTCGGCCCAGGTGGAAAAGCTCGACCGCGAACTTGCCGAACGCTCGAACCAGCTTTTGACCACTTTCGAAACGATGAAAGACGGGTTTTCGGTGTTTGACCGTGACCGCCGCCTTGTGGCCTTCAACCCGCAATATCTGCGCCTGCATGGCTTTTCCGAGGCCGAGGTCTCGGGCGCGCCGTCGATCGAGACGATCAACCGGCTCCTTGCTGCGCGCGGCGCCGAGGCTTTTGGCCCCGATGGCGCGGTGCTCGATCTCGACGCGCTCTCGCATAGCCGTCTGACCCTCTCCGAGCGGATCGAGCTGCGCTTCCCCGAGGGGCGGGTGCTCGAGATGCGCTCGAACCCGATCCCGCAGGCGGGCTTTGCCACGATCCACATGGATGTGACCGAGGCGCGGGCCACCCAAAGCCAGTTGCTGCATGCCCAGAAGCTGGAGACGGTGGGCCAGCTCACCGGGGGAATTGCGCATGATTTCAACAATATCCTTGCGGTGATCATCGGCAATTTCAATATTTTGCAGCGCGAGCTTGCCGATGCGCCCGCCCTGCAGGCCCGCGCTGCGCGGGGGCTCTCGGCGGCCAATCGCGGCGCCGCGCTGATCAACCGGCTGCTCACCTTTTCCCGCCGCCAGCGGCTCGACCCCGAGGATGTCGCGCTTGATGCGCTGGTGCGGGGCATGGCCGATCTGTTGCAGGCGAGCCTTGGCTCCGGGGTGCGGCTTGTGACGGATCTGGCGGCAGATCTGCCCATGGTGCGCGTTGATCCGGGCCAGCTGGAGAATGCGCTGATGAACCTTGCGGTGAATGCGCGCGATGCGATGGAGGGGGCGGGCGAGATCACCATCACCACGCGCCCCGCCGGGCCGGGGTTTGTGGAGCTGAGCGTCGCCGATACCGGCGCGGGCATCCCGCCCGAGATTGCCGCGCAGGTGTTTGAACCCTTTTTCACCACGAAACCCGTGGGCAAGGGGAGCGGGCTCGGGCTCTCGATGGTCTATGGCTTCGTGCAGCAATCGGGCGGCACCGTCACGCTGGAGAGCAGCCCCGGTGCCGGCACCAAGGTCACCTTGCAGCTTCCCGTAAGCCCCGAGCGCGCGCCCGTTGTGCTTGCGCCCGCGCCGGGCGAGGCCTGCATCCTCGCGGTGGATGATGATGCCGATCTGCTCGAGATTACCGCCGATCAGTTGCGCGCCATGGGGCATGCGGTTGTCACTGCGCCCGATGGCGCAACCGCGCTCGATCTGTTGCGCGAGATCCCGGAGATTGACCTGCTCTATACCGATCTCGCGATGCCCGGCCTCGATGGTCAGAGCCTCGCCGCCCGCGCCCGTGCGCTCCGCCCCGATCTTGCGGTGCTCTTCACCTCGGGTGCGCCCGGCAGGGCGGGGGCGGATCTGCCAAACCTTCTGCGCAAGCCCGTGCCCGAAGAGGTGCTGGCGGCGGCGGTGCGGCTCAGCCTTGAGGATCAGAGCCGGCGCACCTCTGCATCGAGCACATAGCCCGCGCCGCGCTCGGTGCGGATGAGTTGCGGTGCGCGCGGGTTGGGCTCGATCTTGCGGCGCAGCCGCAGGATCAGCACGTCGATGGTGCGGTCAAACACCTCGCCGCCATCCGAGCGGGTGCGCTCCAGAAGCTGATCGCGGCTGAGCACGCAGCGCGGCGCCCGCACGAAGGCCTCTAGCAGCAGAAACTCGGCATTCGTCAGGGCGACGGGCTGGCCCGCCGGCGTTTCAAGGCTGCGGGCCGAAAGGTCGATCACCCAGCCCGCAAAACTGCGCCGGTCGTGGTCGGCCCGCTCCAGCGGCCCGGGTGCCGCGCCGGTGCGCCGCAAGACGGCCTTGATCCGCGCCACCAGCTCGCGCGGGTTGCAGGGTTTGACGACATAATCATCCGCCCCCATCTCCAGCCCGACGATCCGGTCCACATCGCCGCCAAGCCCGCTGAGCATGATGATCGGGATCGTGGAGGTGGCGCGCAGCCGCCCCGCCACCGCCAGCCCGTCCTGATCGGGCAGGCGCAGATCAAGCAAGATCAGATCGGGCGGCACGGGGCTGAGCGCGGGCGCGACCTCGGCGGCGCAAGCGGCCTCGACGACCTCGAAGCCGTGGCCCTCAAGCTCGTATCGCACCAGATCGCGCAGATCCGGATCGTCGTCGACAATCAATATCTTCGTCATCCCCGGACGGCTCTCCTGCCGCGCTTTGCGCGCGTCTCCCGCGCAAATCATATGCGCTCCCGCCCGGCCCCGCCACTGTCTTTGAGGGATCAGGCTCGCGCATCCGACGCGCAAGGATCTGGCGCGCGGGGGCTTGCGCGCAAAAGAAAATTCCGACCCGGTTCATTCTTTCACGTAATCGTCAGAATTGGTAAGATTATTGTCATTCCGTTGCGTCAATGCCGCCCCGCGTCTAGTGGCAAGCAATTGAAAATAAAAGAATTATATTTCTGATAACTGGATATCGCAGATTGCCATCAGACCCTGTTTCGGTGTTCACTCAGGCATCGGGTGGTCCCTCCCACCGCGCTGTTACGAGCCTCTCGCCACGAACTGCTCATTTGGAGCGATCCCCTCACGCTGACCGTTCAGGCCGATGACAGGCGCACGCGCCTACGGGAAAGGACTGCCCCATGAATGCCTTCACCGAAACCTCGATCAACCGTCCGCTGATTGATCCGTGGGAGGGTTTTTCTGCGGGCGCGTGGCGCGAAATGATCGACCTGCGCGGCTTCATCCAGGAAAATTACACGCCTTATGAAGGCGATGCGGCGTTCCTTGCGGGCCCGACCGCGCGCACCACAAAGCTTTGGGCTGATATTGCCGCGCTTCTGAAGCTTGAGCGCGAAAAGGGCGTGCTCGATGTGTCGGCGGATCGGCCCTCCAGCATTACCGCCCATGACGCGGGCTATATCGACCGCGCGAACGAGCTGATCGTGGGCCTGCAAACCGATGCGCCGCTCAAACGCGCGATCATGCCCAATGGCGGGCTGCGCATGGTTGAGGCCGGGCTCAAGGCCTATGGCTTTGACCCCGATGCGACCGTGGCCGAAATCTGGACCAAATATCGCAAAAGCCACAATCAGGGCGTGTTCGACACCTATTCGCCCGACATTCTCGCGGCGCGCAAATCGGGCGTGATCACCGGGCTGCCCGACGCCTATGGCCGGGGCCGGATCATTGGCGATTATCGCCGCGTTGCCCTTTACGGGATCGACCGGCTCAAAGCCGCAAAACAGGCCGAGTTCCACGCGCTTGACGATGCGGTGTTTGACGAGGCCACGTTGCGGCTGCGCGAGGAGCTTTCCGAACAGTTTCGCGCGCTCGAAGAACTGCGCGAAATGGCGCTGAAATACGGTGTCGATCTCTCTGCCCCCGCGGTGACGGCGCGCGAGGCGGTGCAGGCCACCTATTTTGGCTATCTCGCTGCGGTGAAGGAACAAAACGGCGCGGCGATGTCTTTGGGGCGGGTCTCGACCTTCCTCGACATCTATTTTGAGCGCGACCTTGCCGCAGGCCGGCTTACCGAGGCGCAGGCGCAAGAGCTGATCGACGATCTTGTCATCAAGCTGCGCATCATCCGCTTTTTGCGCACGCCCGATTATGACGCGCTCTTCTCGGGCGACCCGACCTGGGTCACCGAGGCCATCGGCGGCATGGGCGAAGACGGGCGCACGCTTGTGTCCAAAACCTCGTTCCGGGTGCTGCAGACGCTTTACAACCTCGGCCCGGCGCCCGAGCCGAACCTGACCGTGCTTTGGTCGGTTGGCCTGCCGCGCGGCTTCAAGGATTTCTGTGCCAGGGTCTCGAAAGACACGTCCGCGATCCAGTATGAGAACGATGACCTGATGCGCCCGAAATGGGGCGACGATTACGGCATCGCCTGCTGCGTCTCCGCCATGCGGATCGGCAAGCAAATGCAGTTCTTCGGCGCGCGGGCGAACCTTGCCAAAGCGCTCCTTTACGCGATCAACGGCGGTGTGGACGAAAAGTCCGGCGCGCTGGTGGCAAAGGGGCTCACGCCGATCACGGCGGAGGTGCTCGACTATGACGAGGTGATGGCGAAGTTCGACCTTTCGATGGACTGGCTCGCCAAGACCTATGTGAAGGCGCTCAACGCCATTCACTACATGCACGACAAATACGCTTATGAGCGGATCGAGATGGCGCTGCATGACCGCGACATCCTGCGCACCATGGCCTGTGGCATCGCCGGGCTCTCGATCGTCGCCGACAGCCTCTCGGCGATCAAGCACGCCAAGGTGAAAGTGATCCGCAACGCGGCGGGGCTCGCCACCGATTACGAGATCGAGGGCGATTATCCGGCCTTTGGCAACAACGACGATCGGGTGGACGAGATCGCCGTCTGGCTGACCGAGACTTTCATGAAGAAAGTGGCCTCCCAGCCGCATTTCTACCGGGGCGCCACGCCGACGCAGTCGATCCTGACGATCACCTCGAACGTGGTCTATGGCAAGAAAACCGGCAACACGCCGGATGGCCGGCGCGCGGGCGCGCCCTTTGCCCCCGGCGCCAATCCGATGAACGGGCGCGACAAGAAGGGCTTTGTTGCGGCGGGCGCCTCGGTGGCGAAGCTCCCCTATGACTATGCGCTCGACGGCATTTCCTGGACTGCGAGTGCAACGCCCGACTCGATGGGCCATACCGAGGCCGAGCAGGTGACGAACCTTGCCAATTGTCTTGACGGCTTCTGCCATGCGGGCGGTTTTCATGTGAACGTCAACATGCTGCGCCGCGAAACGCTTGAGGATGCGATGGCCCACCCCGAGGCCTATCCGCAGCTGACCGTGCGCGTCTCGGGCTATGCGGTGAACTTCGTCAAGCTCACCCGCGACCAGCAGCTGGATGTGATCTCGCGTACCTTCCACGCCAGCATGTGAGGGCGCGATGACCTTCGAGCTGCCCCGGGCCAGGATCGAACCGCCGCTTTGTGCGCCCCATGCCGCCGCCTGCCACGGCTTCCTGCATTCGCTGGAATCGGGCGCGGCGGTGGATGGGCCGGGCATGCGCTTTGTGTTCTTTCTCTCCGGGTGCCAGTTCCGCTGCCTTTATTGCCACAACCCCGACACCTGGAAGCTGCACAACGGGCGCGAGGTCTCGGTGGAGGATCTGCTCGCCGAGGTGGCGCCGCTTGCGAGCTTTCTGAAATTCGCGGGCGGGGTGACGTTTTCGGGCGGCGAGCCGATGATGCAGGCCGAGTTTGTCAACGCCACCGCGCGTGAGATCAAGGCGCGCCTTGGGCTTCATGTGGCGCTCGACACGCAGGGCCATCTGCATGCGCGGGTGGCCGATGACTGGTTCGACCCGATCGACCTTGTGATGCTCGACGTCAAGCATATCGACCCGGAGCGCCATCAGGCGCTCACCGCGCAGGCGCTGCAACCCACGCTCGATTGCGCCGCGCGGATGGTGCGGCTTGGCAAGAAGATGCGCATCCGCTACGTGCTCGTGCCCGGCTGGACCGATGGCGCCGATGAGGTGGCGCGGATGGCCGATTACGTTGCAAGCCTCGGGCCGAGCGTGGAACTGGTCGAGGTGCTGCCGTTCCATCAGCTTGGCCGCGCGAAATGGGCCGGGGTCGGCACCGCCTATCAGCTTTCCGATACGCCCACGCCCAGCCCGGATGAGGCCGAGGCGGCGCGCGCGGTGTTTCGTGCCCGTGGTCTGATCGCCTGCTGAGGCCCGCTCCGGGCGGCTCATGCTTGCAATCCCCCCGGGGTTTGGCAAAAGTGCCGCAAACGGCAGATCGCGTCAGGCATGGATTATCTTTCACAAAGCGCATTCCTGACCTCGGCGAAGGTCACGCTCGCACGGGGGCCGGTGGCGATCGTGCTGGTCGAGGATCTGGTCGAGGTGGAGAGCACGATCCGCCATCACCTCGCGGCGGGGTTCCGCACGCTGATCGTCTATGCGCCCGAGGCGCTGGTGCTGCCCGAGGATGTGAGCGCGCAGATCCACCGCATTCCGTGGAGCATGCACCGCCCCGATGCGCTCACCGGGGCCGTCAACCCGCTCATCGCCGCGGCGCCGCCCGGGGTCTGGTTCTATTACTGCTTCAACGCCGAATATCTGTTCTACCCGTTCTGCGAGCACCGCAATGTGCGCGAGTTGCTGGCGTTCCAGAGCGAGGAGCGGCGGTTTTCGATGCTGAGCTATGTGATCGACCTTTACGCCCCCGATCTCGCCCGCAACCCTGACGGGGTGAACCGCGACGAGGCGATGCTCGACCGCGCGGGCTATTATGCGCTGGGCCGCCCCGATCCGGCACATCATGGCCACCCGCGGGAACGCCAGCTTGATTTTCATGGCGGCCTGCGCTGGCGGTTTGATGAGCACATCCCCGAAAACAGGCGCAAGATCGACCGGATCGCGCTCTTTCGCACCGCGCCGGGGCTCATGCTGCGCCCCGATCACACGCTGAGCGACGAAGAGCTCAACACCTACGCTTGCCCATGGCACAACAACATGACCGCGGCGATTGCCTCTTTCCGGGTCGCCAAGGCGCTCAAGCGCAACCCGGGCTCGACCTATGACATCGAGAGTTTCGTCTGGCACAATTCGGTGCCGTTTTCCTGGACCGGGCAGCAATTGATGGATCTGGGGCTGATGGAGCCCGGCCAGTGGTTTTGAGCGGCGCGGCCATGCTCTGGCCCGGTTGCCGGTCCTCTGAGCTTTGAGCGCAAGCGACGAAATCGGTCTCAGATGCCTCTGCCGGGGCTTTGGGGGCGCGGCAAACTTGCGGCTGCGGGCCGTTTGCGGTATCGGAACGCGATCACGGAGAGCCCCATGACCCAAGCGCCCGCCGAGCCCAAAAAGCTCTATATCAAGACCTATGGCTGTCAGATGAACGTCTATGACAGCGAGCGCATGGCCGAGGCGATGGGCGCGGAGGGCTATGTGCTCACCGAGACGGTGGAAGAGGCCGATCTTGTGTTGCTCAACACCTGCCACATCCGCGAGAAGGCGGCCGAGAAGGTCTATTCCGATCTTGGCCGCTTGCGCCCCTTCAAGGAGGCGAAACCGGATCTGAAAATCGGCGTTGCGGGCTGCGTGGCGCAGGCCGAGGGCGCGGAGATCCTCGCGCGGATGCCGCTGGTCGATCTGGTCGTCGGCTCGCAGAATTATCATCGCCTGCCCGCGATGGTGAAGGCGGCGGAAGCGGGCGAACAGCCCGTCGACACGGAATTCCCCGCCGAAGACAAGTTTGATCTGCTGCCCGAGCGCCCGGTGCCGGCGCGCCCCACCGCCTTTTTGACGGTGCAGGAAGGCTGCGACAAATTTTGTGCCTTCTGCGTGGTGCCCTATACGCGCGGCGCAGAGATCTCGCGCCCGGTGGCGCGGATTTTGTCGGAGGCGGAAAAGCTGGTGGCGAAGGGCGTGCGCGAGATCACACTGCTTGGCCAGAACGTCAATGGCTATCATGGCGAGGGGCAGGGGGGCGCGTGGGGCCTCGGGCGGCTCGTGCGCGCGCTCGCCCGCATCGACGGGCTGGAGCGGATCCGCTACACCACCTCGCACCCCAATGACATGGCCGATGACCTGATCGAGGCGCATGGCGCGGAACCGAAACTGATGCCCTATCTGCATTTGCCGGTGCAATCGGGCTCGGACCGGGTGCTCAAGGCGATGAACCGCAAGCACACCGCCGAAGAGTATTTGCGGCTGATCGAGCGGATTCGGGCCGCGCGCCCCGATATCATGCTCTCGTCCGATTTCATCGCGGGTTTCCCGGGCGAGAGCGATGCGGACCATCAAGCGAGCCTTGATCTGATCCGTGCAGTGGGGTTTGGCGCGGCCTTCTCGTTCAAATATTCGCCGCGTCCGGGCACGCCTGCCGCGCACCGGGAGGGGGTGCCCTCCGAGGTGGCCGATGCGCGGCTGCAAGAGCTTCAGGCGCTGATCACCACCCAGCAGCGCGCCGCGCAGGAAAGCATGGTCGGGCGCACCGTGGGCGTGCTGTTCGAGAAGCCGGGCCGGATGGCCGGGCAATGGGGCGGCAAGTCGGATTACCTGCACGCCGTTCATGTCAGCGCCGAGGGGATCGGGCCGGGCACCTTGGCGCAGGTGAGAATCACCGCTGCGGGGCCGAATTCGCTCGCCGGTGTTCTGGCCTGAGCGGCGCTGGCGCGGCGGCTTCGCATGGCCCCGCACTGCGGCATGATTGTGGCGCAACTGTTTCCGGTCTTGCGCGCGGGGGGTCATCTGCGGGCGCTTTGTTCCTGAAGGCAACACAATAAGCAGGGAAAGCCTCTTTCCTTGTCGCAATATTTTGTTACTCTGAGCGCTATTGGCGAGATTACGCTCGGCGGAAATCCGCCAGAGCGATGCATGCATTCGAGGAGGCCTTGCGGCGATGACGAGAGTGATCCGAGGAGTGAAACCGGCCGCATTGCGCCTGGGCGCAGCAGCCCTGGTACTGGCGGGTTCGCTGGTTTCGGCCGCGGCCGACGAGACCTATATTCCGGGGATCTGGATCGACCCCGATGGCTGTGAACATTGGGCGATGGATGACGGCGCCGAGGGCTACATGGATGCCCGCAAGACCCGTGACGGCCGCCCGGTTTGCCACCGCGACGTGTGCGGCGTGCTGCAAACGGATACGCTTTTTGCCACCGACAGCAGCCGCGTGACGGCCTCTGGCCGCGCTTATCTGGAAAACTTCTTCCGCACCGCACAGGCGCGCAGCTTCATCATCACCGGTCACACCGACAGCCGCGCCTCGGATGAATACAACATGCGCCTCTCCAAAGGCCGTGCCGAGGCGGTTGCGAGCGTGGCGCAATCGGTGGGCGCGCCGGTGCTTGCGGTGAACTGGTATGGCGAGCGGATGCCGAAGGCGACCAACGCCACCGCTGCGGGCATGGCGCAGAACCGCCGTGTCGAAGTCATCTGCGTGAAATGAGGGGGGCGACCATGAAGGCCACGAAACTCCTGCTGCTCGGCCTTGCCGCTGCCGGTCTTGCCGCCTGCGACGATGTCGGCCCCGACAAATCCTATGATCGCGGCATCAACTCTCACCCGCTCTCGTCGATGCAGGCCGGTGTCTGGATCGACCCGGAGGGCTGCGACCACTGGATCATCGACGATGGGGTCGAAGGATACATGACCGCGCGCGTCGATGATTACGGCAAGCCGATCTGCTCGGGCGCGGGCCCGGCCAATACCGTGGTCGGCCCGTTCAAGGCGGGCTCGCCCGTGCCCGATCCGCTCTGAGCGGAAATCTGGCAGCCGCACAATATTTCATCAAAGAGGCCGTGCAGCGCTTTGCACGGCCTCTTTCGTGACGTAAAGATGAATTTAGTATCGGTCTATGATCTGAGGGCAAACCATCTCTTGCGTGAAACCGGGGTGGGGTGCACCATATCTTTACCACACGAGCCAGGGAGACGTATTTGGGCTTCAGCGCGATCTCACCCCCGCCGAGCACTCAGGTTGCTTATGAAACGCTTCTTGAGTATCCCGACAACCGCCTGCTGATCGACCTTTGCGGAGAATTTGACCGCAATCTCGCGCAGATCGAACACAAGATGTCGGTGCATATCCTGCGACGGGGCAACCAGTTGGCCATCGTCGGCACGCCTGAGGCACAGTCTCAGGCGGCGGCGGTGCTCAACACGCTTTATGCGCGCCTCGAACAGGGCAAGGCGATCGACGCGGGCGAGATCGACGGCGCGATCCGCATGTCCGACCTCGGCCATGACGGGGTTTCCGTCGACGAACAGCTCGAGATGTTTGCGGCGGGCAAATACGAGATCCGCACCCGCAAAAAGCAGATCGAGCCGCGCACCGATGCGCAAAAAGCCTATGTGCGCGCGCTGTTCGAGAATGAGCTGGCCTTCGGCATCGGCCCGGCAGGCACCGGCAAGACCTATCTGGCGGTGGCGGTGGGCGTGACGATGCTGATTGGCGGGCATGTCGACAAGATCATCCTCTCCCGTCCGGCGGTGGAGGCGGGCGAGCGGCTCGGCTTCCTGCCCGGCGACATGAAGGAGAAGGTCGATCCCTACATGCAGCCGCTTTACGACGCGCTGAACGACTTTTTGCCCTCCAAGCAGCTCGCCAAGCTGATGGAGGAAAAGCGCATCGAGATTGCGCCGCTGGCCTTCATGCGCGGCCGCACGCTGGCCAATGCCTTCGTGGTGCTGGACGAGGCGCAAAACGCCACGACGATGCAGATGAAGATGTTCCTCACCCGTCTGGGGCAGGGGAGCCGGATGGTGATCACCGGGGACCGCACCCAGATCGACCTGCCGCGCGGCACCGCCTCGGGGCTGGCCGATGCCGAGCGCATCCTTGCTGGCGTGAAGGGCATCGCCTTCAATTACTTCACCGCCGCCGACGTGGTGCGCCACCCCCTTGTGGCGCGCATCATCGACGCTTATGACCGCGCCGATGACGGACCTGCTGGTTGATTGCCTGATCGAAGCACCGGCCTGGGAGGCGCTTGACCTTCCGGGCCTTTGCGAACGCGCGGCCCGCGCCACGCTTCTGGATCAGGAGCTGGTGGCGGAGGAATGGGAAATCAGCCTGCTTGGCTGCGACGATGCGCGCATCGCCGTGCTCAATGCCGATTTTCGCGGCAAGCCCACACCCACCAATGTGCTGAGCTGGCCCGCGCAGGATCTGGCCGCCGAGGAGGATGGGGGCGAGCCCTGGTTCCCGGAGCCTTTTGCGCCGGGGGAACGTGATTCTCTGGGCGATATTGCGCTCGCTTACGAGACCTGTGCGCGTGAAGCCGAGGCGGCGGGCAAGAGTGTTCACGAACATGTCACACATCTGGTGATACATGGCGTGCTGCATCTTCTGGGCTACGATCACATCCGCGACGCAGACGCGCAGTTGATGGAAGCCTGCGAAGTGCGTATCTTGGCCACTCTGGGGGTGGCAAACCCCTATGAGCTTTAGCGGCAGTGCCGCTCCATTTGGAAAGGTATGATGGGACAAGTCGCAGACGGAAGCGATTCCGCCGCAGTGCCCGCTTCGGACCCCGAAGCCGGCGACAGTAGCTCGGAGCCCCCCTCTTCGGAGCGGTCGCTTGAGCCGCATTCCTCCGAAACACAATCCTGGGGACTGTTTGGCCGCATTTTTGGCGCGCTGGGCGGAACGCATGGCGAGGGTGAGGCGCTGACCGCGGCCAATACGCCGCCTGCCGCCAATACCGTGGGCCTGCCGGGGCTTGGCAACCTGCGCAAGATGCGGGTGGGCGATGTTGCCGTGCCGAAGCCGGAAATCATCGCCGTGCCCGTCACCACCCCGCGCGATGAACTCGTCGAGGTGTTTCGCACGCAGGGCTATTCGCGCTTGCCGGTGTTCAAGGACACGCTCGACACGCCCGTGGGCCTTGTGCACCTGAAAGACCTCGCGCTTGGCTGGGGATTTGGCGCGGGCTCGGGCCGGTTCTCGCTGCGCAAGCTGTTGCGCCCGCTCCTTTACGTGCCCCCCTCGATGCCGATTGGCGTGCTGCTGCAGAAAATGCAGGTGCAGCGCATCCATATGGCGCTGGTGATCGACGAATATGGCGGCGTGGACGGGCTTGTGACGCTCGAAGACCTGATCGAACAGGTGATCGGCGAGATCGAGGACGAGCACGACGAGGAAGAGGACGGGATCTGGAAGCTCGAAAAGCCCGGTCAATGGATCGTTCAGGCGCGCGCGCCGCTGAGCGATTTCGAGGCTGAAATCGGCATGCGGCTCGGCAATGACGAGGAACATGCCGAGATCGACACGCTCGGCGGGCTTGTCGTGACCGAGATCGGGCGGGTGCCCGCGCGGGGCGAAGTGATCGTGGCCGAGAGCGGCGTTGAATTTGAAGTGGTCGATGCCGATCCGCGCCGCGTGAAGCGGCTGCGGGTGCGGCTGCCCGGCATCGCCCCCGCGGAATAGGATCTGAATGCGCGTTCCTGCTGGCTACAATCCGATCTGGCGCCCGCTTGTCTGGGCGCTGGCAGCTCTTCTTGGCGCGGGGGTGGCGCTCGGTCAGGCGCCCTTCGGGCTCTGGTGGCTCGCGCTCCCGGCGCTCAGCCTGCTGTTTCCGCTTGCCCTGCGCACCGCGCCCTTCAAGGCGGGGCTCTTTGCCGGCATGGGCTATGCGGCGGTGGCGATGTTCTGGATCATTGATCCGTTCTTCGTCGAGCCCGATGTCTATGGCTGGATGGCGCCTTTTGCGCTGTTTTTCATGGCGTTGGGCTTTGGGCTTTTCTGGGCGCTCGGCATCGGGCTTGGCGTGAAGCTGGGGGTGGGGGAGCCTTCGCGCGCGGCCGGCATGGTGGTGGGGCTGCTCACCGCGGATCTGGTGCGCTCCTATATCTTCACCGGCTTTCCCTGGGTGCTCTTTGGCCATATCTGGCTTGAGACACCGGTGGCACAATTCGCCGCGATCATCGGCGCGCAGGGGCTCGGGCTTGTGACGCTGGGCGTGGCGGCCGCGCCCTGGCTGGTGCCGGCGCGACGCCTGATCGCGCTTGCGGTCGCGGTTGCCGTCTTGGTCGGGCTCTGGATCGGCGGGATCGTGTTGCGCACCGCGCCGCTGCCGGAGCGCGCCGCGCCCGTCAACCTGCGCATCGTGCAGCCGAACGCGCCGCAGGATCTGAAATGGCGCCCCGATTACGCCGAACAGTTCTTCTTTCGTCATCTCGATCTGACGGCGCAGCCGCCCGCTGCGGGCAAGCCCGCGCCGGATCTCATCCTCTGGCCCGAAACGGCAGTGCCGTTCCTGCTCAATGATCCCGGTGCGGGGCTTGCGATGGTGGCCGAGGCCGCTGCGGGCAAGCCCGTGGCGCTTGGGATCCAGCGCGCGGAGGGCGCGCGCTATTACAATTCGCTCGCCGTGATCGGCGCGGGCGGGCAGGTGAGCGCCCTTTACGACAAGGTGCATCTGGTCCCCTTTGGCGAATACATCCCCTTTGGCGATGCTTTTGCAAAGATCGGCATCAGCGCCTTTGCCGCGCAGGAGGGGAACGGCTATTCGGCGGGGGCGCATCGCATGG
The DNA here is from genome assembly GCF_042683065.1 of Rhodobacter lacus. Classification (NCBI taxonomy): domain Bacteria; kingdom Pseudomonadati; phylum Pseudomonadota; class Alphaproteobacteria; order Rhodobacterales; genus Rhodobacter; species Rhodobacter lacus. The sequence goes on along the minus strand of NZ_JBHUIX010000004.1, from coordinate 56,877 downwards.
TGCTGGATCTGGGCGCCCTTGGCCGGGCGCAGCCGCTGATCTGCTATGAGGCGGTCTTCGCCGATGAGATCTCGGGCGATGATCCGCGCCCCGACTGGCTCATGCAGATCACCAATGACGCCTGGTTTGGCACCTTCTCCGGGCCTTGGCAGCATCTGGCGCAGGCCCGATTCCGTGCGATCGAATTCGGCCTGCCGCTCGCGCGCTCGGCCAATACCGGAGTGAGCGCGCTGATCGACGCGCGCGGGCGGGTGCTCTCCAGCCTCGGCATGGGCGTGCAAGGCGTGATCGACGCGCCCCTTCCCCCCGCCGCGCCTGCGACAATCTACGCGAAAACAGGGGATTATCCTCTGGGCCTTGCGCTATTTCTGGCGATGGTGGCAATTTTTGCCCCTGCGCGCTTTGCGCGCGTTGACCGGCGCAAAATGCGGGTCTAGGCAGGATCATCCGTCCCAACGGCTTCCTGGCGGGGCGGGTGAAATTCTCTAATGGAGCACTTCCCAATGTCTCGCACGAACTACGTCTTCACCTCCGAATCCGTTTCGGAGGGCCATCCCGACAAGGTCTGCGACCGCATCTCCGATGCCGTCCTCGATGCCTTCCTTGCCGAAGAACCCAATGCCCGCGTTGCCTGTGAAACTTTCGCCACCACGAACCAGGTGGTGGTGGGCGGCGAGGTCGGCCTTTCGGACAAGACGCGCCTTGCCGAATTCATGACCCGGATCGACGGGATCGTGCGCGAATGCGTGAAGGATATCGGCTATGAGCAAGATGCCTTCCACTGGGCGACGCTGAATTTCGCCAACTATCTGCACCCGCAATCGGCGCATATCAGCCAGGGCGTCGACAAGGACGGGGCGGGCGACCAGGGCATCATGTTCGGCTATGCCACCGACGAAACGCCCGAACTGATGCCCGCGCCGATCCAGTATTCCCATGCGATTCTGCGCCGTCTCGCCGAGGCGCGCAAATCGGGGGAGGCGCCGACGCTCGGGCCCGATGCGAAATCGCAGCTTTCGGTGCGCTACGAGAACGGCAAGCCCGTGGGCGTGACCTCGATCGTGCTCTCGACCCAGCACAAATACGAAAGCCAGACCTCGGACGACATCCGCGCCATCGTCGAGCCCTACATTCGTGAAGTGCTGCCCGAAGGCTGGATCGACGAAAGAACCGAATGGTGGGTGAACCCGACCGGCACCTTTGTCATCGGCGGGCCGGATGGGGACGCGGGGCTTACAGGCCGCAAGATCATCGTGGATACATATGGTGGGGCGGCGCCCCATGGCGGCGGCGCCTTCTCGGGCAAAGACCCGACCAAGGTGGACCGCTCGGCCGCCTATGCCGCGCGCTACCTCGCCAAGAACGTCGTCGCGGCGGGGCTGGCGAAGAAATGCCTGATCCAGGTTTCCTATGCGATCGGCGTGGCGAAGCCGCTCTCGATCTATGCCGATACCTATGGCAGCGGCGAAGTGCCCGACGAGGTGATCGAGCGGATCGTGGCCGAATGCATGGATCTGACCCCGCGCGGCATTCGCACCCATCTTGACCTGAACCGCCCGATCTATGCGCGCACCGCGGCCTATGGCCACTTTGGCCGTGCGCCCGAGGCCGATGGCGGCTTCAGCTGGGAAAAAACCGATCTGGTCGAGGCGCTGAAAAAAGCGCTCTGATCCGGTCAGACAAACCAAAGGAAGGGGGCTGCGGCCCCCTTTTTCGTACCCGGACCTTGTGCGTCCTTTCCCCCAAGGGCTTTCGCCGTCAGCGCGGCAGAGGGGCAAAGCCCCTCTCCGGCTTCCGGCGACCCGGCGGGGGGGCATAGCCCCCCCGCACCCCCCCGGCGCGCCTCTTTTCCCGCGATGAAAATTGGCTCAGGGCGCGCATCTGGCCGCAAATGCCCTTTCTCCTTGCCCGAAATATCCCGGGGGGTGCGGGGGGCAGCGCCCCCCGCCGGGTCGTTTCGGCTCTGCCGAAGCGAAAATAGGATCCGTCCCGCCGTGACGCGCGGGTTTTCGGCGGCATTTTGGGGGAAGGGCTTGACCCGTCGTGCGCGCACGCCTAGAGGCGCGGCCATGACCGATAGTCCCGCGCCCCAAAACCCCGATCCCGCCGCGGCCTCCTCCGAGGCCGCGCCCGAATGGCGCAACTTCTACGGGCGCCGCTCGGGCAAGACGATGCGGCCGAGCCAGAAAACCTATCTGAGCGAAGATCTCGCCTCGCTCACCCCGCAGGGGATCTCCAAAGAGGAGAACCCGGGGCGCGAGGTGATCGACCCCGGCACGATCTTTGGCAATGACGCACCGCTCTGGCTGGAGGTCGGCTTTGGCGGGGGCGAGCATATGGTGCATATGGCGGCGCGCTATCCGGGCATCAACATCCTCGGTTGCGAACCTTTCATCAACGGCGTGGCGATGCTTTTGGGCAAGATCCGCGCCGCCGGTGTTGCCAATGTCGCCATCTGGCCCGGCGATGCGCGCGATGTGATGGAAGTGCTGCCCGAAGGCTCTGTCGCCAAGGCCTTCCTGAACTATCCCGACCCCTGGCCCAAACGCCGCCACCATCGCCGCCGCTTCGTGACGCAAGACCACCTGCTGCCGCTCCACCGCATTCTTGCGCCGGGCGCCGAGTTCCGCGTGGCCACCGATATCCCCGACTACATGAAACAGGCCCTGCGCGAGGCACCGAAGGCGGGTTTTGCGCTCACCGCCCATACGCCCGCGCCCTGGGAGGACTGGATCTCCACCCGTTACGAGCAAAAGGCGCTGCGCGAGGGTCGCACGCCCGATTACGCCACCTTCCGGCGCGCCTGACGGCGGACCGGGCGGTGGCCAAACGGGGGCTTCCGGGGCGCGCGGGCATGCGTTAAGAGCAGGCCAGCAACAGGGAGGCTTCCATGTCCGGTCACGGTGACCCCATTCCCATGGTCTCGCGCAAGGGCGGCGCGCTTTCGGGCGAGGCCCGCGTGCCCGGCGACAAGTCGATCTCGCATCGCGCGCTGATCCTTGGCGCGCTCTCCGTCGGGCGCACCGAAATCACCGGCCTTCTCGAAGGGCAGGACGTGCTCGACACGGCAAAAGCGATGCGCGCCTTTGGCGCCACCGTGATCCAGCACGGCCCCGGCCATTGGTCGGTTGAAGGGGTGGGCGTGGGCGGCTTTGCCGAACCCGCCGATGTGATCGATTGCGGCAATTCGGGAACAGGCGTGCGGCTGATCATGGGCTGCATGGCCACGTCGCCGATTTCGGCCACCTTCACCGGCGATGCAAGCTTGCGCAAACGCCCGATGGGGCGGGTGACGGACCCGCTCGCGCTCTTTGGCGCGCGCGCCTACGGGCGCGAGGGCGGGCGGCTGCCGATGACGGTTGTGGGCGCGGCTGAGCCGGTGCCGGTGAGCTACACCACGCCGATGGCCTCGGCGCAGGTGAAATCGGCGGTGCTGCTCGCGGGCCTCAATGCGCCGGGCGAGACCGTCGTGATCGAGAAAACCCCGACGCGGGATCATACCGAGCGGATGCTGCGCGGCTTTGGGGCCGAGGTGACGGTCGTGGCGACGCCGGAGGGCAACCGCATCACACTGAAGGGCCAGCCCGAGCTTACGGCGCAAACGGTTGCCGTGCCGCGCGACCCCTCTTCCGCGGCTTTCCCGGTCTGCGCCGCGCTGCTGGTGCCGGGATCAGACATCCTTGTGCCCGGCGTGAGCCAGAACCCGACCCGCAATGGCCTCTTCCTCACGCTGAAGGAAATGGGCGCGCGGATCGACTTTCTCAACGAACGCGAAGAGGGCGGCGAGCCGGTGGCGGATTTGCGCGTGCGCTATTCGGAACTCTCCGGCATCACCGTTCCAGCGGCGCGTGCGGCCAGCCAGATCGACGAATATCCGGTGCTCGCCGCCGTTGCCGCCTGTGCGCGGGGCATCACGGTGATGCCGGGCGTGCATGAGCTGCGCGTGAAGGAAAGTGACCGGATCGATGCGATGGCGCGGGGCCTTGAGGCCTGCGGCGTCACGGTCGAGGAAGATGACGACACGCTGATCGTGCACGGGCGCGGCCCGGATGGCGTGCCGGGGGGGGCGACGGTGGCCACCCATATCGACCACCGCATCGCGATGAGCTTCCTCGTGCTGGGGCTGGCGGCGCAGCAGCCGATCACGGTGGATGACGGCGCGCCGATCGCCACCTCCTTCCCGGTGTTCGAGGATCTGATGCGCGGGCTCGGCGCCACCATCACGCGCGCAGATTGAACCTTCGGGACGCTCCGCGGGGGATATTTAGGGCAAGACGAAAGCCCATTTCATCTTGCCTTAAATATCCCCGCCGGAGGCTCCGACCGCAGACATATGAGGGCGGCATGCAATTCACAGTAGCGATCGACGGGCCGGCAGCGGCGGGCAAGGGCACGATCTCGCGCGCGGTGGCCGAGCGTTTCGGCTTTGCCCATCTTGATACCGGCGCGCTTTACCGCGCTGTCGGGATGAAAGGGGGCGACCCTGTGGAAGCGGCGCGCGCGCTCTCGCCCGAAGATCTTGCGCGCGATGATTTGCGCACGATGGAGGCGGGGCAGGCCGCCTCGAAAGTGGCGGTGATCCCGGAGGTGCGCCAAGCTCTTCTCGACTATCAGCGCGATTTTGCCCGCCGCGCGGGCGGGGCGGTGCTCGATGGCCGCGACATTGGCACCGTCATCTGCCCGGATGCGGAGGTGAAGCTTTTCGTCACCGCGTCTGCCGAGGTGCGCGCGCATCGGCGCTGGCTCGAGGTGGGGGGCGAGGAAGCGCAGGTTCTGGCCGAGGTGCGCGCGCGCGACGAGCGCGACATGACCCGCGCCGATGCGCCGCTCAAGCCCGCGGCAGATGCGGTGTTGATCGACACTTCCGGGATGAGCGTCGAGGCGGCGGTGGCCGCGGCCTGTGCCGAGGTCCTGGCGCGTCTTCCCGGCTGATTTTGCGCTTTTGCGCATGGGCAAGGTGCGCAGGCGCGCAAAGTGCGCGATTGCAGGCGCGCAGACTGCGCATATCTTGCGCGCACCGGCCGCTGACGGCACGAAAGGATTCCCATGCTCATCGACACGCTCACCTGGCGCTATGCCACCAAGAAGATGGACCCCGCCAAGGCCGTCCCGGAAGAGAAACTGGCGCGCATCCTGCGGGCCGCGCAGCTCGCGCCGACTTCTTCGGGGATCCAGCCTTTCGAGATCTTCGTGGTGACGAACGCCGAGACCCGCGCCAAGCTGCGCGCGGCGGCGGGCGGTCAAAGCCAGCTTACCGACGGTTCGCATGTGCTCGTGTTCGCGGCGTGGGACAATTACACCGAGGCCCGCATCGATGCGGTGGTCGATATGATGGTGGCCGAGCGCGGCGTGCCGCGCGAGATGGTGGCGCCCTATTACGAGAACCTGAAAGCGGCTTACCTGCCGCGTCCGGCCAACGTGAACGCCGACCATGCCGCGCGTCAGGCGTTTTTGGCCTTTGGCATGGCGCTTGCCCAGGCCGCCGAAGATGAGGTCGATGCGACGCCGATGGAAGGCTTCGATCCGGCCCAGGTCGACGACATTCTCGGCCTGCGTGAGAAGGGGCTGCGCTCCGTCACGCTGATGCCGCTGGGCTACCGCGCCGCCGAGGGCGACTGGCTGCTTGGCATGAAGAAGGTGCGCAAGCCGCTTGACGAGCTTGTCACCCGCATCGACTGAGCGCGCGGTCGCAGGCCGCAAAGCCAACAAATCCTTGCCCCGGGGCTGATTCGCGCCTATAGGGGCCTCGTCCGAGGGGGTGGCCACAAGCTGCCCCCTTGCGATATTCGCAACGAAAGACCGGCGGAGCCAACCGCATGGCCAGTCAAACCCATGTAAAGGAAACTCAGACGCATGTGCGCCAAAGCAACCATGGAAGAATTTGAAGCCCTCCTGCAGGAGAGCTTTGAGATCGACACCCCGAACGAGGGTTCGGTCGTCAAGGGCAAGGTCATCGCCATCGAGGCGGGCCAGGCCATCATCGACGTCGGCTACAAGATGGAAGGCCGCGTTGATCTGAAAGAATTCGCCAACCCGGGTGAAGCTCCCTCGATCGCCGTTGGCGACGAGGTCGAAGTTTACCTCGACCGCGTCGAGAACGCGCGCGGCGAAGCGGTGATCTCGCGTGAGAAAGCCCGCCGTGAGGAAGCCTGGGATCGTCTGGAAAAAGCTTACGCCTCGGAAGAGCGCGTCGACGGCGCGATCTTCGGCCGCGTCAAGGGCGGCTTCACGGTCGACCTCGGCGGCGCCGTGGCCTTCCTGCCCGGCAGCCAGGTCGATGTCCGCCCGGTGCGCGATGCCGGCCCGCTCATGGGTCTGAAGCAGCCGTTCCAGATTCTGAAAATGGACCGTCGCCGCGGCAACATCGTTGTCTCGCGTCGCGCCATTCTCGAAGAATCGCGTGCCGAACAGCGCGCCGAAGTGATCGGCAACCTCTCGGAAGGCCAGATCGTCGACGGCGTGGTGAAAAACATCACCGAATACGGTGCCTTCGTTGACCTTGGCGGTGTGGACGGCCTGCTCCACGTCACCGACATGGCCTGGCGCCGCGTCAACCATCCGTCGGAGATCCTGTCGATCGGCGAAACCGTCAAGGTTCAGGTCGTCAAGATCAACAAGGACACGCACCGCATCAGCCTCGGCATGAAGCAGCTGCAAAGCGATCCGTGGGATTCGGTCGAGCAGAAATTCCCGATCGGCTCGGTGCACAAGGGCCGCGTCACCAACATCACCGACTACGGCGCATTCGTCGAACTCGAAGCCGGTGTCGAAGGTCTGGTGCACGTCTCGGAAATGTCCTGGACCAAGAAAAACGTCCACCCCGGCAAGATCGTTTCGACCAGCCAGGAAGTCGACGTCATGGTGCTCGAGATCGACACCGCGAAACGCCGTGTGTCGCTTGGCCTCAAGCAATGCCTGCGCAACCCGTGGGAATCGTTTGCCGATGCCCATCCGGTGGGCAGCATGATCGAAGGCGAAGTGAAGAACATCACCGAATTCGGTCTGTTCATCGGCCTCGACAACGACATCGACGGCATGGTGCACCTGTCGGACCTGTCGTGGGACAAGCGCGGCGAGGAAGCGATCCAGGATTACCGCAAGGGCGACGTGGTCAAGGCCGCCGTCACCGAAGTGGATATCGACAAGGAACGCATCTCGCTTTCGATCAAGGCGCTCGATGCCGACACCTTCTCGGATGCGGTTGATGGCGTGAAACGCGGCTCGGTGATCACCGTGTCCGTGACCGCGATCGAAGATGGCGGCATCGAGGTCGAATACAACGGCATGAAGTCCTTCATCCGCCGTTCCGACCTTGCCCGTGACCGTGCCGACCAACGCCCCGAGCGTTTCCAAGTGGGCGACCACGTGGATGTGCGCGTTGTCAACGTCGACAGCAAAACCCGCAAGCTCGGCGTGTCGATCAAGGCGCGCGAGATCGCCGAAGAGAAAGAAGCCGTGGAACAATACGGCTCGTCCGACTCGGGCGCCTCGCTCGGCGACATCCTCGGCGCTGCGCTCAAGGGCCGCGAATAAGCCATACCCGCAAGGGTGGTCGAAGGCCCCGCCATGTGCGGGGCCTTCTGTTTTGGGCGATTCGTTTCGCCGTGTGACGGGATGGGCGGGATGGGCGGCAAAGCCCGCGAGGCCTGCCCGCGGCGCATTGACGTTGCGACGGAGTGCCCCGGAGGCTGCGCAATGCCCTTCTCGACCGCTAAATCCCCCGTTTTTCCAAGCCTTTGCTGTTTGTGCCGTCGCAAATTGCCATTATAATTGAGCAAATCGAAAACGGGCCGCGAACCTCAGGCCCCCAGGGGGGACGACCATGATCCGATCTGAACTGATCGCCAAGATTGCCGAGGAAAACCCACATCTGTTCCAGCGCGATGTCGAGAAGATCGTGAACACGATCTTTGAGGAGATCATCGAGGCGATGGCGCGCGGGGACCGGGTGGAGTTGCGCGGTTTCGGCGCCTTTTCGGTGAAGAAACGGGATGCTAGAACGGGGCGCAACCCGCGCACGGGCAGCTCCGTCGCGGTAGACGAAAAACACGTCCCCTTCTTCAAGACCGGCAAGCTTCTGCGGGACCGGCTGAACGGGGCAGAGGAGTAAGACCCCAGATGATCCGCCTGATCCGCTATCTGTTCCTTCTCGTGCTGGCCCTGGTGCTGGTGACGCTGGCGATGTCGAACCGCGACCTCGTCACGCTGCAGCTCTTGCCCGCCGAGGCCGAGACCTATCTGGGCATGAACTGGCGGTTGCAGGTGCCGCTCTTCCTCGTGATCTTCGCGGGGATGGGGCTGGGGCTCCTGATCGGCTTCGTCTGGGAATATCTGCGCGAAATGCGCTTCCGCTCCACCGCGCGCAAGGCGACGAAAAAGGCCGCCAATCTTGAGCGCGAATTGGGACGGCTCAAGGCCAAGACGCAAGGTCCGAAAGACGACGTTCTGGCGCTGCTCGAAAAACCCCGCGGCTGAGCGGGCAGGTGGTTACCATCGCTGTCAATCGCGGCCGCCCCGGCGGGGTGCGCTGCAAGATCTGCGGGCTGAAAACGCCCGCAGATGTGGAGGCCGCGCAGGCGGCGGGGGCGGGCTATGTGGGCCTTGTGTTCTTTCCGCGCTCGCCCCGGCATCTTGAGCTATCCGACGCGCGCGAACTCGCGCTTTCGGTGCCGATGGGGCTCGCCAAGGTGGCGCTTGTCGTCGATGCCGAGGATGCGCTGATCGATGCGATCACCGCTGCCGTGCCGCTCGACATGCTGCAACTTCATGGGAAGGAAAGCCCCGCGCGCGTCGCCCAATTGCGCGCGCGCACCGGGCTTCCGGTGATGAAGGCCGTGGGCGTGGCCGAGGCGGCCGATCTGGCGGCGATTGCCGATTACGAGGCGGTGGCCGATCAGATCCTCATCGATGCCAAGGCCCCCAAGGGCGCGCCGCTGCCGGGCGGCAACGGGCTCGCCTTCGACTGGCGGCTGATTGCCGGGCGCGACTGGGCGCGGCCCTGGATGCTTGCAGGCGGGCTGACGCCCGAGAATGTGGCCGAGGCGGTGCGCCTGACCGGGGCGACACAGGTGGATGTGTCTTCCGGTGTCGAGCGCGCGCCGGGCGTCAAGGATGCCGCCAAGATTGCCGCTTTTGTGGCCGCCGCGCGCGGGGCGTGAGGGCCGGGTGGGGGCGCTGCCCCCACACCCCCGGGATATTTCCGGCAAGATGAACAGGCGGAACTTTACCCTGCGGGGCCGGCGCGCTATCTGCGGGGCAGGTATGAGGGGAATGACCATGGCCGACGATCTGCTCAACAGCTTCAGAACCGCACCCGATGAGCGCGGGCGCTTTGGCCTTCATGGCGGGCGTTTTGTCTCGGAAACGCTGATGCCGCTGATCCTCGAACTTGAGGCGCGCTATGAGCATGCCAAGACCGACCCGGAGTTCTGGGCCGAGATGGAGCTTTTGTGGCGCGATTACGTGGGCCGCCCCTCGCCGCTCTACTTTGCGCCCCGCATGACCGAGGAGCTGGGCGGCGCCAAGGTCTATCTCAAGCGCGAAGAGCTCAACCATACCGGCGCGCACAAGATCAACAACGTGCTCGGCCAGATTTTGCTGGCGCGGCGCATGGGCAAGACCCGGATCATCGCCGAGACCGGCGCGGGCCAACATGGCGTGGCGACGGCCACCGTCTGCGCGAAATTCGGGCTCAAATGCGTGGTCTACATGGGCGCGACCGATGTTGAGCGGCAGGCGCCGAACGTGTTCCGCATGCGGCTTCTGGGCGCCGAAGTGCATCCCGTCACCTCGGGCCGCGGCACGCTCAAGGATGCGATGAACGATGCTCTGCGCGACTGGGTGACCAATGTGCGCGATACGTTTTACTGCATCGGCACCGTGGCAGGCCCGGCGCCCTATCCGGCGATGGTGCGCGACTTCCAGTCCATCATCGGCCGCGAGACGCGCTGGCAGCTTGAGCAGCAAGAAGGCGCGGGGCGGCTTCCCGACACGATCATCGCCGCTGTGGGCGGGGGCTCGAATGCGATGGGCCTGTTCCACCCGTTCCTGGACGACAAATCGGTGAAGATCATCGGCGTCGAGGCGGGCGGGCATGGCGTGGATGACCGGATGGAGCATTGCGCCTCGCTCACCGGCGGGCGTCCGGGCGTGCTGCATGGCAACCGCACGTACCTTTTGCAAGACGAGGACGGGCAGATCCTCGAAGGCCACTCGATCTCGGCCGGGCTCGACTATCCGGGCATCGGGCCGGAGCACAGCTGGCTGCATGACATTGGCCGGGCCGAATATGTGTCGATCACCGATAGGGAGGCGCTGGAGGCGTTCCAGTTCTGCTGCCGCACCGAAGGCATCATCCCGGCGCTGGAATCGAGCCATGCGCTCGCCCATGTGATGAAGATCGCACCGGGCCTGCCCAAGGACCATATTATCGTGGCCAACCTTTCGGGGCGTGGCGACAAGGACATCTTCACCGTTGCCAAACACCTCGGCTTCGAAATGAAGATCTGATCCGGGTCCATGCACCGGCGCGCCGTCTGCGCCACGGCATGGGATCTGGTTCTCGGCCCGGAGCCCCAGATGGGCCAAAGCGTTATGCGCCGCCCTTGGGCCGGGGGCTTCGGTCAGGCTGGCGCCGGTAAAACGCGCGCCGGTCAGACCCCGCGCCCGCGTAACGTTGCCCGAAAAGCCCAAGCGCCGATGATCGCGTTTCCGCCCGCGGCAGCGGTCGCGTCATCGCCCTGGCGCCGGCGCGCCTGACTGAGAAAGCAGATTTGCGGCGATGCGTCCTGCCCACCCGGAGAGCAAGGTCCGGGGAGGGCGGTCAGGGCGCGGGCCCCGTCTGCCTGCCTCTATCACCAAGGTTTAAATCGCCTTCATCGCAGCGTGAAAGCCTATGGACCGGGTCCCGCGCAGCTTGCTTTTGCGCCCGGGCGCGCGTCTTGTGAACGTGACACGGCCCGGAGCCCGGCTCTCGGGGTGCCTCGGCGCGGGCAACCGCAGATTGTCTCGAACGCAGATCAAACCACGAAGGGAAGGCGGCCATGGCGCAACGCGGCACGACGGGGGTTCTTCTGGGGCTCGCCCTTGTGGTGGCGGGTCCGGCGTTTGCCGATCAGCAACAGCAGATCGTTGCCGAGCTGCAGGCCGAGGGCTACAGCTCTATCGACATTTCCACCACATGGCTGCGGCGCACGCGGATCGTGGCCGAGGGCGCGCCGGGGCAACGCGAGATCGTGCTTGATCCGCGCAACGGCGAGATCTTGCGCGATTACGCCCGCCCGGTGGCGGGGGCAGTGGACACCCCGCCCAAGCGCCCCAGACCGGGCGGAAGCGGGAAGGCGGCGGCCGGTGGCCCCGCTGGCCCGGGTGGCCCCGCAGGTCCGGGCGGGCCCGGAGGTCCGGGTGGCCCCGCGGGCCCCGCTGGTCCGGGCGGCGGCCCCGGAGGCCCTGGTGGTCCCGGTGGTCCGGGCGGCCCCGGAGGTCCCGGTGGTCCCGGTGGTCCGGGGGGAGCGGGCGGTTCTTCCGGCTCAAATGCCGGTGCGGGGTTTTGACGATGAAGGATCTGCCCTCGCTTCTGCCTCACCCTGCCTTTGCCGAGAGGCTCGATGCCGTTCGGGCGCGGTGGCGGCGCAGCGGACTTGGCTCGCTTTTCGTGGTTGTGCCGCTCTTTGCGGTGCAGGCGGTGGCGGCGCTTTATTTCGTCTCGGGTATTCTGGCCGCGCTTTTTGGCATCGCGCTGGCGCCGATCGACTGGCAATTGCGGGAGGCCTTTGAGATCGGGGCGGCGCTGGCGCTTCTGGTCGGGCTTGCGTTCAGCGCACATGTGGTGCTGAGCTTGCGGCGAGAGGCGCATGTGGCGCGCGAGGGGTTGCGCCGGGCCTCAAGCGCTTTTGCCGACCTGCTCGACGAGCGTTTCGGCGAATGGCATCTGACCCCGGCCGAGCGCGACGTGGCGCTGTTTGCGATCAAGGGGTTGAGCCTTGCGGAGATCGCGCGCCTGCGCGAGACCTCCGAAGGAACGGTGAAGGCGCAGACGGCGGCGATCTATCGCAAGGCCGGGGTGTCGGCCCGCAGCCAGCTTGTCAGCCTGTTCATCGAGGATCTGATGTCGGTGCCCGATGAGCGTGCCGAGGCGAGCCGGCCAGATGTGCGGGGGGGCGCGCTGGCACGTGCGGGCGCGGCCGGACGCACGGCCGGACGCACGGTGGCTCAGGCAGAGAGCACGGGCGCGGTGCGCGCGATGACAAAGAGTGCGGCGGGGGCAGGCCCTCGGGCGCAAGCCGCCGCGCCCCGGCGCGCCAAGAAAGAGGCCGATCCGGCAAGCGGATGCGAGGATGCGAGCGCGCCAAAGCGGCTGCACTGATCGCGTCGGCGCCATGACCTGTGCGGGCGTTCGGCTGCCGCCGCGCCTTTTGGGCCGCGCAGTTTCCGCGTCACTTCTCGCGGGCGTGCTTTTTCTTTTTCTTTTCGGCGCGATCCTGGCCCAAAATCTGGGCAAAATCGGCGCTGTCGCGGCGGGTCAGCCGCATCATCCAGTCTTCGGCCGCGCCGCTCATCGTGGCCAGCGCGACGATCCGCGGATCGGGCTCGGGCTGGGCGGCGAGGCTGGCGAGGCGCGCGGTGAGCGGCGCGATCTCGCGGCGGTGCCGGTCGGCAAGGGCTGCGCGCAGCAGCGCCCACGGGTCCGGGTCGGCCACATAGAAATCGCGCCGCGTTCCGGGCGCGCGGGCCACCTGCACCAGCCCCGCCTGCCGCAACTCTTTGAGGGCCACCGAGACATTGGACCGCGAGAGGCCGAGCGCGGTGCACAGGTCTTCCGCCGAGGGGGCCTGCGCGGCGCGCCAGATCGTGCCGAGGCAGGCGCCCGCGGCCCGCGAGAAGCCAAAGCGGGTGGCCAGATCGGAGAAGAGCGCGGTCACTTCGGCGGCGGGCGGGGTCGTGGTCATCATGCTCTCCTCGCGGCGGCCCCTGCGGGTGCGGCCTCGGGCGCACCGCGGTGCAGATGCAGCCGGGTCTCTTGGCGCCACAGCGCGCCCGGGGCGAGCGTGATGGCGGGGAAGTCCTTGTGGTTGGGCGCATCGGGCCACATCTGCGGCTCAAGCGCAAGGCCCGCATAAGGGCCATAAGGCGCGCCGGTGAGCCCGATCACCGGCACCGCGCCGATGGCGCGCCCGTCATAGACCTGAAGCCCCGGCGCATCCGTCTCCAGCACCAGACCAACGCCGGAGGCGCCGGTGAGCCGGGCTGCCACGCGCAGCCCCGCCCCCTCGAGGCAGTCCCCGTCGAGGCAGTAATTGTGATCGAGCGGCGGCAGATCCGAAAGCAGGCGGGGGGCGCGCAGGTCATGACCCGTGCCCGCGACCGGGACCGGCGCGCGCGGCAGGTTTTCGGCATCGGTTGGCAAATAGTGCGATGCGGCAACCTCAAGCCGGTGCCCGCGGGTGTCTGGGCGGCCGTCCAGCGTCCAGTAGGGGTGATGGGCGAGGTTCATCAGCGTTTCCGCATCGCTCGTCGCGCTGAGCGTCAGCGCGAGCGTGGCGGGCGGCTCGATGCGGTAGTGCGCGCGGATCACGCGATTGCCGGGGAGCGCGGCGGCACCATGCGGGAGCGAGAGCCGGAACGTGACCTCCGAGCCTGTCGCCGCCTCGATCTCCCAGATCTGCTGCGACACGCCCGCCGCGCCGGAATGGAGCAGATGCTCTCCGTCATTCGGCAGCCCTTGCCACAGCTCTCCGGCAATCGTGATCCGGCCCTGTGCCAGCCGGTTCGCCACCGGCCCCACCACCGCGCCGCACCAGGGCAGGGCGGTCTCATAGGCCCTCAGGCTCTCTGCGCCAAGGATCAGCGGCCAGGGCGTGCCCGCCAGACGCAGATCCTGCAAGGTGGCCCCAAGCGTCAAAAGGCGCAATGTCAGCTCGTCCGCGCGCAGCGTGACCGCGCGGACCTCTTGCCCCGAAGATGTGGTACCGAAACGGCGGATATCGGCGCTCATCGCTCCCCCTTGCGCCCGGAGAGTTTCACGAACCCCCCGGGGAAACAAGAGGATGTGCGCCGATCAGGGGCGCAGGCAACGGGTCAGCGTATCAGCGAGCCCCTGCAGGAGCTGGGCATAGAGATCCGGGCCGTAGGAGAGCGCAGAGCCGGTGGGATCAAGCGCGTCTCCGAGCTTGACTTGCGTGCCCTCGAGCAGCATCTCGATCTGCTTCGGGTCATGCTGGGCCTCGGGGAAGGCGCAGACCACGCCTTTCTGGGCCAGATCGGCGCGCAGCTCGGCCAGATGCGCCGCCCCGGGCGCGGTGGCATCGCCAAGGTTGACCGCGCCCACCACGTCGAGCCCGTAATGCGCCGAAAGGTATCCGTAAGCGGCGTGGAACACCACGAAGGGGCGCCCCGCCACCGGGGAGAGTTCCGCCTGCAGCCTTGCATCGAGCGCGGCCACGCTGGCCTTGGCGGCCTTCGCATTGGCTGCGTAAGTCGCCTCATGCTCGGGATCGGCGGAGGAGAGCGTCGCGGCGATCTGGTCGAGCCAGATCTCGGCGTTTTCGGGCGCCAGCCAGGCATGCGGGTCGAGCCCGCTATGGTCGTGATGCTCCTCGCCCTCTTCCGCGTGGTCGTGGTCTTCCGCGCCCTCGGCGTGCGCCGCGTGGTCATGCGCCTCCGCGGCGAGATCATGATCTTCGTCGCCATGCTCGGCATGGGGCGCGCCGCCAAAATCCTGCAGATGGGTGCCGGGCGTGTGCAAAAGGGCGAGCCGTGCGCCCGAGCCGGCCACCGTGTCGAGCGCGCGCTCAAGCCAGGGCGTCATCTCCGGCCCGACCCAGATCACCAGATCGGCCGATTGCAGCGCCGCCGCCTGGCTCGGCTTGAGCTGGTAGCTGTGCGCGTTGCCGCCTTGTTCGAGCAGCACCGCGGGCGTGCCCAGATCGCCCATCACCTGAGCGGTGAGCGATTGTATCACCGGCAGATCGGTCATCACTTGCGGCACTTCAGCCAGGGCGGGGGCGGGCAGGGCGGCCAGAAGGGCCAGCAACGGGGTCTTTCTCATCTCTCTCTCCGGAAGCGGATGTGGACCTTGCGGGTCGGGGTCCGCTTATCTATGTTACAGGATAACAGGTCAAGAGAAATGTGATAAGGTAACATGTCTGGGAACAGCCCCGAAGCCCCCCGGCACGCCCCGGCGGGCGGGAGCGATGTCGAAAACGCCTTTGCGCATCATGACCATGCGCATTGCGCCGGAGAGGTGCTGGCGCGCGCGCAGGCCGAGGCAGAGCGGCGCGGCCTGCGGTTCACGCCGGTGCGCAAGCGCGTGCTCGAGATCTTGCTGGAGGCGCATCGCGCGATGGGGGCCTATGAGGTGCTTGACCGGCTCGCCTCGGAAGGGTTTGGCAATCAACCCCCCGTGGCCTATCGCGCGCTCGAATTTCTGGTCGAGGCGGGGCTGGCGCATCGGGTGCAACGGCTGAACGCTTTTGCCGCCTGCATGCATCCCGGTGAGAGCCATGCGCCGGTGTTCCTGATCTGCCGCGAATGCGATACCGTGGCCGAGGCGGGGGCCGCACCGCTGCGTGCCGCCCTTGACAGCCTTGCGCAGGGGCTCGGCTTTGCAGTCGAACGCGCCAGTTTCGAGGCTTTGGGGCTCTGCCCAACCTGCCGCGCAAAGCTGGAGGGCACGCTTTGACCGCGCTGATCACCGCCGAGAAGCTCTCGGTGCGCCATGGCGAGGCCACGGTGCTGTCGGGGGTGGATTTTACCATCACCAAAGGCGAGATCGTCACCGTTGTCGGCCCGAATGGCTCGGGCAAGTCAACGCTGATCCGGGCGCTGATCGGGCTTGAACCGGCGGCAACGGGGCAGGTGACCCGTGCCCCCGGTCTGGTGATCGGCTATGTGCCGCAAAAGCTGCACATCGACGCCGGGCTGCCGATCACCGTGCGCCGGTTCCTTTCCTTGCCGCGCCGGGTTTCCGATGCGGCGGCCGCGGCGGCGCTGGCACGCACCGGCGTGCCGGGGCTTGGCTCCCGCCAGCTTGCGCGCCTTTCGGGCGGGCAGTTCCAGCGCGTGCTGCTTGCCCGCGCGCTTCTCACCCGCCCCGATATCCTGATCCTTGACGAGCCGACCCAGGGGCTCGACCAGCCCGGCACCGCGGGCTTTTACCGCCTGATCGAAGAGGTCCGGCGTGAGACCGGTGTGGCGGTGCTGATGGTGAGCCACGATCTGCATGTGGTGATGGCGGCTTCGGATCGCGTGGTCTGCCTCAATGGCCATGTCTGCTGCGAGGGCGCGCCCAAGGTGGTCTCGGCGGCGCCGGAGTATCGCGCGCTCTTCGGGCTTGGCACGGGCGGCGCCTTCGCGCTCTACCGCCATGTGCATGACCATGACCACGAGGCGGATGAAGGTCACGGCCATGACCCGTCCACGCCCCATGCCGCCCATCCGCATCATGTTCACGGCCCCGAATGCACGCACGACCATGCTTGACGATTTTCTGATCCGCGCGGCGCTCGCCGGTATCGGCCTCACCCTCGCCACTGGGCCCCTGGGGGCCTTCGTGGTCTGGCGGCGGATGGCCTATTTTGGCGATGCCACCTCTCATGCGGCCATTCTCGGCGTGGCGCTGGCCTTCGGGCTTGGCATGCCGCTTTATGCGGGCACGCTCACCGTGGCGCTGGCGATGGCGCTGACCGTGGCGGCCCTTTCGGGGCGCGGGCATGCGATGGATACCGTGCTTGGCGTGCTCGCCCATGCCGCGCTGGCCTTCGGCCTCGTGACGGCCTCATTCATCCCCGGTCTGCGCGTCGATCTGAGCGCGTTCCTGTTTGGAGACATCCTTGCCGTCAGCCGCGCCGATCTTGCGGTGATCTGGGGCGGCGCGGGGCTCGTGCTGGCGCTTCTGCTCTGGCGCTGGCAGGAGTTGCTCACCGCCACCGTGAACGAGGAACTCGCGCAGGCCTCGGGGCAGGACCCGGGCCGGGCGCGGCTGATCCTGACACTCGCGCTTGCGGTGACGGTGGCGGTCGCCATCAAGATCGTGGGGGCCTTGCTGATTGCGGCTTTGCTGATCGTCCCTGCCGCGGCGGCGCGCCAAATCACCCGCAGCCCCGAGACGATGGCGCTTGGCGCCACGCTCGTTGGCGCGTTTTCGGTGGCGGGCGGGCTTACCGCCTCGCTCCGGCTGGATACCCCTGCCGGCCCCTCGATCGTTGCCGTGGCGGCGCTTGTGTTCACGATTTCGTTGGTTCTGCGCCGGCGCGGCTGAGGGGCACCCGTCTTCAAGGCTGGGTTGGCTGTCCCTGTCGGCTGTGCGGGCCCGCCGGGGGCCGGGGCGGGCGGGGGCGGCAAGAGGGTCGTTTTTTCCCCTTTGCGACAGCGCCGCAACTCAGGATGCCGCGGCGCGGCATGATGTGGCAAATCAGGCGTGCGAAACTGCAACACTTTGCTTTCGCTGCATGGGCTCGGCCAAGATTTCCCCTTTGCATTTACCAGCGCCTGTGCTTTCCTCGCCCCGATGCTGCCGGGCTTGGCGGCTCTCTACAGCAATGACGGAGATTACCATGAAAAAGATCGCTACTCTCGCCCTGGCCGTTGGCCTGTCGGCTTCCACCGCTTTCGCTGGCGGCTACACCGCTCCGGTCGTCGAGGCCGCTCCGGTCGTCGCCGCTCCGACCTCGTCGTCCTCGGGCATCCTCGTGCCGGCGCTGCTGCTGGTCGCCGTTGCCGTTGCGGCTTCGTCGAACTAATCTTTCGCCCATCTGGGCAAAGACATCGAGCCGGGAAGCGTATGCTTCCCGGCTTTTTGGTTTGCCGCCCCCGAGGCGCGCGGCGGCGCAGGTGCGGGCTGTTGAGACGCCGCCAGCGCAAAGGCCCGGAGCATCGCTCCGGGCCTTGTGAGGCATTGTGCGGGCGCTGTGAGGCGCGTCAGTCTCGCAGCGTCTGGAGTGTCAGATAGCCGAGTTCCTGGCTGATCCATTGCCGCGAAGACAGGATGCGCCCATCCGCGCCGACGATATAGGCGTTGTCGAAAACAAAGCCGTGGCCGGAGCAATGCGCATCCATCTTCACGCCGGAATAATCGATGCCGGCAAAGCTGTAGCTCGCCGTCGCGCCGGGGGTGAGGGTGCAGTCAAGCGGCAGCGGGCGCTCCAGCCCGAGCCCGTCGAGGAAGCGCAGCTCAATCGACACCGCACCGGCGCTGCGGGCCCGGAGTTTGGCGGCCAGTGCATCGACATCGGCCGACATCATGTCATGGCCAAAGCCGCGCGTGCCGGCGAGAACACCTGCCCGCGTGATCAGCGCCTGCCCCGAGGGGGACATCCAGGTGCGCATGGTGCCGTTCTCGCCGCGCATGGCAAAGAGCGAGGTGGAGCTGTTTTGCTCAAGCGTGGCGATCAGCAGCGGGCCCGCGTTCACCGTAAGGCCCTCGCGGGCCATTGTTTCAACGTCGATTGCGGCGGGCGCGGCACCGGCGCGCTTGGGCGTGAACGTGCCGAGCAGTTCGGAAAAGGCTTCGCGCCCGGTCTCAAGATCATTGGTATCGGTGCCGCAACCCGTCAGCGCCGTCGCCGCGAGCAGCAGCGCGGCGAGCCCGGCCAAAGGAGTGATTTTCATCGCCAGAACCGTCCCCATTGGTCATAAAGCGAGCCCGTCTGGGCGGCGTCGACCACATTGTAGAGCCGGCCATCAATATCGAGCCGCGCGCCACCGTCGCGTTGCAGCGGCCGGATCGTCGCCGAGAGCGTATTGACCGAAGGTTTGCCCGTCGACCAGACCACCGGGATCGAGAGACGGATCCCCTTGTCGAAGGAGCCTTCGCCATATTCGGCGTTCGACATGTCGGTGATGGTGGCGAAAGCGCCGACTTTCCAGCCGTTTTCGAAGGTGCGGTCGATGGCAACCGTTGCGCCCCAGTCCTTGGCCAGATAGCGGCCCACATCAAGCTCGCCCAGGAACCCGCCGCCGAAATCGTAATAGGCGGAGGCATGGCCGGTGGCGGTCTCGTAATCGAGGAAGCTGAAGCGCTGGTCGTAGTCGCGCTGGCGCACCCAGTTGGCCTCGAGCCCGAGCGCAAGGCGGCTGTCGACGGGTTTCCACAGCAATTCGCCGGACACACCGCCATACATCCGTTCCAGATAGCCCACGGTGAGGCGCGAATAGAGGCTGGGCGCCGGTTGCGCGTAATAGGAAAGCGTCAGATCCCGCAGGGTCAGATCGCCGTGTTTCTGGTATTCGGCGAGATCGGAGCGCACATGTTGCGCACGCGAATCAGAAACCCGCGAGATGTCGTCAAGGTTGCCGACAAATTTTTGCCGGACGGTGCCAGAGAGAATCAGCCCCGGCGCAAATTCGAGCCGCCCCTTGAGCTGGGCGCCAAGATCGCCGCGCAGCGGATTGTCGGGGTCGAAGATCGAAATCTCGCCGTAGGGGGTGAGCGACCAGCGGAACCGCGGGAAGATATTGTCGGTCACCACCTGCGCCGGGTCACGCCCGGCCTCGGTGATCGTGCTGGTCTCAAGAATGCGGCCTGCGGCAGTGTTTTCCAGCCGTTCGAGATCGGAGCGGCGGAAGGTGACGGAAGAGACCGCCATGCCCTTTCGCATCGAGGTCACGGTGATCGTCTCGACCGAGGGCGGCAGCGCGCGGGTGGCGGTGCGCACGACGTGGCCGATCGCCTGCGGCTGGGCGGCATAGGTCTCGTTGCTGACCCGCAGCTCGGCGCGCGTTGCGGTGAGCGACATCGATTCGAGAACCTGGCCGTCTTTCGCCAAAGCATCGGCCAGCGCGCCCTGAATCGCGGGCTGCGCGGTCGGATCGGCGCTCCAGGAGCCGGACCAACCCGCAATATCGGCATTCCGCGGCGGGCGCGGGCGCACCGGCAGCGGTGCACGTTCGATGCCGGAGGGGAAGGGCGGGTTGTGCGGGTTGATCGCGCGCGAGAATTGCAGCCCGATCTTGTCGCCATGCATCACGAAGAACTGCAGATGCGTATCGGCCGCCACGAGATAATCTGCGGCCAGGTTGACCTGGCTCTTGCGGTCCCAATCGCCCAGTGTCGTTTCCTGGGTATAGGCATCGGAGGAATATTCCGCCTTCAGCGTGAGCCGGTCGTTCATCGCCCAGGAGAGGCCGAAGAACGGCGCGACATCGCCGCGGAACCAGCTGTTGTCGTTGAACTGGCCGCCGTTCGAGGCGTAGTTGTATTCCGGGCGCGAGCCCATCGTGGCGATCGAGCCAAAGGAGCCGAGGCGGCCCCAGCCGAGGCCCGCGGTCACGCGCAGCCGCTCGCCAATGCTTTTCGTGGCAACGAGATATTCCGAGGAATAGACCCCGGTGCCGATGAAATCGTTGAGGCCCACCGCCAGTGCCGGGCGGTAGCGCCCCTCGGTGAAGATCTGGTAGCGGATGTCGAAAGAGCGGTCATAGAGCGCTTCGAATTCGCCCGTGTCCTTGCCGGTCACCTTGTCCTGGATCGGGTTCAGACCGGGGATGCGCGAATAGCGGAACGCCCCGGTGATGCGCGGAGTGATCTGGAACGTCAGCGTGTTGCGGAAGGTGCCGCCGCCGATTGCGGTGATCGAGACCCCGAGTTCGCCGTCTGGAAAGACCTCGGCGCTCGGCAGATCGACAACGCCGGGCATGCCATAGGTATTGCGGCTGGTGCCGACGAGCGGGTCCGCCTGCGCCGGGCCGGGCAGGGGCGCGCAAAGAAGCGCCGCGCAGGCGCCAAGCAAGAGCGCGCGCAGGGCAGGGCGTGATGACCGCTGCCGATCTTGCGCGGTCTGGGGTTGAGCCGTCTGGGGCCGGGCCGTCTGGGGCCGGTGCGGATAGGCTGACTGCACACTGTCCTCCGAAGTCTTTGGGTCGTTATACCCAATTTCGCTCTGCAGACGAGAGCGAAAGATCAATCAGGGCCGGGTTTGGGCCGCATCGCGCAGGAAAGCGGCAGCGGCGCCACAAGAAAGGCCCGGCGAAGCGCGAAACGCCGCCGGGCAAGGGTCTTGCACTCCCGCGCAGGCGGTTACATGCAGGCGTCAAAGAGCGCGCGGGTGTTTTCGCGCGTCATCTCGATCGGGTTGCCGCCGCAGGACGGATCTTCGAGCGCCATCTCGGTGAGCATGTCGAGGTCTTCCGCCTTCACGCCCATCGCGGTCAGCGTTTCGGGGATCTTCAGCTCCTTGCGCAGCGCCACGATGGCGGCACGGAAGCCGTCAAACCCGCCCGCAATGCCGAGATAGGCCGCGGCCTTCTCGATCCGGTCCTCGATGGCGGCGCGGTTGTAATCGAGCACCATCGGCATCACGCAGGCGTTCGTTGTGCCATGGTGCGTGCCATAGACCGCGCCGACGGGGTGGGAGAGCGAATGGATCGCGCCGAGCCCCTTTTGGAACGCCACCGCGCCCATCGCCGCGGCACTCATCATATGCGCGCGGGCTTCAAGGTCGGTCGGATTGGCATAGACCTTGGGCAGGTTCTCGAACACAAGCCGCATGCCCTCAAGCGCGATGCCCTGGCTCATCGGGTGGTAGAACGGCGAGCAGTAGGCCTCAAGGCAATGGGCGAGCGCATCCATGCCGGTGCCCGCGGTGATGAAGGCGGGCATGCCCACCGTCAGCTCCGGGTCGCAGATCGTGACCGCGGGCATCAGTTTCGGGTGGAAGATGATCTTTTTCTTGTGCGTGTCGGAGTTTGTCAGCACGCCCGCGCGGCCCACTTCCGAGCCCGTGCCCGCGGTGGTTGGCACGGCGATGATCGGCGCGATTTTCGTGGCATCGGCGCGGGTATACCAGTCGCCGATGTCTTCGAGCTCCCAGACCGAAAGGCTTGCCGGCTGGTCGGCCATCAGCGCGATCATTTTCCCAAGGTCGAGCGCCGAGCCGCCGCCAAAGCAGACCACGCCATCATGCCCGCCCGCCTTGTAGACGGCGATGCCCGCGATCATGTTCGCCTCGGTCGGGTTCGGATCAACCTCGGAGAACATCGCGCGGCCAAGCCCGGCGGTCTCGAGCACATCCAGCGCGCCCGCGGTGATCGGCAGCGTCGAGAGCGCCTTGTCAGTCACCAGCAGCGGCTTGGTGATCCCCACCGCCTTGCACTGCTCGGCAAGTTCCGCAATCCGGCCGGGGCCGAATTTGATCGCCGTGGGATAGTTCCAGTTCATGCGCGGAACGCTCATTTCGTCACCTTCTTGAGATGGTAGGATTTCGGCCGCGTGACCGATTGATAGCCCAGCACCGAGAGCGCGGCGCCGCGCCCGGTATCCTTGCAGCCGGTCCAGCACAGCGCCGGATCGAGATAGTCGCAGCGGTTCATGAACACGGTGCCCGTTTCCACGCGCGCGCCGATTTCGGCGGCGCGGTCGGGGTTTGCCGTCCAGAGCGAGCAGGTGAGCCCATAGGGGCTGTCGTTCATCGCGGCAATCGCTTCCTCGTCGTCCTTGACCGACATGATGCCGACCACGGGGCCGAAGCTTTCTTCGCGCATCACCCGCATCTCGTGGTTGACGTTCACGAGGATCTGCGGCGCGAGATAGGCGCCGCCGTCATCGGCGGGGAAAAGCGCGGGGTCGATCAGCGCCTCGGCGCCCTCTGCCACCGCTTCGGCGATCTGCTCGCGCACGATTGCCGCAAAGCGCTTGTTCGCCATCGGGCCAAGCGTGCTTTCCGGCTCGAAGGGGTTGCCGAGCTTGAGCGCCTTGACCCAGGCCACGGCTTTTTCGACGAAAGCGTCATAGAGGCTTTCATGCACATAGATCCGCTCGATGCCGCAGCAGCACTGGCCGGCGTTGAACATCGCCCCGTCCATCAGGCTGTCGACCGCGGCATCAAGATCGGCATCGTCCATCACATAGCCGGGGTCTTTCCCGCCCAGTTCCAGCCCGACGCCGGCAAAGGTGCCCGCCGCCGCGCGCTCGATCGTGGCGCCGCCCTTCACCGAGCCGGTGAAGTTGATGAAGTTGAAGGCGCGCCCGCCGATCAGCGCCTCGGTCACGTCATGGGTGAGATAGACGTTCTGGAACACATCCTCCGGCACGCCCGCGGCATGGAAGGCCTCGGCAAGGCGCTCGCCCACCAGCATGGTTTGCGTGGCGTGTTTGAGCACGACCGTATTGCCCGCGATCAGCGCGGGAACGAGCGTGTTGATCGTGGTCAGGTAGGGGTAGTTCCACGGCGCGATGATGAAGACCACGCCCACCGGCTCGCGCGCAATATAGCGGCGGAACTTGTCGCTCTCTTCCACCATCATCGGCGCGAGCGATTTTTCTGCAATTTCAGACATATAGGCGGTGCGGTCATTGACGCCGCCAAATTCGCCGCCAAAGCGGGTGGGGCGGCCCATCTGCCAGGCGAGCTCTTCCACCACCCGGTCTTTCATCTCGTTGAGCTTTGCCACCCCGGCCTTGACGAGCGCGATGCGCTCTTCAAGCGGGCGCGCGGCCCAGGCGGGCTGCGCCGCGCGGGCGCGCGCGGCCATGTCTTCTGCCTCCACCAGGCTCAAGGCCGGGCGCTCGGCATAGACCCGCCCGTCCACCGGTGAGATACACTGGATCATCTTCGTCATGTCGACCTTCCTCTGGGGCCACTCTGGCCCCGTAAAACCTTGAAATCAGGCCCGCTCGAAACAGCGATGGCGTTCCAGATCGGTGACCACGCGCAAGATCTCTTCCATCTCCCAGCGCGCGGCGCGGTAGTAATGCTCGATCACATCCGCTCCCATCACCCGATTGAGGAGCACGGAATCCCTGAGCGCCTCGGCCGCCTCGCTGAGTGAGCGCGCCACTTCGGGCGCGGTCTCGGCCTGATAGAGATCGCCCGAGACAGGCATGCCCGGATCGAGCATCTGCTCGATCCCCTCAAGCCCGGCGGCGAGAAGCGCCGCACAGGCCAGATAGGGGTTGAGATCGGCGCCGCCGATCCGGCATTCGACGCGCACGCTCTTGGAGCCCTCGCCGCAGATCCGGTAGCCCGCGGTGCGGTTGTCGAGCGACCAGACCGCCTTTGTGGGGGCGAACATGCCCACGCAGAAGCGCTTGTAGCTGTTCACGTAGGGGGCAAGAAAATAGCTCAGCTCGCGCGAGAAGGCGAGTTGCCCGGCAAGGAAATGGCGCATGATCTCGCTCATCCCGTACTCGGCCTTGGGGTCGTAAAAGGCGTTCTTGCCATCCCTCCAGAGCGACTGGTGAATATGGCTCGAGGAGCCCGCCTTGCGGTGATCATATTTTGCCATGAAGGTGGCGGAGGCGCCGTGGCTTTGCGCGATCTCCTTCACCCCCATCTTGATCAGCGCATGCATGTCGGCGGTGTCGAGCGCTTCGGAATAGCGCGCGTTGATCTCTTCCTGACCCGCTTCGGCCTCGCCCTTCGAGCATTCGACCGGGATCCCCGCGCCATAAAGATGGTTGCGGATGTCACGCATGATCTTTTCGTCGCGGGCTGTGCCCATCAGTGCGTAATCGACATTGTAGCGTGCCATCGGCGTGGGCAGCGGATAGCCGGCGTCGAAAAGCTGGGTATAGCTTTCCTCGAACAGGAAGAATTCGAGCTCGGTCGCCATCATCACGTCAAAGCCCATCGCCGTCGCCCGTTCGATCTGGCGCTTGAGCACGGTGCGCGGGGCATGCGGCACAAGCTCATGGGTGTGGTGGTCGAGCACGTCACACATCACGAGCGCGCTGGCGGGCAGCCAGGGGATGCGGCGCAGCGTCGAGAGGTCGGGCTTGAGCACATAATCGCCATAACCGCGCGCCCAGCTCGACGATTTGTAGCCCGGCACGGTGACCATCTCCATGTCGGTGGCGAGCAGATAGTTGCAGCAATGCGTTTCCTCGAAGGCGCTGTCGATGAAATGCTGCGCGTGGAAGCGCTTGCCCTGCAACCTGCCCTGCATGTCGCAGGCGCAGGCGATCACGGTATCGATCTCGCCCGAGGCGACGGCCGCCTTGAGCGCGTCGAAGGTCAGGTTTGCGGGCATCTTTTCCTCCAGTCAAAAGCGCGGTTCTGCCGCCGCGTCAGGGTGGGGCAGGGCCGGGATCGCTCCCGGCCCGACCGGATCAATAGCGGTAGGGCACGCCGGCCTTCACCATTGTGTCGTTGTATTTGCGGATGATGTCCACGACCTTCGCCTTGAGCGGGCTTTCGGCGGCGATCTCGTCCCAGAACTTGTGCGCGGCCTCTTCGAGCTTGGCATAATCCTCGGCCGGAAGCGAGGTGAGCGTCATGTCGGGGCCTTCGACGCGCAGTTTCGCCTCGCCCGCCCAATACCACCATTGGCGGTGGTAATGCGACTGATCAAAGCAGGTTTGCATCAGCTGTTGCAGATGCGCGGGCACCGCATTCCAGCGCTCCATATTGGCGAAGAAGTGGCCGATCCACGCGCCCGAGATGTTGTTGGTGAGGAAATAGGGCGCCACTTTCGACCAGCCCGAGGTGTAATCCTCGGTGATCCCCGACCACGCGAGGCCATCGAGCTCGCCTGTTTGCAGGGCCACTTCCACATCTTCCCACGGGATCGTCACCGGGATGACGCCGAATTGCGCAAGGAAGCGCCCGGCGGTCGGGAAGGTGAAGACCCGCTTGCCCTTGAGGTCATCAAGCGCGTTCACCGGCTCTTTCATGTTGAAGTTGCACGGGTCCCACGAGCCCGCCGAGATGTGCTTGATGCCGACCTTGGCATATTCTTCTTCCCAGATCTCTTTCAGACCCCAGGAGTTGAAGAGCGCGGGCACGTCGAGCGAGTAGCGCAGCGCAAAGGGGAAATAGCCGCCGAACACGGTGACTTCGGTGGGCGAGGCCATCGAGTCGTCGTCCGATTGCACCGCGTCGATGGTGCCGTTCTGCATCGCGCGGAACAGCTCGCCCGTCGGCACAAGCTGGTCGGAGGTGTAAAGCTCGATTTCCATCTGGCCATTGGCGATGGTGTTGAACGCCTCGATTGCGGGTTTCACCACTTCTTCGGCAAGGGCGGGGCCCGCATAGGTTTGCAGGCGCCATTTGATCGTTTCGGAGGCGCGGGCCGGGGCCGCAAGGCCCGCCGCCGCAGCGGCACCCACCGCACCGGTGGTGAGGAACTTCCGTCTCGTCGTCGTCATCTTTCTCTCCTTGTTGTGGGGCGCCCCGTTCGGGGTCGTTTTGGCTCAGCGCCCAAGCACCGTTTGCGGCAGCCAGAGCGCGATTTCGGGAAACACCATGATCAGCACAAGCGTGAAGATCATCACCAGCACGAACGGCAGGACCGAGCGATAGATCACCGGAAGAGTGAATTCAGGCGGGGCCAGCGCCTTCATCAGAAACAGGTTATAGCCGAAGGGCGGCGTCAGATAGGCGATCTGGCAGGTTATGGTGTAGAGCACGCCATACCAGATCAGATCGAAGCCGAGCGCCTTGGCAAGGCTGACAAAGACCGGCGCGACGATCACCAGCATCGCGGTGTCGTCCAGAAACATCCCCATGAAGAGAAAGCTCAACTGCATCAGCACGAGGATCTGCCAAGGCGCGAGGCCAAGATCGGAGGTGAAGAAATTCTGGATCGCGCGGCCCGCGCCAAGGCCATCAAACACCGCGCCAAAAGAGAGCGCGGCGGTGATGATCAGCATGAACATCACGGTGATATGCAGCGTTTGTTTGGTGGCGACCTCGAACACCTGTTTGGTGAAGCGGCCCTTGAGCATGGCCACGAGCACGGTGGCGGCCACACCCACCACCGAGGCCTCGGTGAGGCTCGCCCAGCCGTTCAGAAAAGGCACCATCATCGCGGCAAAGATGAAAATCGGCAGCAGGCCCGCGCGCAGGAGCTTGTATTTTTCGGCCCGCGGGATCGAGGCGCGTTCCTCCGCGCTCATGCGCGGCGCGAGGCTCGGGTTCAGCCAGGTGCGCGCCATGATGTAAAGGATGAACATCACCGCCATCAGCAGCCCCGGGCCCACACCGGCAAGCCAGAGGTTGGAGACCGGCTGGCGCGCGATCAGCGCAAACAGCACGAGCACCACCGAGGGCGGGATCAGGATGCCAAGCGAGGAGCCCGCCTGAATCACGCCCGAAATCATCAGCTTGTCATAGTTGCGCCGCACGAGTTCGGGGAGCGCGATGGTGGCGCCAATCGCCATCCCCGCGACCGAAAGCCCGTTCATTGCCGAGATCAGCACCATCAGGAGGATCGTGCCAATGGCAAGGCCGCCGGGCAGGGGGCCAAACCAGACGTGGAACATCCGGTAAAGGTCTTCCGCCAAACGGCTCTCGCTCATCACATAGCCCATGAAAACGAACATCGGCAGCGTGAGGAGCGGGGTCCATTTCATCAGCTTCATGACCGCCGAGAAGCCCATGTCGGTGCCGCCCGGCCCCCAGAGCGTGAGCGCGGCGATCACCGCAACAAAGCCGATCGCGCCAAACACCCGTTGCCCGGTGATCATCATGAGAAGCAGCGAGGAAAACATCAAAATCGCAATGGTGTTGTGATCCATCAGATTTTCTCCCCGCGCAGCGTGGCAATGTCGCGGATCAAAAGTGCGGTGGCTTGCAGGAGCATCAGTGCGAAACTGAAGGTGATGATGGTCTTGAGCGGCCAGAGCACGGGGCGCCAGGCGGTCGGGTTGCGCTCGCCCACCTCGAAGGAATAGACCGTCGAGTCAAAGGCGCCATAGAGCATGATGGCGAGATAGGTCATCAGGAAAAAGACGGTGAGCGCATCGGTGAGCGCGCGCCCCTTGTGGGTGAAGCGCGCATAAATCAGATCCATGCGGACGTTCACCTCGGATTGCATGGTCCAGGGCGCGCCGAGCATGTAATAGGCCACCAGCGTGAACTGCGCCATCTCCAGCGTCCAGAGCGCGGGAATATGGGCGAATTTGGTGATCATCGACCAGACCATGATCGCCATCATCACATAGAGCAGATACATGGCGAAGCGGCCAAGCCGACGGGTCACGGCCTCGATGAAGTGAACGTAACGCACCAAAAACCGCGGCATCAGGCAGCCTCCTCGCGCTTGGCGAGTTCTGCCACCGCGGTGCGCAGCACCGCGCCCAGCCGCGTCGCCATCGCCGCCTGCGCGGCGGCATCGGCGATCAGATCGTTGCGCAACTCCAGCATCACGTTCTTCAGCCCCATTGGCGTGGCCTGAAGGGCCAGCGTGTGGGTGACCTCGTCGGCGGCACTATAGGGCTCGTTGAGACGGGAATCGAGGCCGGTCTGCGCGCGCGCCTGCGCAAACACCGCCTCGGCAAGGCTCGGGTCGGCGTCATGGATGATGCCAAGCTCGACCGCGCGCGGGCTGCCATGCCAGACCGGCGTGAAGGAATGGACCGTCACGAGGATCGGGCGCACGCCCAGGGCAAGTTTTTCGGCCAGAAGCGCGCGCAATGCCGCATGGAAGGGGATGTAAAGCGCCTCGGTGCGGGCGCGCCGCGCCTCGGGCGTGACCGCCGCATTGCCCGGGATCGTGTGGATCTCCGAGCGCGCGGGCATTGCGCCCGGAGAATGGGGCGGGCGGTTCAGGTCATAGATCAGCCGCGAATGGGTGGCGCGCACGAGCGGCGCATGCAGCTCTGCCGCAAGAGCCCGCGCCAGGCCGAGCGCACCCGGGTCCCAGGCGGCATGGCTGTCGCGTGTTGCCGCATCGAGCCCGAGCGCCCCCCAGGGCGCCGGGAAGGTATTCACCGCATGTTCGCACACGAAAACGAACGGCCCGGGGGCCGCGCGTCCTTCAATGACGACCGCGCCTTCCGTCTTGTTGTCCACAGCCACTCCCCGTCGCCGTCGATTCTGTTATGCTTTTGGAGTCAGGCTTGACCGCAGGGGGGAAACTGTCAACATCATTTCAGAATTGATAATTCTGTTACAATCTGTTCGAGGCGCGATTTCGCGTCAAAGGCGAGGAGCGCCCGTTTTGGCAGCAGAGACGAAGACGATCGAGGAGGAGTTGCGCGGCACGATCGCCACGATGACGCGGGCGGAGCGCCAGCTTGCGAGCCATATCCTGCGCCATTACCCGGTGGCGCTGCTGGGCTCGGTCACGCAGCTCGCGCGCGGGGCCGAGGTGAGCTCGCCCACCGTGGTGCGGCTGGCGCAGAAGATGGGCTATGGCGGTTATCCGGGCCTGCAGGCGGCGGTGCGCGACGAGCTGGAAGCGCGCCTTGTCGGGCCTTTGGCGAAGCACGACCTCTGGGCGGCGCAGGCACCAGAGGGGCATGTTCTCAACCGCTTCGCCGATGCGGTGATGGCCAATCTGCAGGCAACGCTCGCGCAGATCGAACAGGCGGATTTTGATGCGGCGGCGGCATTGCTCGCGGACCCGAGCCGCAAGATCTTTGCGACCGGGGGGCGGATCACGCTGGCGATGGCCGAATATTTCGTCACCCATATGAAGGTGATCCGGCCGCAGGTGGAGCTTTTGATGCCGGTGTCGAATGCCTGGCCGCCCGCGCTTTTGGAGATCGAGCCGGGCGATGTGCTTCTTGTGTTCGACATCCGCCGCTATGAGAATGCGGTGCTGCAATTGGTGGAAATGGCGGCGGAGCAGGGCGCGGAGGTGGTGCTTGTCACCGACCCCTGGGTGAGCCCGGCTGCGGCACATGCAAGGATCCGGCTGTCGGCGCAGGTTGAAGTGCCCTCCGCATGGGACAGCACCGTGGCGATCCAGCTCATTGTCGAGACGCTGATGGCAGCCGTGCAGGATCTGACCTGGGAGACGACGGCGGCCCGGATGCGCCGGCTCGAGGCGCTTTATGAGCGCGCGCGCTTTTTTCGGGGCAGAAAGTAGGGGGGCGCTGCCCCCCTCTTGGCGCCTGCGCGCCAATTCACCCCCCGGGATATTTGCACAAAGTCGAAGGCAGGGGCGGCCCTTTCCGCCTTGGCGGGCCGAAGGGGCGCATTCTCGCCGGGGGCCGCAGCATGCTCCGTGGCCGCAAAACACCGGCGTGATGCAAAAAATAGGGGCGGCCACGGCGACCGCCCCTGTCGAACCTATGGGCAACGTTTAATAATTTGCCGCGACCTCATACATCACAGGCTCGAAACTCCGGCACAGGGTGGCGATCACCTTGTTGCGGGCAATCATTTCCGGGCTGCGCAGCATCGCCTGATAATCGCCGCGCTTTTCCCATTTTGAATAGGTGGCGATCCGGGTCTGCGCGTCGTTCATGTGCAGCCCCGCGCCGATGAACCCGCCCGCCTTGCTGATGCATTCGGTATAGGCCGATTGCAGATGCTCCATCAGCTCGCTGGCCGTGGCCGGCGTCATCTCGAAGGTGCAGATCACCGTCTGGCCGGTGAATGCGGCAGAAATCTCCGTCATGCTCTCTCCTCCTCTTCCTTGCGACAGGATGACACAGGGCGGCGCAAAAACCAGCCTTTTCGCGCGAACCTTACGTCCGGGCGCGGGCAGGGCGGACGGAATGAGGCCAAGATGACAGAGGCGTAACAGAATTGTTGCAAGCGCGCAGATTTCGCGCAAGTCTTGCCCGGTCGGTCAAATCCGACCATGCCTGAGGCGCGCGCGTCGCAAGACTGTCACAGAACGCGCCTAGGTGCTGGTTGCGCCCACAGTGGGCCCAACCTTCCGACAACGGGGAGAGACTGAATATGAAACCGATGCACATCCTCGCCGGCGCTGCCGCGCTTCTGGCCACCACGGCGCTTGTCCACGCCGAAGATCTGGCCACAATCGAAGCCGCCGCCAAGGCCGAGGGCATGCTCACCACCATCGCGCTGCCGCATGACTGGTGCGGTTATGGAGCCGTGATCGAGGGCTTCAAGGCGAAATATCCCGAGATCACCGTGAACGAGCTGAACCCCGATGCGGGCTCGGCCGACGAGCTCGAAGCGATTCGTGCGAACAAAGGCAACACCGGCCCGCAAGCGCCCGACGTGATCGACGTTGGCCTCGCCTTCGGCCCGCAAGCGAAGGACGAAGGGCTGATCCAGCCCTACAAGGTCTCCACCTGGGATGACATCCCGGATGCGGTCAAGGATGCCGACGGCTACTGGTATGGCGACTATTACGGCGTGATGTCCTTCATGGTGAACAAGGATCTCGTGACCGAGACCCCCGCCGACTGGTCGGATCTGCTGAAAGCCGATTACGCCGGTCAGGTGGCGCTCGCGGGCGATCCGCGCGCCTCGAACCAGGCGATTCTCGCGGTGCTTGCGGCCGGGATGGCCAATGGCGGCGCGGCTGGCAAGGAAGCCGGCGAGAAGGGCCTTGAGTTCTTCAAGGAGCTGAACGGGAACGGCAACTTCGTTCCGGTCATCGGCAAGGCGGGCACGCTTGCGCAGGGCGCCACGCCGATCGTCGTGATGTGGGACTATAACGCGCTCTCCGCGCGCGACACGCTTGCCGGCAACCCGCCGGTTGAGGTGGTCGTGCCGGCAACCGGCGTGCTGGCCGGTGTGTATGTGCAGGCGATCTCGGCCCATGCGCCGCATCCGAATGCGGCGAAACTCTGGATGGAATATGTCTATTCGGACGAAGGCCAGAACCTCTGGCTGAAGGGCTACTGCCACCCGGCGCGCTTCAATGCGATGGCCGCCGCGGGCGTGGTGCCGCAAGAGCTGGTTGACGCGCTGCCGCCGGCGGAAGCCTATGCCAATGCCTATTTCCCGAGCATCGACGAGCAGGGCGCCAACAAGGAAGCCGTGACCGCGGGCTGGGATTCGGTCGTGGGCGCCAACGTCCAGTAACGGACACCAGATCAGATCCGCCGCCTCCGGTTTGCGCCGGGGGCGGCTTTTCACCGAACGGACCCTCCCCGCGTGACCGATCATCCGCCGCCTGCCCCGCGCCGCCGCCTGAACCTTGCCTGGCTCGGCATCCTGCCTTTCGCGGCCTTTGTCGCGCTGTTTTTGATCGCACCCACGATGAAGATCGTGATTGGCGCCTTCCAGCGCGCCGATGGCAGCTTCACCTTTGAGAACATCGCCGGGCTCTTTACCCCCTCGATTCTTGCAAGCTACTGGATCTCCATCAAGATCTCGGTCGCCTCTGCGGCCCTTGGCGCGCTGATCGGGTTTTTGATGGCGGCGGCGGTGGTGCTTGGCGGGCTGCCGCGCTTCATCCGGGCGCCGCTTCTGACCTTCTCGGGTGTCGCCTCGAACTTCGCGGGCGTGCCGCTCGCCTTTGCCTTTTTGGCGACGCTCGGGCCCTTGGGCCTTGTGACGATGTGGCTGCGCACCGAATTTGGCATCAACCTGCGGGCGCTGGGGTTCAACATCCTCAGCTTCTGGGGGCTGACGATCACCTATATCTTCTTCCAGATTCCCTTGATGATCCTGATCATCACGCCTGCGCTCGATGGCCTCAAGCGCGAGTGGCGCGAGGCGGCGCAATCGCTTGGCGCCTCGGCGCGGCAATACTGGATGTCGGTGGCGCTGCCGATCCTCGCGCCCTCGATCCTTGGCACCTTCGCGCTTTTGTTCGCCAATGCCTTCGGCGCCGTCGCCACCGCCATCGCGCTGACAGGCTCCTCGCTCAACATCGTGCCGATCATGCTCTTTGCGCAGATCCGCGGCGATGTGCTTGGCAACCCGCATCTGGGCTATGCGATGGCCTTTGGCATGATCCTTGTCACCGCGCTTGCCAATGTTCTCTATATCTGGCTGCGGATCCGCTCCGAGAGGTGGTTGAAATGAAACGTGCCGCCGCCTGGGCGATCCTGCTTCTGGGGATGGCCTATTTCATCCTGCCGCTGATCGGCATGGTCGAGTTTTCGCTCTCGATGAAACGGGGCGTCTACAGTTTCGAGGCCTATCGCGTTGTCTTTGCCGATCCGCGCTTTCGCGAGACCTTCACCTATTCGGTGGTGATGGCGGTGCTGACGATCCTGTTTGGCATTCTCCTTGTTGTGCCCACGGCCTTCTGGGTGCGGCTCAAGCTGCCGGGGCTGCGGCCCTATATCGAATTCGTGACGCTTTTGCCGCTCGTCATTCCGGCGATCGTCGTCGTGTTCGGTTATATCCGGCTTTACAACACCTCAAGCTGGTTGCCGCTCACCGGCACGACCATGGGCACGAACCTGCTGTTGCTCTTTGGCTATTCGATGCTGAGCCTGCCCTATATGTACCGCGCCATCGACACCGGGCTGCGCACGATTGATGTGGCCACGCTCACCGAGGCCGCGCAAAGCCTCGGCGCGGGCTGGGTGACGATCCTCGCACGGATCATCCTGCCCAATGTGCTGGTGGCCGTGCTCTCGGGCGCCTTTGTCACCTTTGCCATCGTCATGGGGGAGTTCACGCTGGCGGCGCTTCTCAACCGCCCCGCCTTTGGCCCCTATCTGCAACTGATGGGCGCCAACCGCGCCTATGAGCCCTTTGCGCTCGCCACCATCGCCTTCCTCATCACCTGGGCCTGCATGGGGCTGATCCAGTTGGTGACCCGGCTTTCCAAATTCGACAGGGCCCCGAAATGAGCTATCTCACGCTTTCTCACCTCGAAAAAAGCTTCGGCACCCTGCGCGTGGTGAAGGATTTCAACCTTGAGGTCGCGCAGGGCGAGTTCATCTCGCTGCTGGGCCCTTCGGGTTGTGGCAAGACAACGGTTTTGCGGATGGTCGCGGGCTTTGAAACGCCGACCTCGGGCGGCATATCCATCGACGGTCAGGACGTGACGCATCTGCGCCCGAACCAGCGCAATATCGGCATGGTGTTTCAGGCCTATGCGCTGTTTCCGAACCTGACCGTGGCGCAAAACGTCGGCTTCGGGCTGAAGGTGAAGGGCGCGCCCAAGGATGAAATTCGCCCCCGCGTGCGGGAGATGCTGCAGCTCATCGGGTTGGCCGATCTCGGCAACCGGTATCCGTTCCAGCTGTCGGGCGGCCAGCAGCAGCGCGTGGCGCTGGCCCGTGCGCTGGCGCCCAAACCCTCGGTGCTGCTGCTTGACGAGCCGCTCTCCGCGCTCGATGCCAAGGTGCGCGTCTCCTTGCGCAACGAGATCCGCGCGATCCAGCGCGAGCTTGGCATCACCACGATCTTCGTCACCCACGATCAGGAAGAGGCGCTCTCGATGTCCGACCGCGTGGTGGTGATGCATGAGGGCATCGCCGATCAGGTCGGCACGCCGTTTGACATTTACAACCGCCCCGCCACCCGCTTTGTGGCGGGCTTTGTCGGCACGCTCAACACGATCGAGGCGCCCGTGGTCGATGCCGCCAGCGGCACCGTGCGGATTGGCCTGCGCGAGGTGCGGCTTGGCCGCGCGTTGCCTGCCGGGCGCGTGACGCTCGGGCTGCGCCCCGAGGCGGTGAGCCTTGCGCCGACCGGGCGCGAGATCACGCTTCATGGCCGCATCCGCGAGGTGGATTTTCTCGGCTCGGTGATCCGGTTGCGTGCCGATCTGGATGGCCAGATCCTTGCCTTCGACACATTCAACACCGCGCATGGCGCGCCGCCGAAAGTGGGCGAAGAGGTGACCCTTGGCCTCAATGCCGCCGATCTGCTGGTGATCGGCGCGTAAGAGCGCGCCCCGGTCGGCCCGCTAACGCTTCTTCGGGCGCTTGACCCCGCCGCGCTGGCCGGGGCGGCCCGCCGTGGAGCGCCCCTTGGCCTGGGTGGCGGCCTCCACGGCTTGATCGACGGCAGACTGGCGCGCCAGCGGATCATCGGCCACGGCAAGCTCAACTGCCTCCAGACGCTTGATCTCGTCGCGCATCCGGGCCGCTTCCTCGAATTCGAGGTTCTCGGCGGCCTTGCGCATTTGCAACCTTAGCCCCTCAAGATGCGCCGCCAGATTGGCCCCGGCTTTCACATTTTCAACTTTTGCAGTGACACGGGCCATATCGGTATCGCCCGCCCAGAGCCCGGCCAGCACATCGTCAACATTCTTGCGCACCGTCTGCGGTGTGATGCCATGCGCGGTGTTGTAAGCGATCTGCTTTTCGCGGCGGCGGTTCGTTTCGCCAAGCGCGCGCTCCATCGAGCCGGTGATCTTGTCGGCATACATGATCACCCGGCCATCGGCGTTGCGCGCGGCCCGCCCGATGGTCTGGATCAGCGAGGTCTCCGAGCGCAGGAAGCCCTCCTTGTCGGCATCGAGAATGGCGACGAGCCCGCATTCGGGAATGTCGAGCCCCTCGCGCAGAAGGTTGATGCCGATCAGCACGTCAAAGGCGCCAAGCCGCAGATCGCGCAAGATCTCGATGCGCTCGATCGTGTCGATGTCGGAGTGCATGTAACGCACCCGGATGCCCTGTTCGTGCAGATATTCGGTGAGGTCTTCGGCCATGCGCTTGGTGAGCGTGGTCACCAGCACGCGCAGCCCGCGCGCCGCGACCTTGCGGATTTCGTCAAGAAGGTCATCCACCTGCGTCTCGACGGGGCGGATCTCCACCTCCGGGTCCAGAAGCCCGGTGGGGCGGATCACCTGTTCGGTGAACACGCCGCCCGTCTGTTCCAGCTCCCATGCGGCCGGGGTGGCGGACACGAACACCGATTGCGGGCGCATCGCGTCCCATTCCTCGAATTTGAGCGGGCGGTTGTCCATGCAGGACGGCAGCCGGAAACCGTGTTCGGCGAGCGTGAACTTGCGCCGGTAGTCGCCCCGATACATGCCGCCGATCTGCGGCACGGTGACGTGGGATTCATCGGCAAAGACAATCGCCGTGTCGGGAATGAATTCAAAAAGGGTCGGGGGCGGCTCGCCCGGGTTGCGCCCCGTCAGATAGCGCGAATAGTTCTCGATGCCGTTGCACACGCCCGTCGCCTCCAGCATCTCGATGTCAAAATTGGTGCGCTGCTCAAGCCGTTGCGCCTCCAGAAGCTTGCCCTCGCCGGTGAGCTGCTTGAGCCGCTGCGCGAGCTCCGAGCGGATCGACTTGATCGCCTGCTGCAGCGTCGGGCGGGGGGTCACGTAGTGGCTGTTCGCGTAGATTCGGATCTGCTCGAAACTGTTCGTCTTCGCGCCGGTGAGCGGGTCGAATTCGGTGATCGCTTCCAGCTCCTCGCCAAAGAAGCTGAATTTCCAGGCGCGGTCTTCAAGGTGGGCGGGCCAAAGGTCGACCGTGTCGCCCTTCACGCGGAAGGCGCCGCGCTGGAAGGCGGCATCGAGGCGCTTGTATTGCTGCGCCACGAGGTCTGCCAGAAATTTGCGCTGATCGTAGAGCCCGCCCACGCTCAGGTCTTGCGTCATCGCCGAATAGGTCTCGACCGAGCCGATGCCATAGATGCAGCTTACCGAGGCAACGATGATCACATCGTCCCGCTCCAGCAGCGCCCGGGTGGCCGAGTGGCGCATCCGGTCGATCTGCTCGTTGATCATCGATTCCTTCTCGATATAGGTGTCGGTGCGCGCAACATAGGCTTCGGGCTGGTAGTAATCATAATAGGAAACGAAGTATTCCACCGCGTTGTCGGGGAAGAAGCCCTTGAATTCTCCGTATAATTGTGCGGCGAGCGTCTTGTTGGGCGCAAGGATGATGGCGGGGCGCTGGGTCTCTTCGATCACTTTCGCCATCGTGTAGGTCTTGCCCGTGCCGGTCGCACCGAGCAGCACCTGATCGCGCTCTCCCGAACGCACCGCGGCCGATAGCTCGGCAATGGCGGTGGGCTGGTCGCCCGCAGGGGAAAACTCGGTCTTCATCACGAAGCGCTTGCCGCCCTCAAGCTTGGGGCGGGTGAGCACATCGGGGCGGTCTACGGGGCGGTTGTCATTGTTGTGGGGCATGGGGCCTCCTCGGGCAGGCCTCAATGTCGGTCCCTTTTCGTTCTCTTTCAAGGCCTTGTCGAAGAGGTTACGAACAGGTTAAGGTAAATGCTCAAATTTGCGATGCATATCAATAGTTTGAGTTGCAATTTCGCTTGAGTTTTTGCGCCGTTTTTTGCATGTTGTCCAGGCAAGCAGCATTGGCTACCGGCCGGGGCACCACCCCACCCCCTCGCTCCCCAAACCCGGCCGGTAGCATCCCTCCCCGCATCCTGACGCTCTGCCGAGTTCGGCACACAATGGTATGCAGCACTTGCGTTTTTGCCGGGAGGCGCTACAACAAGGTGTCAACAAAGAGGGTCCCATGCGCGCGCGTATCTATCAGCCTGCCCGCAACGCCATGCAATCCGGGCAAGCGAAAACGAAACTGTGGTATCTCGATTTCCTTCCGGCCGAGGCGCGGGATCTCGACCCTTTGATGGGCTGGACCGGTTCGGCCGATACGCAAAGCCAGGTGCGGCTGAAGTTCGAGAGCCGTGAGGCGGCGGAGTATTACGCCAAGACCCATGGGATCGACTATACCGTGACGGGCGCACACAAGCGCGCCGTCAATGTGCGTGCCATGGGATATGGTGAGAATTTCCAATCCAACCGCCGCGCGAACTGGACCCATTGAGGCTCCAGATCCGGGTCGGATTGTGGCCCGATCGGGCACATCGAGCACCGGGGCCGGCGGCGGGAATGGATGGTCAGGATATGGGGCGCCCTGAGGGCGCCCTTTGCATATCTGGTGTGCGCGGGCCAAGGGCGGCCCGTCGAGCCAGTCGGATTTTGGCCGAAGCGGAGCAGATTCAGACGGCCAAGGCCAAAGTTGGCGCTGTCGCGCAGGGGCGGGCGGGCCATGTGAACCGCGCATTGCGCAGACGGCACCGGTTGACAACTTCCCCCCCGAAGCGCCATTCTGAAGCCCTCACCCGGGGGGTCTCGACAAGAGGCTGAGATACTGCTGGCCGGCCCCAAGCCGCGCAGCGCAGTGACCCGATGAACCTGATCCAGTTCACACTGGCGTAGGGATGGTGCACTGGCCGCGCGGGCCCCGACCACGTCTTCGTGGGGGGAAGCATCCGATCCCGGCCCTCCCATTCGACGCGGAACTGGGTCTCCAACGCCTTGAGCTCTGGAGGCTCCGACCGATGAAAGACCTGACCCCAACCGTTACCACGGGCCCGCTGCCCGCTTCCCGCCGCGTCTGGCACGCGGGCGAGCACCACCCCGAGATCCGCGTGCCGATGCGCGAGATCGACCTGCACCCCACGGCAGGAGAGCCCCCCGTCACCGTCTACGACAGCTCCGGCCCCTACACGGACCCGGACGCCGAGATCGCGATTGACCGCGGCTTGCCCCGTTTGCGCGCGGCCTGGATTGCCGCAAGGGGCGATACCGAGACCTATCAGGGCCGCGATGTCGAGCCCGCGGATACCGGTTTTGCCGAAGGCGCGCGGCTGACGCCCGAATTCCCGCGCCGCCCGGCGCCGCGCCGGGCCCTGGAGGGGCGTGCGGTGACGCAGATGGCCTATGCCCGGGCCGGGATCATCACGCCCGAAATGGAATTCGTCGCCATCCGCGAAAACCTTGGGCGCAAAGCCGCAAAAGCGGCGCTCGCCCGCGATGGCGAGAGCTTTGGCGCCGAGATCCCGGATTTCATCACGCCCGCATTCGTGCGCGACGAGATCGCGCGGGGGCGGGCGATCATCCCCGCCAATATCAACCACCCCGAGGCCGAACCGATGGTCATCGGGCGCAACTTCCTTGTCAAGATCAACGCCAATATCGGCAATTCTGCCGTCACCTCGTCGATGGCCGAAGAAGTCGAGAAGATGGTCTGGGCCATCCGTTGGGGCGCGGACACGGTGATGGACCTGTCCACGGGCCATAACATCCACAACATTCGTGAATGGATTTTGCGCAATTCCCCGGTGCCCATCGGCACGGTGCCGCTCTATCAGGCGCTGGAGAAAGTGGGCGGCATCGCCGAAGACCTGACCTGGGAGGTGTTTCGCGACACGCTGATCGAGCAGGCCGAGCAGGGGGTGGATTACGTCACCATTCACGCGGGGGTGCGGTTGCACATGATTCCGATGACGGTGGGCCGGGTGACGGGCATTGTTTCGCGCGGGGGCGCGATCATGGCGAAGTGGTGCCTGCACCATCACCGCGAGAGCTTTCTTTACGAGCATTTCGACGAGATCTGCGAGATCGCCCGCGCTTACGACGTGGCGTTCAGCCTTGGCGACGGGCTGCGCCCGGGCTCGATCGCCGATGCCAATGATGCGGCGCAATTCGCCGAGCTGGAAACTCTGGGCGGGCTGAGGCAGATCGCTTGGGCCAAGGATTGCCAGGTGATGATCGAGGGGCCGGGCCATGTGCCGCTGCACAAGATCAAGGAAAACATGGACAAGCAGCTCCGCACCTGCGGCGAGGCGCCCTTTTACACGCTCGGGCCGCTGACCACCGACATTGCACCGGGCTACGACCACATCACCAGCGGCATCGGCGCCGCGATGATCGGATGGTTCGGCACGGCGATGCTGTGCTACGTGACGCCCAAGGAGCACCTTGGGTTGCCCGACCGGGACGACGTGAAAGTCGGGGTGATCACCTACAAGATTGCCGCCCATGCCGCCGATCTGGCGAAGGGGCATCCGGCCGCACGGCTCCGCGACGACGCCCTGAGCCGCGCGCGGTTCGAGTTCCGCTGGGAAGATCAGTTCAACCTGTCGCTCGACCCGGACACGGCGCGGTCGATGCATGATGAAACCCTGCCCAAGGAGGCCCACAAGGTGGCGCATTTCTGCTCCATGTGCGGGCCGAAATTCTGCTCCATGCGCATCAGCCACGACATCCGTGCCGAGGCGCAGCAGGCGGGCATGCAGAAGATGGCGGAAAAGTTCCGTGAGGGCGGAGATCTCTACATGCCGCTGGAGGACGGGAAATGAGCGGATGGGAAGGGAGCGGCGCGCCCGAACACTTGCTGCGCGCGCTCAGAGCCGAACCGCCGCTGGTGCAATGCATCACCAACTATGTCGCCATGAACATTGCCGCCAATGTTCTGCTCGCCGCCGGGGCCAGCCCGGCGATGGTGTCGGATGCTGCGGAGGCCGGAGAGTTCGCCGGGATCGCCGGTGCGGTGACAATCAACATCGGCACCCTGTCTGCTGCGTTCCTCGACGGCATGAACGCCGCGATCTTGGGCGCGCAGGCCGCCGGTCGCCCCTGGGTGCTGGACCCGGTGGCCTGTCAGGCGACACGCTATCGCCGTGAGGTGGTGCAGATGCTGGTGGCGCAGCGCCCGGCCATTATCCGCGGCAATGCCTCGGAAATCCTGTCGCTGGCAGGTGAGGCCAGCCACGGGCAGGGCGTTGACGGGCGCGACACGGTCGCGGCGGCGGAAGATGGCGCGCGACGGCTCGCGCAGTCAAGCGGTGCGGTGGTCGCGGTGACCGGCGCGGTGGACTATGTGACCGACGGCCAGCGCGCGGTCTGGATTGAGGGTGGATCGCCCTTCATGCCCATGAACACCGCGCTTGGCTGTGCGCTGACCTGCCTGTGCGGGGCCTATGCTGCCGTGACGGACGATGCGTTTGACGCCGCCGTGGGCGCGCTGGCGCATTTTGCCGTGGCGGGCGCGCGGGCGCATGAGGGGGCGGCGGGGCCGGGCAGTTTTGCGCCCCGGTTCCTTGATGCGCTGGCCTTGGTCACGCCCGAGGCGCTGGCCGGGGCGGTGATCCGCGACGCCTCGGTGCCCGCATGAGGCCCCGCATCGGCCACAGCCTCGATCTCTCGCTCTACCTCGTGCTCGATCCCGGCCTTTGCGCCGGGCTCGGCATGGTTGCCACGGCCCGCGCCGCCGTGGCGGGGGGGGCGCGTTTGGTGCAGCTGCGCGACAAGACAGCCGATACCGCGCGCATGATCGAGACGGGGCGCGCCTTGAAGGCCGCGCTGGCCGGGACGGGCGCTGCCCTGATCGTGAATGACGATGTGGAGGCGGCGATCGCGATCGGGGCAGAGGGGCTGCACATCGGGCAGGGCGATATGGCGGTGGCGCAGGCCCGGGACCGGATCGGCGCGGCGATGGTGCTCGGCCTTTCGGTCGAGACGCCCGCGCTGGCCGCGCAGGTCGATCCGGCGCTGGTCGACTATATCGGCGCGGGGCCCGTCTTTGCCACGCCGACGAAGCGCGATCACAAGCCCCCGGTGGGCTTTGACGGGCTGGCGGCGCAGGTCGCGGCGAGCCCGGTGCCGGCCGTGGCCATTGGCGGGCTGAAGGCAGATCATGTGGCGCGGGCCTTCAAGGCGGGGGCGCGAGGCATCGCCGTGGTCTCGGCGATCTGCGGCCAGCCGGACCCCGAGGCCGCCGCCCGCGCCCTCAGGGAGAGGATCGACGCCTTATCCTTCTGAGCCCCAGAGCGCGTGGAAATGATGCACCGGCCCATGGCCCCGCCCAACCTCAAGCCGGTGGCCCTGGGCGAGTGCGGCCTGCAGGTAGGCCTTCGCGCGGGCCACCGCCTCGGGCATCGGGTGATGCGGCAAAAGCGCCGCAATGGCCGAAGAGAGCGTGCAGCCGGTGCCATGATCGCAGGTGGTGCGGAGGCGCGGGG
This sequence comes from Rhodobacter lacus, assembly GCF_042683065.1. Classification (NCBI taxonomy): domain Bacteria; kingdom Pseudomonadati; phylum Pseudomonadota; class Alphaproteobacteria; order Rhodobacterales; genus Rhodobacter; species Rhodobacter lacus. The sequence continues at coordinate 15,598 of NZ_JBHUIX010000004.1, read as the reverse complement.
CGCTCAGGGCCTGCGTGCCCTCGGGCCCGGCCAGCAGATCGGTGCTGTCTTCGCCCGCCAGATGCCCGCCCTTGAGCAGCACGTAATCCGACCCGAGGGCAAGGAGAGCGGGCAGCGCGGCCTTCATCGCGTCCAGGCTCCAGTCGTCGGGGCGGTTCAACAAAACGGCGGCTTCGGGCAGGTTCGGCGTGATGACTGCGGCCAGCGGCACAAGCCGTTCGCGTAACGCGAAGACCGCCTCCGGGTCCAGCAAGGCATGGCCGCTTTTGGCAACCATGACCGGGTCGAGCACAATGTTACGCGCGCCGTGATGGCGCAGACGGTCGGCCACGGCCTCGGCGATGCCCGCATTGGCGATCATGCCGATCTTCACGGCGTCGATGCGCACGTCTTCCAGCACCGCGTCGATCTGGTCGGCGACGAGTTCGGGCGCGAGCGCCTGGAAGGACCGGACACCGCAGGTGTTCTGGGCGACCACGGCGCTGACGACGGAACAGGCATAGGCGCCAAGCGCGGAGATGGCCTTGATATCGGCCTGAATCCCCGCGCCCCCCGAGGGATCGGTGCCGGCGATCGTCAGGACATTGGCGATCATGGCGCAACCTCCGCCATCAGGGCCGCCGCCTGCTCTGCGAGCTCGGCCACATCGCGGCTCAGCGCGAGGCCGCTCTCGTGCAGGGCGGCGAGATCGAACCACCGCGCCTCGAGCGCGTCATCCCCCGCAACCGGCTCTCCCGCCGTCCATCGAAACAGCACCGCGATCAGGATGAAATGGCGCCGCAGCGCGCCGCTGGCGTCATGGTCAAACGCATCGACGGCGGTGAACACGCGCAGCGGCGCGGCGGAAACGCCGGTTTCTTCCTCCAGTTCTCGGGTTGCGGCCTCGAACAGGGTCTCGCCATGGTTTATTTTTCCGCCCGGAAACCCCCACCATCCTGCGTCGGGCGCATGGGCGCGGCGCACGAGAAGCACCTGGTGTTCGCGCAGGACGACGGCGATCGTCGCCGAAATCGGGCGGGGTTCTGTCGATGGAGATGGCAATTTGGCCTCGTATAGCTGAGGCCGGCAAGGGCAAGAGAGCCGTGCGATCCTGTCCCTTCGCCGGCATGATCCGGATCAGGTTCAAAGGGTCACCGCGCTGCATCTGCGAGCGATATCTCAGCCCCTTGTCGGGACACCCCTCGGTATCACGCATCTTATCAGAATGAGTGTGCCGTTCAATGGATCGGTCGTGCATTGGCGGGGCACTGCGGCTTTGTTGCCCAAATCAGGTGATATGCGAGTTTTCCCCTTTCCCGGAGAGACTTATCCCACAGTCTCCGTGCCCGGGATGCCGAGCGCGGTGTCTGCTCAGACAGGTCAGAAGGGCCGTTCGGACAGGCGCGGAAATGGAAATCGACGCGCACTTTCGGCGGGCGGCCAACGGCCTCCCGATCCGCATGCCAAAACGACACCCGCCCTCGGCGTCGATGCGCACGACTGGTATCAAATCCGGCAAGGCATCACAAATCGGGCACGGCGCGTGTCGCAGCGTGTCGCCTGCGCTCTGTGCTCGTCGATTGCGTGCCGACCCGGCGTGTGCGGCCGCGCTCGCCGCCCTGCTTGCGCTGGACGCCACCGCCCCGGATGCTGCCGAGGGGGGACGGACGCCGGCTCTCGCCGAAAAGACGGTATCTCGCCTGGCGCCCGAAGAGGGGATGCAAGCCGAAGGGCGCCAAGACCGACGCGGCGATCTGTTTGGTTTTGGCGCCGGGGACGCCGGAGGGCCTTGATCTCCACGGCGGTCATCCTCAGCGCTTACCGGGACAACTCGCCTCGCGCTATCTTCACACCCGGCCCGTTGCGGCTGGTCGGGGGGGGCTACACCGCCGCGCGGACTGCCCGAAGTGGTCGTTTATGGCTGGCGCAGAAAAGCCTTGGGCCGAATGTCGCTGATGCACAGGGTTTCTCAGCCACCTGGGCCATCTCAGAAATCAACGGCTCCGCGTCCCGATGGTTCAGAGCGAACGGGTGCGAAAGCACCGTTATCGGACGGGACGTTCGCTTCCCCTTGCAACTTTACGACTTTATGATAAATCGTGAAGCAAAGGAGACTCATATGTTCGGTACCCGCTTCGCCACGCGCATCAATTCCTTCGCTTCCGCGCCGCACAGCTTCTGGCCCGAGCTTTCCGGCAAGCCGACACTCGGGCAGATGATTGCCCGGGCGGCGACGGTCGAGGGTCTGACCGAGCTTGATCTGAACTATCCCGACCACGCGGCGGGCGATACCAAGGCGATTGCGGCGATGGTGGCGGACAACGGTCTGGCGATCAGCGGGCTGGCGATGCGCTACTACACCAACCCCGCCTTCAAGCGTGGCGCCTTCACCAACCCCGACCCGGCGGTGCGCCGCGACGCCATTGATCTGACGAAACGTGGCATCGACGCGGCGCGCGCGATGGGGGCGCCGATGATGACGCTCTGGCTTGGTCAGGATGGCTGGGATTACGCCTTCCAGTGCGATTACGCGAAGCTTTGGGCCGATGAGGTGGCGGGCATCGCGGAAGTGGCGGCGCATGACCCCGACTGCCTGATCTCGATCGAATACAAGCCCAACGAGCCGCGCAGCTTCGCCCTTCTGCCCGATGCCGCCACCACGCTGCTGGCGATCGACGAGGTGGGCGCAAAGAACCTTGGCGTGACCATCGACTTCGCGCATTCGCTTTACGCCAACGAACAGCCCGCGCTGGCGGCCGCCCATGTGATGCGACGCGCGCGGCTTTTAGGGCTGCATCTGAACGACGGTTACGCCAAGCGCGACGACGGGCTGATGGTGGGCGCGGTGCATGTGCATGAAACGCTCGAACTGCTGCGCGCCTGCCGCAAGGGCGGCTTCGACGGCGCGATCTATTTCGACACTTTCCCCGATGCTTCGGGGCTCGATCCTGTGGCCGAATGCGGCGCCAATATCCGCACCGTGGGGCGGATGATCGCCGCCATCGACCGGCTCGAGGCCGACAACCGTCTGGCGCAGGCACAAGCCGAGCAAGATGCGGTGGTGGCGGTCGAACTGGCGCAACTTGCCTTGCAGGGGCGCCCGATGGCGCTCTGACGAAACTTTTTCCGACGTGTTGAAACTGGGAGGAACCACATGCAACACTTTTTGAAAGGCGCGCTGGCGGTCAGCATGTTTGCCCTGTCGCTGGGGATGGCGCAAGCGCAGGATCTGGCGCCGTTGAACTCGGACAGCGAGCCCGACCGCATGGACTGGTCCGCGCTCGAGACCGATTTCGGGCCCTTCCCCGAGCCTGCCGCGGGCACCAAGGTCGGCGGCGTATCGAAGACGCTCACCAACGAATACTGGCGCACGCTCGGCGAAGGCTATGCCCAATTCGCCAAAGCCCATGGCGTCGAATTCGTCTATCAGGCGGCGCAATCCGAAGGTGACCAGATCGGCCAGCTCTCGATTGCCGAAAACCTGATCTCTCAGGGGTTCTCGGCGCTCCTCTTCTCGCCGCAAACCGATGCGAACCTTGTTCCCGCGCTGGAGGCCGCCACCGCGGCAGGCGTGCCGGTCGTCAACGTCAATGACGCGGTGATCCCGCAGGTCGCCCATTACGTCGGCAACGTGCAAAAAGACAATGGCGTGCGCGTGGCGAAATGGTTCATCGAGCACCATCCCGAGGGCGGCAAGGTCGCCGTAATCGAGGGGCAGGCGGGCGTGTTTGCCGCCGGTCAACGCACCGCGGGCTTCACCGAAACCATCAACGCCGCCGGCAATTTCGAGATTGTCGCCTCGGTTCCGGCCGACTGGAGCCGCGAGCTCGCCTTCAACGCCGCCGCGACGATTCTGCAACAGCACCCTGACCTGATCGGCTTCTATGCCAACAACGATGGCATGGCGCTCGGCGTGGTCGAGGCCGTGAAAGCGGCCGGCAAGGCCGAGCAGACGGCGGTCTTCGGCACCGATGGGGTGTCGGATGCCTATGCCGCGATCCGCGCCGGCGATCTGACCGGGACGGTGGACAGCTTCCCCATTCTGACAGGTGAAGTTGGCATGGAAGTGGCGTTGCGCCTTATGGCCGGTCAGGATCTGCCTCGCGTGGTCGCCACGCCGCAGGCTCTGATCACGAAGGACAATATCGAAACCTTCGCCACCACCGACATGACAGCCCTGCGTGCTGCGCTGACCGCGAAGTAACGCATCCGGTGCCCACCGCATCCCTCCTCCCGCGGTGGGCCCCCCCCTTTCTCCGGATGACGAGCATGACTCACCCGCGCCTTTCGCTTTCCGGCATCGACAAATCCTTCGGGCCCATTGCGGTGCTGCATGGTGTCAACCTGACCGTCGCGCCCGGCGAGGTTCACGGCCTCGTCGGCGAAAACGGCGCCGGAAAATCAACCCTTCTGAACATTCTGTCGGGCGTTCTGCGGCCCACCGCTGGCACCGTCGAAATTGACGGCCAGCCGGTCAGCATTGCCAGTCCGCGCGACGCCGCCGCTCAGGGCATTGCGATGATCCATCAGGAGCTTCAGCAGGTGCCGGAGCTGACGGTGGCGCAAAACATCTTTCTGGGCGCCTCGCTGCGCCGTGCGGGCGGGCTCTTCATCGACCATGCCGCGCAGGAGGCCGAGGCGCAGCGCCTCCTGGCCGACCTCGACCCTGCCATCGACGTCACGGCACCGGTCAAGACCCTGCGCGTGGCGCAGCGCCAGATCGTCGAGATCGCCAAGGCGCGTCGCGCCAATGCCCGCATCATCGCGATGGACGAGCCCACTTCGAGCCTGATGCCCGCCGAGGTGGACCGGCTCGCCGAGGTGATCCGGGGCCTCGCCGCGAAGGGGGTCTCGATCATCTATGTCTCGCACAAGATGGACGAGATCTACCGGCTCTGCTCGGCCGCAACGGTGATGCGCGACGGCCATCTGGTGGGCCGGGTCGCGCTGCCCGAAACCCCGGTCGAAGACGTGATCCGGCTGATGGTGGGGCGTGCCCTCGTTCATGCCACCCATCGCAGCTTTGCCACCCCGCGCCCGGTGCTTGAAGTGCGCGGCCTGAGCCGGGGCAGCGTCGTGCGCGATGCGAGCTTCACCCTTCATGCAGGCGAGGTTCTGGGCATCGCCGGGCTCGTGGGCTCCGGGCGGACCGAACTCCTGCGCCTGATCGCCGGGATCGATCGCGCCGAGAGTGGCACGGTCGAGATCAACGGCACGGCGGTTGCCGCAACGCCGCTCGCGCGTATCCGCGCCGGGCTCGGGCTGCTCCCCGAGGAGCGCAAGCGCGAAGGCATCATCCGCTGGCGCCCTGTCGCCTCGAATATCGGCCTGTCCTCGATGCGGCGTTTCTCCCGCGCGGGCCTGATCCGCAAAGGCGCGCTTGAGGCCCGCGCGCTCGACCTCATGCGCGAGGTTCAGCTGCGCCCGCTCGATGTCCGCCGCCCGATCGGCAATTTCTCGGGCGGCAACCAGCAAAAGGTGATCTTGGGTCGCTGGCTCGCTGCCGAGGCGGAGATCCTGCTCTTTGACGAGCCCACCCGCGGCATCGACGTCGGCGCCAAGGCCGAGATTTACGAGTTGATCGAACGGCTTGCCGAGGATGGCAAGGCAATCGTGGTGGTGTCGTCGGAACTGCCGGAGGTGATCCGGGTCTCCGACCGCGTGCTGGTGATGTGCGAGGGGCGCATCACCGCCGAACTGACCGCAGGCGAGATCGGCGAGGCGGCCATTGCCCGCGCCGCGATTCCCGCGGCCTGAAGACTAACGGGAGGAAACCATGATGACGACCGCTGCCCCCAAGACCGACACCGCCCCGAAACCGGCCTCTGTCCTCTCCCGCATCCGCTTTCGCGATGCGGGCACGATCCTTGGCCTCATGATCATCGGCGCGATCTTCGCGGCTCTGACACCGAGCTTCCTGACGGTGCCGAACCTGATCAACATCCTGCAGCAATCCTCGATCAACGCCTGCATCGCGCTCGGCATGACGCTTGTCATCATCTCCGGCGGGATCGACCTTTCGGTCGGGCCGGTGGCGGCAATCTCGGGCGTGCTGGGCGCGGCGATGATGGTGGCGGGCGTCCCGGTGCCGCTCGCGATTCTCGGCGCGATCTGCATCGGGCTGTGCTGCGGCGCCTTCACCGGCGCGCTGATCACCTGGGGGGGCTTGCAGCCCTTCATCGTGACGCTGGGGGGCTTGTCGCTCTTTCGCGCGCTCGCGCTCATCTATACCGGGGGCACGCCGATCTTCGGGCTTCCGGCCGCGTTCCGCGCCTTCACCAACGGCAATCTGGCCGGCATTCCGCATCCGGTGGTGATCGTGGCCGTGCTGGCCGTGCTCGCCTGGATCTTGCTCAACAAGACACCATTGGGCGAATATTTCCTCGCCGTCGGCGGCAACCCCGATGCCGCGCGGGTGGCGGGCGTGCCGGTGGCGGCCACGAAATTTGCCGCCTACATGATTTCGGGCGCGATGGCCTCGATCGGGGCGCTGATCCTGATCGGGCGCCTTGGCGCGGCGGAACCGACGCTCGGCAACCTCTGGGAGCTTGACGCGATCGCCGCCGCGGCGATCGGCGGCGCCTCGCTCTCGGGCGGGCGCGGCTCGATCTTCGGAACACTCATCGGCTGCATCATCCTCGGCACGCTGCGCAACGGCTTGACGCTTCTGAACGTGCAGGCTTTCTATCAGCTTCTGGCAACCGGGCTGATCATCATCGTGGCGATGCTGATCGACCGTGCCACCAGTGGCAAGCAGGGGTAAGCGATGAACGATCCGCGCGCGGTGGGGGCTCAGATCCGGTCGAGACTGCCGAGCCTCACGCCGCTCGAAGGCAAGGTCGCGCAGGAGATCCTCGCCCGCAGGGACATCACGACGGAAACGCCGCTCAAGGAGATCGCGGAAAAATCCGGTGTCTCCGAGGCGATGGTGGTGAAGGTCGCCAAGAAACTCGGCTTTGACGGGTTTCGCGCCTTCCGCGAGGGGCTGATCGCCTATTACACCTCCGAAAGCGCGGCGCTGCACACCTGCATCACCCCCGAGGATACCGCGGGCGTGATCGTGCAGAAGGTGTTCCGCACCGCGATGCAGGCGCTCGAGGAAACCTTCGCCATTCTGGATCTCGTGGCATTCGAGCGCGCGGCCGACTATCTCTACCGCGCAAAACAACGCGATTTCATCGGCTTCGGCGGCTCGGCGCAGATCGCGCGCGATGTGGCACACAAGTTCCTGCGCATCGGCATTCGCGCCTCGGTCTTTGACGATGCACATATGATGATGATGTCAGCCGCGCTGCTCGGCCCCGACGATGCGGTGCTGGCCTTTTCTCATTCGGGCGAGACGGCGGCGGTGATCGAGGCGGTGGAACTGGCGCGCAAGAACGGCGCGCGAGTGATTGCGGTGACGAATTATTCGCAAAGCACGCTGGCCCGTGCGGTCGATGTGGTGCTCTGCTCGACCGCGGAGAACTCGCCGCTTCTTGGTGAGAACGCCACGGCGCGGATCGCGCAGCTCAATCTGCTCGACGCGCTCTTCGTCGAGGTGGCGCAAAAAGACCGTGCCAGCGCCGACGCTAATCTGGCCCGCACGATGCGGGCGGTGAAATCGAAAAGACGGACCTGAACATGACCCGGACCAGCCCAGAGAGCCGCCACGGAATCCTCGTGGTGGGAAGCCTTCATTACGACATCATGGTCGAAGCCGACCATCTGCCGCGTCGCGATGAAACCGGGGTGGGCAGCCGCTGGTATCCAAAGTTCGGCGGCAAGGGGGGCAATCAGGCTGTTGCGGCTGCCCGCGCCGGAGCGCCGGTGCGGATGCTGGGCGCTGTGGGGGCGGATGATTTCGGCGCCTTCCTTACGCGGCATCTGGCGCAGGCGGGGGTGGACGGATCGGCCATCGCGGTGATCGACGGCGTTGGCTCGGGGATGTCGGTGGCGATCGCCGATGCCACTGGCGATTATGCCGCGACTATCGTTTCGGGGGCCAATCTGCACATCGACCCTGCGCGTCTGGCCGATCCCGCGCTGTGGCGGGGTGTGGGAGCGGTTGTCTTGCAAAACGAGGTGCCCGAGGCGGTGAACCTTGCCGCGGCCTTGGGCGCACGAGCGCATGGCGCCAAAGTGCTGCTCAACGCTGCCCCGGCGCGCACACTTTCCCCCGAGTTCGCGGCGCTGGTCGATGTGCTGGTGGTCAATGCGGTCGAGGCCGAGATGCTGGGCACCGCTCCCGTCACCGATCTTGCCACGGCGCAGGACGCAGCCCTGACCCTTGCCGCGCGCTTTGGTGCGGTGGTGGTGACTGCGGGCGCGGCGGGGCTGGCCCTCGTCGATGCCAATGACCGCGCGTTCACGATCCCTGCGACGCGGGTCAAGGCCGTGTCCAGCCACGGTGCGGGCGATTGTTTCACCGGCACGCTGGCAGAGCGACTGACGCGAAGCCTGCCCCTGGGTGAGGCGTGCGCGGCGGCCTCCGCGGCGGCGGCGCGGCATGTGGCGGGGGGCTGATCGCGGCCTCCGGTCCGTTTTCCTCCGCGTTTCCCTGCAGACGATATCTTTACAATATTGTTCGCGCCATGATTTCAACTTTCGGCGCAAGGCGATCCGGCGGGGGACAGTCGCGGCGAGGCCAAAAGAGCGCGCCGACGCGATAACCATCAGCAGACCGGCGAGGCCGCCAGTGCCCTGACGGGCAAGGGGGACGACGCCCCCGTCGCTTGCGGATTTCCAACCGCCCGCGACGCGCCCGCATTTCTCTTGACAAAATTACTCAGAATTCCCATCTACCCCGCAGACCCCGGCTTGGGGTCGCATTGCCCAGCATGTCGCCAGGTCATTCCCGCAAGGTGAAAGGTCCGACATGCCCACATTTCCCCCCTGCCTTGACCGGTGCCCGGCATGACCGCGGCTTTGGCGCATCCCGCCGCCCCGGCCGCGGTCGAGAGCTTCTTCGCCACGATTGCGGCCGATCCGCTCGCGTGCGCCTTCCCGCGCAAGGGAGGCGCGCATCCGGGCGGGGCATTGGCGCCGGTGCCCGAGGCGCAACTGGCTGCCGCATGGGACCGGCTGATGGCCACCCCCCGCAGCCGTCGCGCCGTGGCCTATGTCCATATCCCGTTTTGCGAAAACCACTGCCTGTTTTGCGGCTTTTACCAGAACGCTTGGCGGCCCGATCTGGGCATGGCCTATGTCGATGCGCTGATCGCGCAGCTCGCGGCCTTTGCCCGGCAACCGGCGCACGAGGGCCCGCCGCTGCAAGCGGTCTATCTGGGCGGCGGCACGCCGACGGCCCTTGCCGCCCCCGACATCGCCCGGCTCGTCCGCGCCATTCGTCGCCATCTGCCGCTGGCGCCCGATTGCGAAATCACGCTGGAAGGCCGGATCCATTCCTTCGGCACCGAAAAGGCCCGTGCCGCCTTTGATGCCGGGGTGACGCGGATCTCGCTTGGCGTGCAAAGCTTCTCGGAGGCGATCCGCCGCCCCTTGGGCCGAAAGGCCAGCCGCGCCGAAATCCTCCGGGCATTGCAAGAGCTTGTGGCGCTTGATCAGGGCGCGGTGATCGTCGATCTGATGTTCGGCCTGCCCGGACAGAGCCCCGCCGATGTCGCCGCCGATGTGCGGATCTGCGCCGATCTGGGGCTGGACGGGCTTGATCTTTACGCGCTGAACCTGATCCCCGGCACGCCACTTCTGACCGCGATCGACAAGGGCAAGAAACAGGTGGCCGCCCCCGACCAGTTGGGTCATTTCTTCGCGGCGGGCGAGGCCGCGGCCGAGGAAATGGGCTGGGTGCCGATCTCCACCTCGCATTGGCAAGGCAGCCTGCGCGAACGCTCGGTCTATAATCTGGCGGTCAAGTCGGGGGCCGATTGCCTGGCCTTCGGCGCCGGCGCCGGCGGCTTTCTGGGCGATCTGAGCTTCCGGCTGACCCCGGATCTGGGCCGTTACGCCGGGCAGGCGGCGGCGGGCACCGGGCTCGTGGCCGGGATGATGCGGCAGGCGGCAAGCGCGCCCGTCGCCCAGGCGATCAAGGCGGGGATGGAGCGCGGGATGCTCGATCTTGCCCGCGCCGAGGCCGCGCTGAAAACGCTGATCCCCGCCCCCGGCCTCAGCCTTGCCGATCATTTCGCGCCGCTTCTGGCGCAGTGGCAGGCGGCCGGGCTCTGGGCGCCACAGCACCGCTTTTACCGGCTGAGCCGCGCCGGGCGGTTCTGGCAGGTGCCGATGACCACCCGCCTTCTGGGCTGGCTTGCCCACCACCCCGACCTTTGCCGAAACTGACGGAGACAAAGATGCCCCAGACGATTGCCGAAGCCCTTGCCACCACCCCCCATGCCGCGCTTGAAGACATCGCCCGCACGGCCAACACAACGCCGCTTGCGGTGCTGGAGGCCCTGCCCGCGGGCGAGGTGACCGCGCTGCCCGGATCGCTGATGGTCGAGGTTCTCGAGGCGATGGCGGATTGGGGCGAGATCACCCTGGTTGTCAACACCGGCCCGGTGATCCTTGAGGCGAAGGCGCCGCTTCTGGGCGGAACGGTGGCGCAGGGAATGTACAATTTCAAGGGCAAGCCAATCGGCGGGCATGTAAGGATCGACGCCTGCGCCCGCGTCGCCTTTGTGCGGCGCAAACTCTTTGGCACCGAAACCCGGTCGGTGCAGCTTTACGACACGACGGGCGGCTGCATGTTCAAGGTCTATCTGGGCCGCGACGAGAACCGCCAGATGATCCCGGCGCAGATCGCGGCCTTCGACGCGCTGGAACGGCGCCTGAGCGAGGCCGTGGCATGAGCGGGCCTTTGGCCGGGCGGCATCTGCTGCTGTTCGGCGCGGGCTATTGCGCGCGCGCGGTGGCGGCGCGGGCGAGAGCGCAGGGGGCGACGGTCGCCGCCACCGTGCGCAGCGCCGCCGATGCCGCGCCGCTGGCCGCCGCGGGCATCCGGCCCTGGGTGCTGGCCGAGGGGCATATCCTGCCTGGCATGGCACTCGCCGGGGTCACGGATCTGCTGATTTCCACCCCGCCCGGACCGGCCGGCTGCCCGGCCTTCGCCGCCGTTTCGGAGGCAGCGGCGACCGGGGCCGCGCTCACGGCGCTGCGTTGGATCGGCTATTATTCGTCCAGCGCCGTTTATGGCGATTGCGGCGGCGCCTGGATCGACGAAAACCGCCCTCCCGCCCCTGCCAGCCGCGATGCCGAGGGGCGACTGGTCGCGGAACGGCTTTGGCGCGGCTTGGCAAAGCGTCAGGGAGTGGCGCTCGACATCTTGCGGATCGCGGGGATTTATGGCCCCGAGGGGCGCAACCTGCTGGCTCAGCTGCACAGCGGGCGGGCGCGTGCCATCGTCAAGCCCGGGCAGGTGTTCAACCGCATCCATCGCGATGACATCAGCGCCGCCACCCTTGCCGCGATGGCGCATCCGGTGGCAGAGCGGCTGATCCATCTGGCCGATGGCGCGCCCTGTTCGACGGCCGAACTGATGGCGGGGGTGGCCACCCTGGCCGGTCTGCCCGCCCCGCCCGAAGTGTCCCTGGCCGAGGCCGGGCTACCGCCGGCCATGGCCGGGTTTTACGCCGAAAACCGCCGCCTGCGCATTGATGCGCTGCTGGCGCTGCCGGGCTTCACGCTGCGCTTTCCGGATTGGCGCGCAGGTTACGCCGACATTCTCGCCCGCGATGCGGCGGCTGCCGCCCCATGCGCCTGACCCTGAAGCTTGGCCTTCGGCGTCAAGGGCGCGTGGATCGCCATATAGCCTACAATTTCACTCACCATTATCGCATTGCTGACAATATTTGTCAGATTGTGCCGATTTTCCATCAGGATTTCTTGGCACGCCGTTTGCGAAGCAGCAGGGGGCGCAGCAAGCCCCCGCACCACCGCAGGGGACATCATGGCGAAGATCGGACTCTATTTTGGCTCGGACACCGGGACCACGCGCAAGATTGCAAAGCAGATCAAAGACATGTTCGACGACGAGGTGATGGCAAAGCCGCGCAACGTCAACCGCACCGATGTGGCCGACTTCATGGCGCACGACTTCCTGATCCTTGGCACGCCAACACTGGGGGATGGGCAATTGCCGGGGCTGAGCGCCAATGCCACCTCGGAAAGCTGGGAGGAATTCCTGCCCAAGATCGCGGATCAGGATTTCAGCGGCAAGACGATCGCGCTTTTTGGCCTTGGCGATCAGGCCAGCTATCCGCTGGAATTCGTCAACGCACTGTTTTTCTTAAATGAGTTCTTTTCCGATCGGGGGGCACAACTGGTCGGGCGCTGGCCGACCGAAGGCTATGACTTTGAAGACTCACTGGCCGTGGTCGAGGGCGCGTTTCTGGGCCTGGCACTCGATCAGGACACCCAGTCAGCCCTGACCGAGACCCGCCTCAAGACCTGGCTGGGCCAGATCGCCGCCGATTTCGGCCTGCCGGTCCCGGCGTGAGCGGGCAAACGAAAGGGGCAGCGCCATCGCTGCCCCTCGACATGAGTTCCGGATGGTCTGGTGAAGCCATCACATCCGCGGCCGCGCCCGCTTCAAGCTCGAAGCCTTGCGCCGCGTCTCCGATCTGGCCGCGATGCGGCCGTCCGCACGAATGACCATGGCCAAAGATTTTCAGCGGTTGCCATGCAGCGCTGCCGTCAGTCGGCGTCCCGCCTGTCAATCGTGACCACAGGCCATGCCGCAGCCGCGGGGCAACCTTTCCGAGGGGCTGCACATCGCCTCGATCCTGCATGACAAGGGCGCAGGCACCTATGTGCCAGGCACGGCCCGTTGCTCCTCTTCCTGCGCCGATATCGTCTTTGGCGGGGCGCACCGGCCAATGCGGGGCCGCTCGGGGTGCATCAATCCTCGTTCGGGGGCGGCGCCGGCGTGCAGCAGGAGGCACGCGCCACCACCTTCCACCGCGCAATACACCACCTCGGAAATCATCGGCATCCTGAACCAGTTCGAGACGCCGCCCTTCGTCTACGAGAAGATGTTCAGCACTGGCGACAACCATTACTTCCCCGAGGCGGACAAGGCAACGCTGAACCTGGGCGCCGAAAAGGACGGGGCATCGAGTCGCGCGGGTGATGAAATCCCCCCAAGTTGTTCCAGGTTCGGCGCCACGCGTTGAGGACAAAGCTTCGCCCTGCGGCACCGGGCAGCGGCAAAACCCTGTCGGCGCGTATTGCGGGGCCAGTTTCGGCGCTCTAGTCTCGCGCAACACTTTGCTGCTGCACGGGCTTGATGGCATTACTGAATTTCATACGGCGGCGGGGGGAGGACAAGACACCTCTTCTGGAGCGATGTCTTTCGGTGGATCTCGAGGTCGATCCGAAAACGGCCAGGATTTTCGACATGGCGGCGGTGCGGTTTGGCGAGGCGCGCATCTGCCCGAAGACCTGCGTTACCTGCGTGCCTTGCTGCATCATCAGCATGAACGGGTTTTGCCCGGCGGCCACCATAATCCCGATGTCGTTGAACTGATAGCCGAGGTTCGCCACATGGGCCGCAGAGGCCGAGGAGGACACGCCAACGGCCTGAATCTGGCTGGGCAGAGGCGCGAGGATCTGTGCCGCCCGGGTCCGTGCCGCATTCGCCTCGACCGTGCTGAGCGCGCCCAGATGCTCGGCCTCGGCAATCTCGCGCAGTTGCACCTCATATTGCTGCGAGGCCGCGAACAGCGGGTTGAACCGGGCGCGCAGCTGATCGAGCTCGGATTGCCAGGCGGCCGCTTCGCGCTGTGCCGCCAGCATCTCATTCACCTGGCCGGCGATGCTTGCTGTGGTGCCATTCACGGCATTCTGCAGCCCGGCGATGGCCGTTGCATTCCGCCCCGCCGCCGCGACCATGAGCAAGATATTCGGCCGCCACGAGGCAGGCGAAATAGTCCGCGGTCGTCTTGCGATGTGCCCCGGTGCGATCGACGACATCCGTCACGGTGAAATGCTTCGCCAGATCCTCGCCCGCCAGCTCCCGGATTGCGTCCCAGATCGTCTGACGCGGATTCGTCATGCCTTCCTTCTGCATGGTGTCGATGCGCCGCCTCATTTCAGCCCCCGCGGGCGGGGCGGTTCGCCGGTGAAGAAGCTGCCGTGCCCCCAATCGGCGGTCGTGACGGTGTTCGAGCCGTTGCGCCGCGCGAGCAGCGCGATTTCGTTCAGGTTCACGCAGATCCGCCGGATCGAGTTGCGCGACTCGGTGAGCAGGCGCTCTTTCAGCGCGTCCTCGATCGCGACGCCGGGGCAGTAGATTTCCTGCAGGAGCGTCACATCGGTGATCGTTCCCGGCTCGGCCGCCACCCAGGCGAGCATGCGCCCATGCATCCGCTCCCAGCGCATCAGCTTGCGCGGCAGATCCTCCTCGCCGATCAGAATGATGCTCGCCTCGGATTTCTCGTAGATGTCGCGCACAAGCTCGATCAGGCCGCGGGCGACAATGTGGTCGGCCTCATCGATCAAGAGCGGGCGCCCGGTGGCGCTGATCTCGCGGTAGATCGCCCGCACCATCTGATCGATCCGGCCCTGCGGTTCGATCCCGATTTCGAGCGAGATCGCCTCGCACAGGCTCTTCTTCGTCCAGGTGCTCTCGGCCTGGACGTAATAGGCGCTGAAGGTGTTCATCGCGTAGGTGGCGGCGCTCGATTTGCCGTAACCGCTCGGGCCGTAGAAAACCGCCATGCCCGGCAAGGTGGGCGCGCGCGAAATCACGCGGTCCACCAGCTGCGCCATCGCCACCACATTGCGCAGCGGCGCGACGCTCTTGAATTGCCTGTTGCTCTCTGTCATCTTCTCCTCACTTCACTGCTCGCCGCCGCGGGGCCTGCACGCTCCCGGCGGCACCTTCCTCAGCCGAACATCCGTCGACCGTGGATCTCGAAAATCCGCTTTGCGCCCCGGTAATCGGGGTGCTGCTGATAGCTTTTCAGCCAAGCCGCATCGGCCTCGCTGATCGGATCGCTAGCCGCGATTGCGTCCTCAAGGTCGATCGCACGGCGGAACTGGTCCTGCATTTTGTCCTGCTGGATCGGGCGGCGCGGCGCGGGCATGCGCACCACCTCGGCCAGTTGGGTCTGCACCACGACCGGGTCATAAGGCGCCGCTGGCGCGGCCTTCGCGCCCTCGGCCGCTTCTCTGGCCGCTTCCAGCGCGGGCGTGGTGAAGGGCTGTGCCGGGCGCTCGATGAAGGCGAGGTTCGCTCCGCGTTTCTCGCCCTGACGCTGCAGCGCATCGGAAAAATCGCGCGGCTTGATCTTGCGCATCTCGGCGCGGATCTTGTCGGTTTCCTCCTTGAGGAGGGCTTTCTGCGCCGCCTTGACCTGCATGGTGACCGCCACCGGATCTGCCCCCGCCAGGTGCGGGCAAATGGCATCGCCGAGGTAAGTCTCGCCATCGAGGGAGAACACGATGGCGCGGCCAAGATCGGTCGGGTCCATACGGACGAGCACATCCTGACCGACCGGCGCGGCACTTGTCTGGTAGTATTCGCCGTCGATCTTGATCCCTTGCTTGACCACGCGCCGCACGCCATCCTTGCCCGCGATCGGCGCGAGAAGGATGTCGAGCGCCTGCGGATGGGCGAGGCGCCGGATATCACCGAGCCAGCTCGCCGCGCGCATGAAGGGGGTCATCTTGCCCTTGAGCC
>NZ_JBHUIX010000003.1:313165-372603 GCF_042683065.1 Rhodobacter lacus | reverse complement strand
AGGATCTCAAATCCGCCAAACGCCTCAAGCTCCTCAAGGCCCACGGCCTCGAACTCCCCGTCAGCGTCGAGGGGTAAACTTCACGCAAACACCTGATACGCGATCAGGTGTTTGATCCCAGGGCGTGATGGGGCGACCCTTTCATTGGACGGGAAGGGGGCCCCATGGGGCGCCCTGGCAGAGATCCGGCTTGATTAGTGACAGCCCCTTTGCCGATGCTGGTCAGGGAATGCGAAGGCTCCCGGCCGTGCCCGCGCGTTCAACCGGTTGATGACCGCGCGGCGCGTGCCCTTGGGGTCAGGCCGCCGGGACAGCCTTTGCGCGGTGCCGGCCAAGCCATCCCCTGCCCCGCCAGATCCGCGAAAACCCGCGATTGCAGAGCGCAATGTTCTCGGCTGACCGGTTGGGCGTGCAGGGGCGCGCAGGCGTGGCCTTGCTTCTGCAGCATCTAACCGCGGGGATTCGTGGTGTGAATCCTTTGCAAATCGAGTTCCGCACCCACGCCCAACACGACGCCGATATATTCAAGAAGGGGCGCGCATGCGCCGGGGCACAAGAGCAACAAAGGTCCAACCCATCCCGACCAAGTTCCAGATATGTGGACTTACCCTTGAGTTCTCATAGGGTTGAATAGGGTTGGTGACCCCGACAGGACTTGAACCTGTAACCTGCCCCTTAGGAGGGGGCTGCTCTATCCAGTTGAGCCACGGGGCCATGTCGTCACCGACTGATGACTTATTGCGGGCATCAGCCTTGAAACGCAAGCCCGCCGCCGGAAAGATCGGAGAAAAGAAAAGGGGGAGCGTATTGGCCCACGGCTCCCCCTTTCTGTCCCCGCGTCGCGCGCGTTTCCGCGTGCCGCCTCGGGCCATGATCTGCGCTGGACACCTGCCGGGCAGAAAACGTTAACGCTAACGTAGCCTGAGTCTTTCGCTTGCGCAATCGAAATGATTGGCGCTATCAGAAGAGATTGCCTTCGAAAGGATACTCCGTGGCCCGTTCGCCCAACGACACCCGCCGCCCCCTGACCTTGCGCGACGTTTCCGAGGCATCGGGCGTCTCGGAAATGACGGTGAGCCGGGTGCTGCGCAACCGCGGAGATGTCTCGGAAACCACGCGCGAACGGGTGCTCGAGGCGGCGCGCAGGCTCGGCTATGTGCCCAACAAGATCGCGGGTGCGCTTGCGTCGCAACGGGTGAACCTCGTGGGCGTGATCATCCCCTCCTTCTCCAATCTCGTTTTTCCCGAAGTGCTCTCCGGGATCTCGTCCGCGCTTGAGGATACCGGGTTGCAACCGGTCGTGGGCGTCACCGATTACTCCCCCGAAAAGGAGGAGCGGGTGCTTTACGAGATGCTCTCGTGGCGCCCTTCCGGGGTGATCATCGCCGGGCTCGAACATTCGGTGAATGCGCGCGCGATGCTTGAAAATGCCGGCGTGCCGGTGGTCGAAATCATGGATGTCGACGGCGAGGGCGTGGATGCGGTGGTCGGCATCTCGCATCGCCGCGCCGGGCGACATATGGCAGAGGCGATCATCGCGGCGGGTTACCGCCGGATCGGCTTTCTCGGCACCAAGATGCCGGAAGACCACCGCGCCCGAAAGCGGCTCGAAGGCTTCAACGAGGGGCTCGCGGCGGCGGGGATCAGCCTCGTTGATACCGAGTTTTATTCGGGCGGGTCTGCTCTTTCGAAGGGGCGCGAGATGACCGAGGCGATGCTCGCGCGCAGCCCGGACCTCGATTTTCTGTATTACTCGAACGACATGATCGGCGCGGGCGGATTGCTTTACTGCCTCGAAAAGGGCTTTGACGTGCCCGGCCAGCTTGGTCTTGCCGGCTTCAACGGGGTCGAGCTGCTCGACGGGCTGCCGTGCAAGCTTGCCACGATGGATGCCTGCCGCCGCGAGATCGGTCGCAAGGCCGCGCAGATCGTTGCCCGGCGCGCCAGCGGGGCGGCCGGGGAGGCAGAAGACCAGATCGTCGAGTTGCAGCCGGTGATCCAACTCGGCGACACGATCCGCACGCTCTGACCGCTCGGCCCCGCGCGCCTTTGGCGACGGCTCAGCCCTTCGCGCTCCAGCTCAGCGAGACATGCTGGCGGGTGTAGAACTCGCCCATGAGCCCGATCGCCAGCGCCGCGATCCCGACGGTCAGCGGGTATTCCCAGTTCGAGAAATGCGGATTGTAATTGATGAAGGTGTAGCCGCGCGCCTGATCAATGGTGTGAAACAGCGGGTTCCAGTTGAACAGGACCAGCATCTTGTGGGGCAGCATATTGGCAAGGAACATCTTGCCCGAGGCGATCATGTTCACCCGCGCATAGACCTGCTGGATGATGCCGACGAGCGATGGGTTCCAGGGCTTGATCGCAAGGAACACCATGCCGAGCGCCACCCCGGTGAACCACGACAAAAGCACCATCGCCAGCGCGCCCACCCAATCATAGATCTCGATCGGGTTCATGATCGAATGGTAGAGATAGAGCACCACGAACATCGACAGAACCTGGATGTAGAGCGCCCCCAGCGCTGCGGCGGAGATCGAGACGGCGGTGGTCATCGGCGCGTGTTTCATCATGGCCGAGCCTGACCCTTCGGCGCCGAACACCGCCCCCATCGCCTTGGTATGGGTCATGTAAAGGAAGATCCCCGACATGATGTAGAGCAGGAAATCGCCGCGCACCGCATTGCCGCGCATGCCGAGCACGTTGAACATCACGTAAAAGCTGATCACCAGCATCAGCGTTTGCAGGATGTTCTGGATCAGCCCGAGCACGGCATGGCGCTGGGTTTTGCGGATCGAGCGCACCGTGGCATGGTAGATCAGCTCCAGAATGCTGAAGCTCGATCCCAGGGTGGTTTTTTTGCGCTCTGCTCTGAACATGGCTCCCGTCGCCTTGGCTCCGGCCTTTGTGAACCGGAAAACTTGCCGTTCCCTTGACGGCCCTTCATAAAGACAGCGAAATTGCATGGCAATCTGGCTGAACTGAGGCCGAATGGAGAGTAGAATGGATTTTGACCGCCTTGTAACCGTTATGCGTCGTCTGGCTCTCGAAGCTGGGGACCGGATCATGGAGGTCTATAACGCGCCCGATTTCGAGGTGAAGACGAAGTCGGATGCCTCTCCTGTGACCGAAGCCGATGAAGCCGCCGATGCGCTTATTTCCGAGGGTCTGGCCGAGGCTTTCCCCGCTGTGGCGCTGGTGACGGAGGAACAGGCGGCCTCGCACGGGCAGAACGTTTCTACCTTCCTGATTGTCGATCCGCTTGATGGCACAAAGGAATTCGTTCAGCGCCGCGGCGATTTCACGGTCAATATCGCGTATGTCGAAAACGGTGTTCCGCTGCGTGGCGTTGTCTATGCCCCGGCCAAGGGGCGGCTTTTCTACACGCTCGCCGATGGCCGTTCAGTCGAGGAAGTCGGGCCACAGTTCGACAAGGAAACGCTTGGCGTGCAAAACCCGATCATGGTGTCGATGCCCGATAACCGCGCGTTGATGGTGGTGGCGTCGAAATCGCACCGCGATCAGGCGACCGATGCCTATATCGCTCAATATGCCGTGAAAGACATGACCTCGGCGGGCTCTTCGCTGAAATTCTGCCTCGTCGCCACCGGGGAGGCGGATCTTTATCCCCGGCTTGGCCGCACCATGGAGTGGGACACGGCCGCGGGCGATGCGGTCTTGCGCGGCGCGGGCGGCGAGATGGTGCGCTTTGACGACCACAGCCCCTTCACCTATGGCAAGGGCGGCTTCGAGAACCCGTTCTTCATCGCGTTCGCGCCCGGCGTGCTCTTGGTGAAGTGATGTCCGTCCTGATCGTGATTCCGGCGCGCTATGCCTCGACGCGCTACCCGGCGAAGCCGCTGGTGCCCCTGCGCGGCGCCGATGGCACCACAAAAACGCTGATCCAACGCAGCTGGGAGGCCGCGATGGCTGTCTCTGGCGTGGCGCGGGTGGTGGTGGCCACCGATGACGCGCGCATCGAGGCGGAAGCAAACGGCTTTGGCGCAGAAGTGGTGATGACCTCCGATCAATGCGCCAATGGCACCGAGCGGGTGGCAGAGGCGCTGGCCAGCCTTGGCGGCGGCTATGAGATCGTGGTGAACCTGCAAGGCGATGCGCCGCTCACACCGGCTTGGTTCATCGAGGATCTTGTCGCGGGGCTCGAGGCCAACCCCTGGGCAGAGCTCGCCACGCCGGTGCTGCGCTGTGAGGGCGCCATGCTCGAGAGCCTGATCGAGGACCGTCGCCATGACCGCGTTGGCGGCACCACCGCAGTCTTCGGCGCGGAGAATCGCGGGCTCTACTTCTCGAAGGAAGTGATCCCCTTTACGGGCCGCAGTTACGGCGCGAGCGAGCCCACCCCGGTGTTCCATCATGTCGGCGTTTATGCCTACCGCCCCGCAACGCTCGCCGCCTACCCGAACTGGCCCGTCGGCCCGCTCGAAACCCTTGAAGGGCTTGAGCAGTTGCGCTTTCTGGAAAACGGGCGGGCGGTGCTCTGTGTCGAGGTTGAGGCACGCGGACGCCAGTTCTGGGAGCTCAACAACCCCTCAGACGTGCCCCGAATCGAGGCGATGATGGCGGAAATGGGACTGAACTGACCTATTTCGCCGCACTGTCCGCAGCGGCGCGCCAATTCTCGCCCATCCGAGAGTGCATGCTTGAGGTGCGCTCCGAATAGGGACAGAATGGCGCCGAAGTTCGTATAACGCATTCTCAAACCGTGAAGGTGAGTCATGAAACGCAAGGTCACGAAGGCCGTCTTCCCCGTTGCAGGCCTCGGAACCCGTTTTCTGCCGGCGACCAAGTCGATCCCCAAGGAAATCCTCACGCTGGTTGATCGCCCGCTGATCCAGTACGCGATCGACGAGGCGCGCGCCGCTGGCATCAAAGAGTTCATCTTCGTCACCTCGCGCGGGAAATCCGCGCTTGAGGATTATTTCGACGATGCGCCCGAGCTTGAGACCTCGCTGCGCAAGAAGGGCAAAACCGAGCTTCTCGAGTCGCTCAAGGCCACGAACATGGATTCGGGCGCCATCGCCTATGTCCGGCAAAACCGCCCGATGGGCCTGGGCCATGCGGTCTGGTGCGCGCGCAAACTTGTGGGCAACGAGCCCTTTGCCGTGATCCTCACCGATGACGTGATCGCCGCCGAAAAGCCCTGCCTGCAGCAGATGATGGAAGCCTACGAGGAAACCGGCGGCAATGTCGTCGCGGCGATGGAAGTGCCGCATGACAAGACCTCTTCCTACGGTGTGCTCGACATCTCCGAGGATATGGGCGCGCTGGTGCGGGTGAAGGGCATGGTCGAAAAGCCGAAGGCGGAGGAAGCGCCCTCCAACCTTGCGGTGATCGGGCGCTACATCCTGACGCCGAAGGTGATGCAGAACCTCAACAAGAAAAAAGAGGGTGCGGGCGGCGAGATCCAGTTGACCGATGCGATCGCCGAAGAGATCGAGGAGGGCAGCCCGGTCTACGGCTTCCGCTTCCGCGGGCAGCGCTATGATTGCGGCTCGAAAGCGGGCTTTTTGCAGGCCACCGTGGCCTTCGGCCTCGCCCGGCCCGACCTGCGCGAGGAATTCGGTGATTTCCTTGGCGATGTGATGGCGATGCGCACAGCGGCCCAATAAGCCATGAGCAAACACGTTCTGGTGACGGGGGGAGCCGGTTATATCGGCTCCCACGCTTGCAAGGCGCTTGCCAAGGCGGGCTATGTTCCCGTGACCTATGACAGCTTTGTCACCGGTTGGCGCGATGCGGTGAAGTTTGGCCCGCTTGAGGAGGGGGAGCTTTCGGACCGCGCGCGGCTTGATGAGGTGTTTGCGAAATGGCAGCCGGTGGCGGTGATGCATTTCGCGGCGCTGAGCCTTGTCGGCGAGTCGATGAAGGATCCGGGCAAATATTGGCGCGCCAATGTGCTCTCCTCGCTCAGCCTGATCGAGGCGGCCTGCGCCGCGGGATGCCTCAACTTTGTCTTCTCGTCCACTTGCGCCACCTATGGCGATCAAGATGGCGTGGTGCTCGATGAGAGCACCCGGCAAATGCCGATCAATGCCTATGGGGGCTCCAAGCGCGCGATTGAGGACATGTTGCGCGATTTTGGCGCGAGCCACGGGCTGCGCGCGGTGATCTTTCGGTATTTCAATGTGGCGGGCGCCGACCCGGAGGCCGAGGTGGGTGAGTTCCACCGCCCCGAGACGCATCTGATCCCGCTCATGCTCGACGCGATTGATGGTCGCCGCCCGGCGCTTACGGTTTTTGGCTCGGATTACCCGACACCCGACGGCACCTGCGTGCGCGACTATGTGCATGTGAGCGACCTCGTTGATGCGCATGTGCTGGGGCTGAAATGGCTCGAAGAGGGCAAGGGCTCGGAGGTGTTCTGCCTCGGCTCGGGTCAGGGCTTCTCGGTGCGTGAGGTGATTGCCCAGTCCCGCGCCGTGACCAACCGCGAGGTGCCGATCCTTGAAGGGGAGCGCCGCCCCGGTGATGCCGCCAAACTCGTCTCCGGCTCGACCAAGGCGCTTGCCACACTCGGCTGGAAGCCTGCGCGCGCCGATCTGACCACGATGATCGCCGATGCCTGGCGCTGGCATCAAAGCGGACATTATGACAAATAACCCCCAAGGGGGGGCAGGATGGGGCTTTGGTCGAAGCTATGGCGGGCCTACCGCGGGCGCATCCGGCGCCGCTATCTGCTGGCGCGGGCGATCCGGCGGCGGCGGCGCCTCTGCGCGGTGGCAGACCGCACCCGCGACATTCGGCCCGAGAGCATCCTCCTGTTTGCCACGATCCGCAATGAATCTGCGCGGCTTGCGCATTTTCTCGCGCATTACCGGGCCCTTGGCGTCGACCACTTCCTGATCGTCGATAATGACAGCCGCGACGGCAGCCGGGAGATGCTGGCGGCGGAGCCCGATGTCTCGCTCTGGCACACTGCGGCCAGCTATCGGCTCCATCGCTTCGGGCTCGACTGGCTGACCTGGCTGATGATCCGCTATGGCCACAACCACTGGTGCGTGACCGTCGATGCCGATGAATTGCTGATCTACCCGCATCATGACACGCGGCCGCTTTCGGCGCTGACCGGCTGGCTCGATCAGATCGGCCAGCGTGTTTACCCGGCAATGATGCTCGAACTCTATCCGAAAGGCCCGGTCGAGGCGCAGCACTACACGCCCGGCGCAGATCCGACGGCGCTGCTGTGCTGGTTCGATGCGGGCAATTACACCATTGTGCGCCAGCCCAAGACCCGCGCGCTCTGGATTCAGGGCGGGCCGCGGGCGCGGATGTTCTTTGCCGACCGGCCACGCCATGCGCCCACGCTGACCAAGATCCCGCTGGCGCGCTGGAACCGGCGCTGGGTCTATCTGAACTCAACGCATTCGATCCTGCCCGAGCGGCTGAACGAATGCTATGATCAGCTGGGCGGCGAGGCGCCCTCGGGCTTGCTTCTGCACACGAAATTCCTGCCGCAGGTGGTCGACAAGGCCGCCGAGGAGAAACGGCGGCGCGAACATTTCGGCCGGCCGGAAATCTTTGACAGCTATTACGACAGCCTGATCGCCTCGCCCGATTTCTGGACCCCGCAATCCCAACGGCTGTCGGGCTGGCGCCAGCTTGAGGCGCTTGGGCTCATGTCCCGCGGCGGCTGGCCCTGACAACCCTTCGCGTAGCCAACCTATACATAGGTTTACCTGCGGCGGCGTTAAGCTTAATGTGCGCGAAAATCCTCTCGTCGACGCGGCTTAACCCTGTTTCAAGCCAGACCGGGTATGACGGGCGACGGGCAATGGCGCCGGCAACAAACGACGGGCACAAGGGATCAGGGGCAAGGCGTGGGAGTCAAAACCGCTATCCGACTTCGCAGAGAGCGTCGTCTGCGTCAGTGGCGTGCTTTCCGCAAGCGCCGCCAATTGAAACTTGTGGCCGACCGCACGGCCGCGATCCGGCCCTCCGATGTGATCGTGTTTTGCACCTTGCGCAACGAGCGCGTGCGGCTGCCCTACTTCCTGCGCTATTACAGAGACTTGCGGGTGGGCCATTTCATCTTTGTCGATAATGGCAGCGATGACGGCTCGCGCGACTATCTGGCCGAGCAGGACGATTGCACCGTGTTCAGCACGCGTGCCTCCTACAAGGCCTCTGCGTTCGGCATCGACTGGATCAACCACTTGCTGCACGTCTATGGCACCGGGCACTGGACGCTGACGGTCGACCCTGACGAATTCTTCGTCTACCCGTTTTGCGACACGCGGCCGATCGACGCGCTGACCGATTGGCTCGACACCTACGCGATCCGCTCCTTTCCGGCGATGCTGGTCGACATGTATCCGAAAGGGCCGATCGACGCCGAACCCTACCGCGAGGGGCAGAACCCGTTTGAGATTGCGAGCTGGTTTGACGCCGGCAATTACATGATCTCGCGCAATCCGAAGCTGCACAATCTCTGGATTCAGGGCGGGCCGCGGGCGCGCGTGTTCTTTGCCGAGGAGCCGATTGCGGCGCCGTCGCTCAACAAGACGCCGCTGGTCAAATGGCAACGGGATTACGTGTTTGTCTCCTCGACCCATATGCTCCTGCCGCGCGGGTTGAACATGGTCTATGACGCCTGGGGCGGCGAGAAAGCCTCGGGCTGCCTGTTGCATGCAAAGTTCCTCTCGCCGCTCACCGACAAGGTGGCGGAAGAAATGGAACGCCGCGAGCATTATGCCGGCTCGCGCGAATACGAGGCCTATGGCGCGAGGCTGAGCAACCAGCCCGATCTGTGGACGAAATGGTCGGAACGTTACATCAACTGGCGCCAGCTCGAGATTCTCGGGCTGATGTCGAAGGGGAACTGGGCGTGAGGGCAAAAGGGTGACAGTCGGGTTCATCATGATGTGTCACACCGCCTTTCACCGGGCGGCCCAGGTGGCGCGACTCTGGGCGGAGCAAGGTGCGCCGGTTGTGATTCACGTCGACGCGCGTGTCTCCGAGCACGATTATACCGCGCTGGGTCGCAGCCTGGCGGACCTCGACACCGTTTCCTTTTCAAAGCGCTACAAATGCGACTGGGGCACCTGGTCGCTCGTTGCGGCGGCGCAATCGGCCTCTGAACAGATGCTCGAACGCCACCCCTCGGTGCAACATGTCTTTCTCGCCTCCGGTGCCTGCCTGCCGCTGCGCCCGCTTGCCGAGCTCACGGCTTATCTCGCGGCCCGCGCGGATACAGATTTCATCGAAAGTGTCACCACCACCGAAGTCGGCTGGACCGTTGGCGGCATCGACATGGAGCGCTTTACGCTGCGCTTCCCGTTTTCATGGAAAACACAGCGTCGGCTGTTTGACCGTTACGTCAGCTTGCAACGCCGCCTTGGCATGCGCCGCAAGATCCCGGGCGGCATCACCCCGCATCTGGGCTCGCAATGGTGGTGCCTGAGCCGTCAGACCCTGAGCGCGATCCTCGAAGACCCGGAGCGCCCGGTCTATGACCGCTATTTCGCGCGCGTCTGGATCCCGGATGAGAGCTACTTCCAGTCGCTCGCGCGACTTCATGCCCGCAATATCGAGAGCCGGTCGCTGACGCTTTCAAAGTTCGATGTGCAGGGCAAGCCGCATATCTTCTACGATGATCACCTCCAGCTGCTGCGCCGCTCGGATTGCTTTGTCGCGCGCAAGATCTGGCCCAAGGCAGACAAGCTCTACACAACCTTCCTTGCCGCGGGCCGCGCGCAACCCGCCGCAGAGATCCCCCCCGAAACGCTGGCCGAGCCGAACCCCTCAAAGATCGACCGGCTGTTTTCCAAGGCGGTGGAGCGGCGCACGCGGGGCCGCCCGGGGCTTTACATGCAAAGCCGCTTTCCCAAGCGCGACCATGAGAATGGCAAGACCTCTGCGCCCTATTCCATCCTTCAGGGTTTTTCCGATCTTTTCGAAAACTTCGAAGGCTGGCTTTCCAAACATGTCGGGGCACGCGTGCACGGCCATCTCTTTGGCCCCGAACGCGCCGAATTTGCTGGCGGCGAACCGATGTTCAACGGGTGCCTTTCCGACAGCGCCTCCTTGCGCGATTACAACCCGCGCGGCTTCCTGACCAACCTGATCTGGAACGGGCGTGGCGAGCGGCAATGCTTCATGTTCTCGCCCCGCGACACGCAGGAAATCAACTGGTTCACCGCCACGGACCCGAATGCGCAGATCTCCGTGATCTCGGGCGCATGGGCGGTGCCGCTGTTCCACTCCAAGCTCGGCTTTGGCGAGATCCGCAGCGAGGCGGCGCGGCTGCAGCAGATCGAGATCGACCATCTCAACATCCTGCGCTCGATGTATGTGAAGGCGCGGGTGCGGATCTGGAACATGGCGGATTTCATCGAGAATCCGATGGAACCCTTGCAGTCGATTGTCGACGAGATCAGCCCGCGCGCCGCGCGCCGGTTGAACGAGGTGCCGCAAATGGTGGATCTTGCGGGCTTCGGGCAGTTTTTGCAAAATCTGAAAAATCAGGGCATGCAGCCGCGGCTGATGGGCGATTTTCCGGTGCATGGCGACCCGCTCAGCCATGCTCCGCGCCGCGGTCGCCCCTTTATCATGAAGTGACCCCATGGCCGGTTTCGACAGTTTCGTGATTTTTGCCGAAATGCGCACCGGCTCGAACCTGCTGGAGGCGGCGCTGAATGAACTGCCGGGCGTCACCTGCCATGGCGAGGCGTTCAACCCGGCGCTGATTGGCTATCCGAACCGGAGCGAGCTTCTCGGCATCAGCCGCGCCGCGCGCGATGCCGACCCGATGGCGCTTTGGGCGCGCATGCGCGCCGCCGAGGGCCTGAACGGCTGCCGCTTCTTTCACGACCACGACCCGCGCGTGCTTGACGCGATGCTCACCGACAAGCGCTGCGCCAAGATCGTGCTCACCCGCAACCCGGCGGAAAGCTACGTCAGCCTGAAGATCGCGCGGGCCACAAACCAGTGGAAGCTTGGCGATGCCAAGCACCGCAAGGCCGCGCTTGCCGATTTCAATGCCAGCGAGTTCGAGGCGCATCTGGAAACGCTGCAGGGCTTTCAGGTGCGGTTGATGCATGCGCTGCAATGCTCCGGCCAGACCGCCTTCTGGATTGATTACGAAGACGCGCAGGATGTCGCGGTGCTCAATGGGCTCGCGCATTGGCTGGGCGTTGCGGGGCAGCTCTCGGCGCTGCCGTCGAGCCTTGTTGTGCAGAACCCCGCAGCGCTTGAGGAGAAAGTGGCGAACTTTCCCCAGATGGAGGCCTCGCTCGCGCGGCTCGACCGGTTCAACCTGTCGCGCACGCCGAATTTCGAGCCGCGCCGGGGGCCGAATGTGCCCGCGCTTGTCGCCTGCGGCGCCGGGCTTCTTTACATGCCGATCCGCCCCGCGCTCGACCACGCCCTGCGCGACTGGTTGGCAGCGCTCGGCCCGCTGGAAGAAAACTTCTCGCAAAAGACGTTGCGGCAGTGGAAGCGCAGGCATCCGGGGCATCGCAGCTTCACCGTGGTGCGCCATCCGCTTATGCGCGCCCATCTCGCCTTTGCGACGCTGCAATCATGGGAGAACATGGCCGAGATCCGCGCCGTGCTGCGGCAAAGCTACAAGCTGCCGCTTGCGCCCGAGGGCAAGACGCTCGGCCCGGAACCATGGGCAGAGGGGCTCGCGGCCTTTCTTGGCTGGCTGAAAACCAACCTCAACGCGCAAACAAGCCTGCCGGTGCAGCCGCTCTGGGCCACGCAATCGGCAATCTTGCACGGCTTCGCACAATTCGCGCTGCCGGACCTGATCGTGCGCGAGGACCGGCTGGGCGAAGATCTGGCCTATCTTGCGGAGGTGGTCGGGGCGAAAGCCCCCGCCTTCACCGCGCCCGAGCCCGATACCGCGCCCGTCAAGCTTGCCGACATCTGGACGCCAGAACTGGAGCAGGCCGCCGCGGATACCTATTCGCGCGACTACATGCAGTTCGGCTTTTCTGCCTGGAAAAGGAAAGGCGGCTGATCAAGCCGCCTGCACGCCGCCCGTCGCCGCGGTCAGCACCGCATGGAGCGCCGCCGGGTCGGAATTTGCGCGCAGCTTGGCGCAGGTTTCCGCATTGCGCAACGTGCGCGAAACAAGGGCAAGCGCCTTGAGATGCTCGACACCCGAATCCTTCGGCGCGAACAGCGCGAACACAAGATCCACCGGCAACCGGTCCACCGCGTCGAAATCGAGCGGTTTTTCGAGCCGGAGGAACACGCCGACCACATCTTTCAGCCCGTGCAGCCGCGCATGCGGCAGCGCCACGCCATGGCCAACACCGGTGGGCCCGAGGGTTTCACGTTCCTGCAGCGCGTCGATCGTCTGGGTCGCATCCAGCCCGTAGGCTGAATGCGCGATTTCTGCGAGATCCTGGAACAGGCGCTTCTTGCTGGTGACATTGGCCAAAACCTTGACCGCCACCGGCTTGAGCAGGGTGGAAAGATCCATCTGTCCTTTTTCTGCGCCCATCAGGTGCGCTCACTTGCTGTTGCGCGGGTCAATCCAGCCGACATGCCCATCGTCGCGGCGATAGACGACATTGACCCCGCCATGTTTCTCGTTACGGAAGACAAGCAGCGGCTTGCTGGACAGTTCCATCTGCATCACCGCCTCGCCCACCGAGATCGTGGGAACCTTGGTTTCCATCTCGGCAACGATCACCGGAGCGAGGCTGTCGCCATCGGCCTCCGACTCATCTTCTTCCGCGGCGAGCACATACAGCCCCGCGGCACCGAATTCAACCGGCTCCACGCGGTCGCGGTGGTGGTCTTTCAGCCGGCGTTTGTGGCGGCGGAGCTGTTTGTCCATTTTTTCGCGGCAGGCTTCGAACGCGGCATAGACATCGCCCGCGCGCCCGGCGGCCGACGCGTTGAGCCCGGTGGACAGGTGGACCGTAATTTCGCAAACATATTCATGCGCAGTGCGCGAAAACACCACTGCCGCATCGGTCGGCCGCTGCATGTATTTGTCGACCGTTTCCCCCAGTTCGGTCTTCACATGTGTTTGC
Organism: Rhodobacter lacus; assembly: GCF_042683065.1. Taxonomy (NCBI): domain Bacteria; kingdom Pseudomonadati; phylum Pseudomonadota; class Alphaproteobacteria; order Rhodobacterales; genus Rhodobacter; species Rhodobacter lacus. The sequence goes on along the minus strand of NZ_JBHUIX010000003.1, from coordinate 359,590 downwards.
AGGGCTTCGCCAACGTCGAGCTGTTTTCCGCTGATCTGATAACGCATGGCTTCTCCTTCACTTCATTGCCCCGCCTCCGGACTCCTCTGCCGGGGGGCGGGTTGGTTGATCTTGTTGCCGAAATCCGGGGAGATCCGATCCGCAAGCCCAGTGGAGCCGAAAACGGGCGGCGCAGCAACTGGGGCATCGGGACCGTGGTTACGCATGCCTTCATTTGGGAACGGAACCGGGCTTCTGTCAATGACCTGGCGCAAACTGCGGATGGCTGCATACTATTGGATACGGAAATTCTCACCGAGGTAGACGCGGCGGACATTTTCGTCCTTCACCACGTCTTCGGTCCGGCCTGACATCAGCATGTGGCCGTCATGCAAGATATAGGCGCGATCGACGATCTCGAGCGTTTCGCGCACGTTATGATCGGTGATCAGAACGCCGATGCCGCGCTCCTTGAGATGGGCGACCAGCGCGCGAATCTCGGCCACGGCAATCGGGTCGACCCCGGCAAAGGGTTCGTCGAGCAGCAGATATTTCGGGTCGGCGGCAAGACAGCGCGCAATCTCCACACGCCGCCGCTCACCGCCGGAAAGCGCCAGTGCGGGCGCCTGGCGCAGATGCGCAATCGCGAAATCGCCGAGCAATTCCTCGAGCCGCTCACGGCGCCGGTGCGGATCGTCGAGCACGATCTCGAGCACGGCAAGAATGTTTTGCTCAACCGTAAGCCCGCGGAAGATCGAGGCTTCCTGCGGCAGATAGCCGATGCCCAGCCGGGCCCGGCGATACATCGGCATCGCGGTCGCATCGACACCGTCAATCCGCACCTCGCCCGCATCGGGCGTGACAAGCCCGGCAATGGCGTAAAAGCAGGTGGTCTTGCCCGACCCGTTCGGACCGAGCAGCGCCACCACCTCGCCACGATCAAGGCACAGCGAGACATCGCGCAAAACCAGCCGCTTGCGGTAGCTCTTGCGCAGGCTGACCACTTTCAGCCCGGAGGAGGCCCCGCCCGGGGTGGCGACGTTATCCTTCATGGCGTGTCGCCCGGTTGCGGGCCCGGCTGCAAGATCGTGCGCACCCGGCCCTGCATCGTGCCGGTGCCGGTTTTCAGATCCACATCGAGCCGCTGGCCGGAGAGCACATTCTCGCCCTGCGTGAGAATCACATCGCCGGTCATGACAACGGCGCCCTTGGCAACGTCATAGACCGCCTCGCGCGATTCGGCGGCTTCGGCGGCGGTAACAAGCGTGACACCGCCCGAGGCCTGCAGTTCGGAGATGGAGCGCCGGTCGGCACTGCCGTATTGCACCTGAACGCGCTCCGCCTTGAGCCGCATTGGCCCTTGGGTGATCAACACATTCCCGGTGAAAACGGCGTTCCCGTCCGTCTGGTTGACGGCAAGGCTGTCGGCGGTGACCTCGACAGGCTCGCTGGTATCGGTGCGCAGCCCCGCAAAGGCCACCTGTTGCGCCACACTTGCCCCGGCCCCGAGGGCAAGGCAGATCACGGCAGGGAGAAACAGGCTCAGGCGCATCGGATCCTCATTGTTGCGGCTGGTATATCAGCTTCACGCGGCCATTGAAGAGCAGATCGTAAGGCGCGCCCGGCGCGGTGCGCCCGATCTCCATTTGCCCCGCCGCGATGGTGCCAAAGGGGGCCTCCCCGTGCACCGCCCCCGGCGCGACAATCCGCGAGCGGTCGGTGGCGATCTCTGCCTTCGCGGTCGCCATGCGGTAGCCCGCAGAGGTTTGCAGCGCAACGCCGTCCGTCAGCGTGATCTGCGCCAGCGCCGGGTCCAGCACGCCCGCCGCCGCGGTGAGGTCTGTCACGGCGCCATCGGCGGCCTCAAGCTTGGCAATCACGTCACGCGCCGAGGCGCCATGGCCTGCCGGGTCTGGCGTGGCCGTCTTGGCGCGCACGGTGAGCGCGGCGCCATCTTCGGTCATGCCGGAATATTCTGGCGCCGTGAGCCGCGGCTCGGCCACCAGCGCATCAACATCAACCTTGGCATAAATCGAGGCGGTGGTCGGATCGACCCGGCCCGAAAACAGAAACAGCGTCGAAAGCAGCATCAATGCGCTCAGCGGCAAAACGAGTTTCGCCCAGTGCACCAGCATCGAATGACGGCTTTCGCGCCCCATCAAACCACTCCGGCGCGCAGGCAATCGTGGATATGCAAAATGCCGAGCGGGCGCCCCTCGGAGACGGCAAAGAGGCAGGTGATCTTGCGCTCGTTCATCAAGGCAACCGCCGCCTCGGCCAGGGCACCGGGCGCGATGGTGCGCGGATCGCGGGTCATCACCTCAGAAGCGCGATGCGACAAAAGCCCATCCATGTGGCGGCGCAGGTCGCCATCGGTGACAATGCCGACGAGCTTGCCCGCGGCATCGGTCACGCCCACCACACCAAAGCCCTTCTGGCTGATCACCAGAAGTGCTTCGGGCATCGGGGTCTCTTCACGCACGAGCGGCATGTCGTCATGCATCAGATCCGCCACTTTCGCGAGCCGCGCCCCCAGCTTGCCGCCCGGATGGAAGGTGCGGAAGTTTTCCGGCGTGAACTGGCGATGCTCCATCAGCGCAATGGCGAGCGCATCGCCCAGCGCCAGTGTCATCGTGGTCGAGGTGGTCGGCACCACGCCGGTGCCACAGGCCTCTTCCGCCTGCGGCAGCACGAGCGCCACATCGGCCTGCCGCAACAGCGTCGAATCGGGCCGCGCCGCAACACCGATCAGCGGGATCGAAAACCGCCTCGTATGCGCGATAAGATCCGCAAGCTCGGGCGTTTCTCCCGAATTGGAGAGCACCAGCGCCACATCCTCGCGCGTGACCATGCCCAGATCGCCGTGGCTTGCCTCGGCCGGATGGACGAATTGCGCAGGCGTGCCGGTGGAGGCGAAGGTCGCGGCAATCTTGCGCGCGATATGGCCCGATTTGCCCATGCCGGACACAATCACCCGCCCCCGCGCGCGCAAGATCATCTCGACCGCGTCGCTGAAGCTGCCATTGAGGCCCGCGGCCAGCGCCGTGAGCCCCGCCGCCTCGATGCCGATCACGCGGCGCGCGGTGGCGGCGTAATCAGTGGTGGAAGATGTCATTCGGCTCATCCCAGCCCATCAGGTCCAGCTGCGCACGGGTGGGCAGAAAGTCGAAACAGGCCTTGGCGAGCGCCGTCCGCCCCTCGCGTTCGAGCCGGTCGACCAGAACCGCCTTCGCCTGATGCAGGTAAAGCACGTCAGAGGCGGCATAGTCGAGCTGCGCCGGGGTGAGCGTGGCGGCGCCCCAATCCGAGGTCTGCTGCTGCTTGGAAACATCGACGCCCACGAGATCGGAGAGCAGATATTTCAGCCCGTGCCGGTCGGTGAAGGTGCGCACCAACTTCGAGGCGATCTTGGTGCAGAAGACGGGCGCCGTGACCACGCCAAAGGCGTTGTACAGCGCGGCAATATCGAATCGCGCAAAATGAAAGAGCTTCTCGACTCCCGGATCGGCGAGCATCGCGCAAAGCCGCGGCGCCGACGTTTGCCCCTTGGCGATCTGCACCAGATGTGCCGAGCCATCGCCCGAGGAGAGCTGCACGAGGCAAAGCCGGTCCCGGCGCGGGTCGAGCCCCATGGTTTCGGTGTCGATCGCCACCACCGGGCCAAGGTCGAGCCCCTCGGGCAGGTCGTTCTGGTGCAGATGAATGCTCACCCGATATCCTTTCACAAGCTTTCGCGCAGATATAGGCGCTTCGACCCGGTTTTGCCAATGTCGCAAAGCCGCAAGAGCGGCGCAGCGCCGATGCGATCTGCCGGGTGAAAAACGAAAACCCCCGCCGAAGCGGGGGTCTTTCAACCGGCAAGCCGGAAGAAATGGTGCCCAGAAGAGGACTCGAACCTCCACGCCTTGCGGCACACGGACCTGAACCGTGCGCGTCTACCAATTCCGCCATCTGGGCCGATGTCGTGGGGGGCGATGTATCTCCCGGCGCGAGGGCTGTCAACAGGGGGCGCGAGAAATATTGCGCCGGCAGGTCCCCTTCGCCTCTTGCCCCGCCTTCTCCCTTGTTTGGCCGAGGCCTTGCGGCTAAATCTGGATACGATGGTATGCAATATGGGACCGAGGGCGATGTCGAAGCTGGTCACGATCTATGGCGGTTCGGGGTTCGTGGGGCGCTACATCGCCCGGCGCATGGCGAAAGAAGGCTGGCGCGTGCGCGTGGCGGTGCGGCGCCCGAACGAGGCGCTTTTCGTGCGACCCTATGGCGCGGTGGGCCAGGTCGAACCGATCTTTTGCAACATTCGCGACGCCGCCTCGGTGCGCACGGCAATGCAGGGCGCGGATGCGGTGGTCAATTGCGTCGGCATTCTCGTGACCGAGGGCAAGAACACCTTCGCGGCGGTGCAGGCCGAGGGTGCGGAGCGCATCGCCAAGATTGCGGCCGAGATGGGCGTGGAGCGGCTCGTGCAGATCTCTGCGATCGGCGCGGACAATGAAGCCGAGAGCAAATATTCCCGCTCCAAGGGCTGGGGCGAGCAGGCGGTGCTCAAGGCTTTCCCGAAGGCGGTGATCTTGCGGCCCTCCGTGATCTTTGGCCCCGAGGACGATTTTTTCAACCGCTTCGCGACGATGGCAAAGATGCTCCCGGTGCTGCCGATCACGGCGGGGGAGACAAAATTCCAGCCCGTCTATGTTGATGACGTGGCGCAGGCTGCGGTGAAAGCCGTGCTGGGGGAGGCCGAAGGCACCTATGAGCTTGGTGGCCCCGATGTCGAAACTTTCGAAAAGCTGATGAAGCGGATGCTGAAAGTGGTGGAGCGCAAGCCCCCCGTCATCAGCCTGCCCGGCTTCGTCTCCAAGCTCACCGCCGTGGCTGGCGACACGGTGCAATGGCTCACCGGCGGGCTGATCACCAACCGCATCCTGACGGTGGACCAGCTCAAGAACCTCGGCCGCAACAATGTGGTGTCGAAGGGCGCGAAGACATTCGCCGACCTTGGCATCACGCCGACGCCGATGGGCGCGGTGCTGCCCGATTACCTCTGGCGCTTCCGTCCGCACGGGCAATACGAGGCGATTCAGGCCTCGGCAAAGAATTTGCGCAAACACGGGTGATCCATGTCGTATTGGGCCGATGTCGTCCTTGGGGTGATCGAGGGGATCACGGAGTTTTTGCCGATCTCCTCCACCGGTCACTTGCTGCTGGCGGAAACCTGGCTCGGTGCGCGCTCCGACACCTATAATATCGCGATTCAGGCGGGGGCGATCCTTGCCGTCACGCTGATCTACTGGCGCCGGATCGTCGGGCTGTTTGCCGGGCTCGGCATGGCGGAAAACCGCGATTACATGCTCAAGCTCACGGTGGCCTTTCTTGTCACCGCAGTGCTTGGCCTTGTGGTCAAGAAGCTTGGCTTCGAGCTTCCCGAAACGGTGATGCCGGTGGCGCTGGCGCTTGTGATCGGCGGTGTCTGGATGATCGTTGCCGAGCGGCTTGCCGAGCGCAAACCGGATTGCGCGCGCATCACCATGACGGTGGCGATTGCGGTGGGCCTTGCGCAGATCATCGCCGGGATTTTTCCCGGCACCTCGCGCTCGGCCTCGACAATCTTCATCGCCATGCTGCTCGGCACCTCCAACCGCGCCGCCGCGACCGAGTTCGCCTTTCTTGTCGGCATCCCGACGATGTATGCGGCAACCGCTTATGAACTGCTCAAGCAATTTGGCGGAGAGGCTCCGGCAGAAGACTGGGTCTCACTGGGCATTGCCTTTGTCGTCTCCACCCTCACCGCCTTCGTCGCGGTGAAATGGCTTTTGGGCTACATCCGCACGCACCGCTTTACGATCTTTGCCTGGTACCGGATCGTTTTTGGCGGCGCCCTCCTCGCGCTCGTGGCTGCAGGCGTGGTTTCCTGAGATCGAATCACTAAAAAATCCCCTGTGGAAACGTCTGTTTTTCGATATAGGTATTGATTGCTGACCTATAATTTGTGAATTTGCGGCCCCAGCCGTGGCATCGCGCGCGATTTTCCGCATATTAGGTCATACATACTGACTTTCAATTTATTTGGCCCCGGTGTATGAGGGCGCACCCGGCTTTACACCAAGGGAGGTGCAACCATGGCACAGCAACGCATGCTCAAATTCGTCACCACGGCGAAGGAGACGCCCGAAAAACGCGATGCCGCCGTGCGCTCGCACGATTTCGACGAGATCTACCGCGAGTACGCCGAAGTGAAGGCGACCGAGCAGGCGAGCCGTTGCAGCCAGTGCGGCGTGCCCTATTGCCACTCCCACTGCCCGCTCAACAACAACATCCCGGACTGGCTGCGCCTGACCGCCGAGGGGCGGCTGGCCGAGGCCTATGAGGTGAGCCAGGCCACCAACACCTTCCCCGAGATCTGCGGCCGGATCTGCCCGCAAGATCGTCTGTGCGAAGGCAATTGCGTGATCGAACAATCCGGCCATGGCACGGTGACGATCGGCGCGATCGAGAAATACATCACCGACACCGCCTGGGATCGCGGCTGGGTAAAGCCGATCAAACCGGCGATGGACCGGCCCGAGTCTGTCGGCATCATCGGCGGCGGCCCCGGCGGGCTCGCGGCAGCCGACGTGCTGCGCCGCGCGGGCGTGCAAGTGACCGTTTACGACCGCAATGACCGGGCGGGCGGGCTGCTCACCTATGGCATCCCCGGCTTCAAGCTTGAAAAAGACGTGGTGATGAACCGCGTGAAGCAACTTGAAGAGGGCGGCGTCGAGTTTGTGCTCAACTGCAATGTCGGCACCGACATCTCCTTTGACGCGATCCGCGGCAAGCATGATGCCGTGCTGATCGCCACCGGTGTTTACAAAACCCGCGCGCTCACCGACCCCGGCTCCGATGCCACGGGGATCGTCCGCGCCATCGACTATCTCACCGCGTCAAACCGCAAGAGCTTTGGCGACGAGGTGGAGGCGTTCGACGACGGCACGCTCAATGCCGAGGGCAAGCGGGTGCTGGTCATCGGCGGCGGCGACACGGCGATGGACTGCGTGCGCACGGCCATTCGTCAGGGCGCCACTTCGGTCAAATGCCTCTACCGGCGCGACCGGGCCAACATGCCCGGCAGCCAGCGCGAGGTGACCAATGCCGAGGAAGAGGGCGCAGAGTTCGTCTGGCTCTCGGCGCCGAAGGCCTTCGCGGGCAACCCAGTCGCCTCGGTGACGGTGCAGCGCATGCGCCTTGGCGCGCCCGATGCTTCGGGCCGCCAAAGCCCCGAGCCGATCGAAGGCGGGCTTTATGAAGAAGCCGCCGATCTTGTGATCACCGCGCTCGGCTTCGAGCCCGAAGACCTGCCGACGCTCTGGGCCACCGAAGCGCTGGAAACCACCCGCTGGGGCACCGTCAAGGCGAATTTCGGCACCCATGCCACGAGCCTGCCCGGCGTTTACGCGGTGGGGGACATCGTGCGCGGCGCCTCGCTCGTTGTCTGGGCGATCCGCGATGGCCGTGAGGCGGGAACGGAGATCATCCGGTTCCTTGATGGCTCCGGCCGCATCGCGGCAGAATGAGCACCCGGGCGCAAACCGCGCCCCGGTCCGGGTCTTCGAAAGGGCACGTCATGCTCCGACATGCAATCCTTGTGCTGACGGCCGGGGGGCTTTGCGCCGCCGCGCCCGCCCATGCGGGGGCGGTGTTCGTGCCGCCCGCGGGCTGCACGCTCGGCATGACGGTGCAGATGCATTCCTGCCAGGTGGCGAATTATTACACCTGCGCAGGCGACCCGCCGGGCGATCAGTGGATCTCCTTTGCCGATGGTGAGGGCGAATATTTCCTCAGCCATGTCGATGCGGAAACGCGTTGGGTGGAAAGCGTGAGCCTTTACTCAGGCGAGATCGAAACGCTCGACACTGCGGGCTCGGCGGACCATGCCTCGTTTTCAACTCTGCTGGCCGAGGGCCGTGATGATTACGACTTTGTCACGCAATCCAATACCGGCGCGGCGCAGCACTTTGTTGGCCATGACGAGCTGACCGGCCAGACCACCGCGATCGACGGCGTGCCGCTTGAATATTGCGCCTTCGACATGCGCATCGAAGATGCGGCGGGCAACCAGACCGCCACCCGCAAGGGCACACAGCTGATCAGCCGCAAGATGCGGCTCTTCTTCGGCGCGACCGAAAACTACGAGAATGCCTATGGCGACAGCGCCACCAGCCTCGATACGCCGGTGAGCTTTGCCTTCCCGGGCGAAGAGGGCTTTGCCGCCACGCGCCCCGAATATGATTGCGACATGATGCTGACCGATCTGTCGCCCCTCGTTGACCATCCCTCGAAGGAGGCCGTGAAATGATGAATTACGATGAAGCCTGGGTTGCCGCCGAGGAAGCCAAGCGCAAGTGGATGGACGCACATTCGCTTTACAAGACCGAGGACGAGCATGCCTCTTGCGGGGTGGGCCTTGTGGTCTCGCTCGACGGCAAGCCGAGCCGCAAGGTCGTGGCCTCGGGCATTGATGCGCTGAAGGCGATCTGGCACCGCGGCGCGGTTGATGCCGATGGCAAGACGGGCGACGGCGCAGGCATCCATGTGCAGATCCCGGCGCCCTACTTTTACGACCAGATCCGCCGCACGGGCCACGAGCCCGACCGCGAAAAACTCGTGGCGGTGGGCCAGATCTTCCTGCCGCGCACCGATTTTGGCGCGCAGGAGCGCTGCCGCACGATCGTTGAATCCGAAGTGCTGCGGATGGGCCATTACATCTACGGCTGGCGCCACGTGCCGGTGAACACCTCGGTGCTGGGCGAGAAGGCCAATGCCACCCGCCCCGAGATCGAACAGATCCTGATCCGCTGCGAGAAGGACATCGACGCCGAGCAGTTCGAGCGCGAGCTTTACATCATCCGCCGCCGGATCGAGAAGGCCGCCGTCGCCGCGCAGGTGGCCGGGCTCTACATCTGCTCGCTCTCCTGCCGCTCGATCATCTACAAGGGCATGATGCTCGCCGAGCAGGTCGCCGAGTTCTACCCCGACCTGAAGGACGAGCGCTTCGAAAGCGCCTTTGCGATCTACCACCAGCGCTATTCGACCAACACCTTCCCGCAATGGTGGCTCGCCCAGCCGTTCCGCATGCTCGCGCATAACGGCGAGATCAACACGATCAAGGGCAACATCAACTGGATGAAGAGCCACGAGATCCGCATGGCTTCCTCTGCCTTCGGGGATGCCGCCGAGGATATCAAGCCGATCATCCCGGCTGGCGCGTCGGACTCGGGCGCGCTGGATGCGGTGTTCGAACTGATGGTGCGCTCGGGCCGTTCGGCGCCGATGACGAAAACCATGCTCGTGCCCGAGGCCTGGTCGAAAACCACGACCGACATGCCGCAAGCCTGGCAAGACATGTATGCCTATTGCAACGCGGTGATGGAGCCCTGGGATGGCCCCGCCGCGCTCGCCATGACCGATGGCCGCTGGGTCTGCGGCGGGCTCGACCGCAACGGCCTGCGCCCGATGCGCTATGTGGTGACGGGCGATGACATGCTGATCGCGGGCTCGGAAGCCGGGATGGTTCCGGTTGACGAGATGAGCGTGCGCGAAAAAGGCGCGCTCGGGCCGGGGCAGATGATCGCCGTCGACATGCGCGAGGGCAAGCTCTACCGCGACCGCGAGATCAAGGACCGGCTCGCCAACAGCCAACCCTTTGGCGATTGGGTCGGCAAGGTGGTGGACCTGAACGCGCTCCTGCGCGATGTGCCGGAAGTGGCGATGCACAGCGGCGCAGAACTGCGCAAACGCCAGATTGCGGCGGGCTATTCGGTCGAAGAGCTTGAAAACATTCTCGCGCCGATGGCCGAGGACGGCAAGGAAGCCGTGGCCTCGATGGGCGATGACACGCCGCCCGCAGTGCTCTCCAAGCAATACCGCCCGCTGAGCCACTTCTTCCGGCAGAACTTCAGCCAGGTCACCAACCCGCCCATCGACTCCTTGCGCGAAAGCCGGGTGATGAGCCTCAAGACGCGCTTTGGCAACCTCAAGAACGTGCTTGAGGAAAACGCGACCCAGACCGAGATCTGGAGCCTTGAGAGCCCGTTTGTGGCCAATGCCGAATTCGGCGAGATGATGAAGGCCTTCGCCACCACGGTGACGACGATCGACTGCACCTTCCCGCAGGGCGCAGATCAGGAGGCTTTGCGCGAAGGGCTGGAGCGGATCCGCGCCGAGGCCGAAGATGCCGTGCGCTCGGGCGCCTCGCACCTCGTGCTCACCGACGAGCATCAGGGGCCGGGCAAGGTGGCGATGCCGATGATCCTTGCCACCTCGGCGGTGCATTCCTGGCTGACCCGCAAGGGCCTGCGCACCTTCACCTCGGTCAACGTGCGCTCTGCCGAATGCATCGACAGCCACTATTTCGCGGTGCTGATCGGCTCTGGCGCGACCACGGTGAACGCCTATCTCGCGCAAGACAGCATTGCCGACCGGATCGAGCGCGGCCTCCTTTCGGGCTCGCTTGAAGACAACCTGCGCCGCTACCGCGATGCGATCGACGCCGGCCTTCTCAAGATCATGTCGAAGATGGGGATTTCGATCATCTCCTCCTATCGCGGCGGTCTGAACTTTGAAGCCGTGGGCCTTTCGCGCGCCATGGTCGCGGAATATTTCCCCGGCATGCAAAGCCGCATCTCCGGCATGGGGTTGCACGGCATCCAGCGCAAGCTTGAGGAAGTGCATGTGAAGGGCTGGCTTGGCGGGCAAGACGTGCTGCCGATCGGCGGCTTCTACAAATCGCGCAAGACCGGCGAGAAACACGCCTGGGAAGCGCAGACCATGCATATGCTGCAATCGGCCTGCGACCGCTCGAGCTATGATCTGTGGAAGCAGTATTCGGCGATGATGCGGGCGAACCCGCCGATCCACATCCGCGATCTGCTCGACATCAAACCGCTCGGCAAACCGGTGCCGATCGAAGAGGTGGAGAGCATCACCGCGATCCGCAAGCGCTTTGTCACGCCCGGCATGAGCCTTGGCGCGCTCTCTCCCGAGGCGCACAAGCTTCTGAACGTGGCGATGAACCGGATCGGCGCGAAATCGGACAGTGGCGAAGGCGGCGAGGACCCGGCGCATTTCGTGCCCGAGCCGAACGGCGACAACCCCTCCGCCAAGATCAAGCAGGTGGCCTCGGGGCGCTTTGGCGTGACCGCGGAATATCTCAACGCCTGTGAAGAGCTGGAAATCAAGGTCGCGCAGGGCGCCAAGCCCGGCGAGGGCGGCCAGCTTCCGGGCATGAAAGTGACCGAGCTGATCGCGCGGCTGCGCCACTCGACCAAGGGCGTGACGCTGATCAGCCCGCCGCCGCACCACGATATTTACTCGATCGAAGACCTCGCGCAGCTGATCTACGACCTCAAGCAGATCAACCCGCGTGCCAAGGTGACGGTGAAGCTCGTGGCCTCTTCGGGTGTGGGCACGATTGCGGCGGGCGTGGCGAAGGCCAAGGCCGACATCATCCTGATCTCGGGCCATAACGGCGGCACCGGCGCCTCTCCGGCGACCTCGGTGAAATATGCCGGGCTGCCGTGGGAGATGGGCCTGACCGAAGCGCATCAGGTGCTGGCGATGAACAACCTGCGCGAGCGGGTGACGCTGCGCACCGATGGCGGCCTGCGCACCGGGCGTGACATCGTGATGGCGGCGATGATGGGCGCCGAGGAATATGGCATCGGCACCGCGGCGCTGATTGCCATGGGCTGCATCATGGTGCGCCAATGCCAGTCCAACACCTGCCCGGTGGGCGTGTGCACGCAAGACCCGAAACTGCGTGCCAAATTCACCGGCTCGGCGGAGAAGGTGGTGAACCTGATCACCTTCTACGCGCAGGAAGTGCGCGAGTTGCTCGCCTCCATCGGCGCGCGGTCGATGGATGAGATCATCGGCCGGGCCGACCTGCTCACGCAGGTCAGCCGGGGTTCGGCGCACCTTGACGACCTTGACCTGAACCCGCTTCTGATCACCGTCGATGGCTGGGACAAGATCGTCTATGACCGCTCGAAACCGCGCAACTACGTGCCCGACACGCTCGATGCCGAGATCATCAAGGACGGCCACCGCTTCTTTGAAGATGGCGAGAAGATGCAGCTCAGCTACGCGGTGCGCAACACGCTGCGCACTATCGGCACGCGTGCTTCCTCGCATATCGTCAAGAACTTCGGGATGCGCAACGCGCTGCAGCCCGATCACCTGACGGTGCGGCTCACCGGCTCCTGCGGCCAGTCGCTCGGGGCCTTTGCGGCGCCGGGGCTGAAGCTCGAAGTGTCGGGCGATGCGAACGACTATGTTGGCAAGGGGCTCTCGGGCGGCACGATCGTGGTGCGCCCGCCGATGGCAAGCCCGCTCACCGCGGCAGAGAACACGATCATCGGCAACACCGTGCTTTACGGGGCAACCGATGGCTATCTGTTCGCGGCGGGCCGCGCGGGCGAGCGCTTCGCGGTGCGCAACTCCGGCGCCAAGGTGGTGGTCGAAGGCTGTGGCTCGAACGGCTGTGAATACATGACCGGCGGTGTGGCGGTGATCCTTGGCCGGATCGGCGCAAACTTCGGCGCGGGCATGACCGGGGGCATGGCCTATCTTTATGACCCGGAGGGGCTGGCCGAGGATTACATGAACCTTGAAAGCCTCGTCACCTGTGCGCTTGGCCACGCCCATTGGGAAGCCCAGCTCAAGGGCATGATCGAGCGTCATGCGAAAGAGACGGGCTCGGCCAAGGCCAATGCGATTCTTGCCAATTGGGAAGCGGAGCGGAAGAACTTCCTGCAGGTCTGCCCGAAGGAGATGCTGATGCATCTGCCCTTCCCGCTCTCTGACGAGGCCAAGGCTGTGCCTGCGGAATAAGCCCGCACCCGAACGGATGACCAAGAGGGCGGCGCCGCAAGGGGCCGCCCTTTTCGTGATGGCTCGGCGCTTGACCAGATCGGGCCCGGCATGGCTTATGGCGGCATGGGGCGAAGCAGGAACACATCAAAGGCAAAAGGCCAGAGCACGCGGCAGCGTATCGGGCTCAGGCCCACGCTCAGGCGGCTCGCGGGGTGGGCGGCACGGTTTGCCCTTGGCCTTGCGGCGGCGCTTCTGGCGCTGATCGTCGTTTATGATTTCATCAACCCGCCCACCACCTATACGATGTGGAGCGAGGCGCACAGGCTCGGCGGCGTTGATCAGGAATGGACCGATGCCGAGGATATTGCCCCCGTCATGCTGCGCGCGGCCGTGGCGGCAGAGGATGCCAATTTCTGCAACCACTGGGGCTTTGACATGGCGGCGATCCGTCAGGCGATCGACAAGGGCGCCAATCGCGGCGCTTCGACGATCTCGCAGCAGGTGGTGAAAAACGTGTTCCTGTGGCAGGGGCGCAGCTGGCCGCGCAAGGCGCTCGAAGCCATGCTCACCCCCCCCGTGGAGGCGATCTGGTCGAAGCGGCGCATTCTCGAGATCTATCTCAACGTCGCAGAATTCGGCGAGGGTGTGTTTGGCGTCAATGCCGCCGCCTTCCACTACTTCCGCACCACGCCGGACAAGCTCTCGGCGCGTCAGGCCTCCTTGCTCGCGGCGGTGCTGCCCGACCCGAAGGGGCGCTCTGCGGCAAAACCCTCGCGCTTCGTGTCGCGCCGCGCCAATGCCATTGCAGATGGCGCCGAAACGATCCGCCACGATGGCCGGGCGCGCTGTTTCAGCGAGTGATCACATCAACCCGATGAGCACCGAGACCCAGAGCGCCAGCGTGCTGATCCGGGTCTGCCGGTAGAGCCCGAGCCGCGCAAAAGCGATGAGCCGGCCCGGCAAACGCCGCCCGCGCAGGGCCGCAAAAGCCTCAAAAAGCGCGCGATTCTCTGCCGTGAACCGGTGCCGTGAGCCGCTGAGCGCGGCGATGTTGATCGTCGTCCAGTCGCGCATCGTGCCGCGCAAAAGCATGCCGAGGCGGCGCAGCTGCGCCCGGCGCGAATCGTTTGCCCCAATCTCGTTGGCGGCGTGCTGCCGGTAGAGCAGCGTCGGCGCATCATCATGCACAAGCCGGGCTCCGCAGCCCGAAAGGATCTGGTAGGTCCACCAGTCATGCACCACCACCTGCGCCGCCTCCAGGCTCGCCGCCATGGCCAGAGCGGCGCCCTCGGCCTCCAGAAGGATGGTGTTCCCCGCCGCCACATTTTGCACCAGCGCATTGCGAAACCCCAAGGGGCGCGGGCGCGGCACCGAAAGGCGCGGGTTCTGAAGGTCGTGATCGACAATCAGCGTGCGGCTGCAATAAAGCCCCGGCCCTGCGTTGCCACAGAGCGCCGCAACGCCGCGGGCGAGCCGCTCTGGCAGCCAGACATCATCTTGATCGCAAAACGCAATCCATGCGCCGGGCGGGGCGCTCCGGGCCGCCTCGCGCAAGAGCGCCATGAAGTTTGCCGCCGCGCCCTGCCCTGGCCCGTCGATCAGCCGCACCGCATGCCCCTCTGCGGCAAAGGCGGCAAGGATCGCGCGGGTGGCATCGCGCGACCCGTCATCCCCCACCAGCAAAGACCAGTTCGCATGGGTCTGTGCGGCAAGACTGTCGAGCTGGGCGCGCAGGCACTCTGCCCCCTGATACGTGGCCATCAGGATCACCACATGCGGCGTGTCCGCGCTGTGCGCTCCGGCTTTCGTCACTGCGGCCTCCTGTGCTGGCGTGCCGAAGTCGTAAAACCTGCGTGGCGGGGTTGCAACCTTTGGCACCGCGCGCTGGGGTAAGGGGCTCTCAAAACCCGGTTCCTAGGCTCTGGTCCAAATCATCAGCGTTCAGGACCGATCATGGCCGATACTTCCCCCATCCTCGCCTTGCCGTTCATTTTGCCCTCGCAGGCGCAAAAGCACGTCCCCCATAACGAGGCGGTGCAGCTTCTCGACATTGTGGTGCAGCTCGTTGTGGCCGCGTTTGACGCCATCACCCCGCCCGCGAGCCCGCTTGAGGGCGAGGTGCACGCGCTCGGCACCGCGCCCACCGGCGCCTGGGCGGCGGCGGCGGGCATGCTGGCCGCCTATATCGACGGGGTCTGGCGCTTTATCCTGCCCAGGCCCGGCTGGCGCGCGGCCACGCCCGCAGGCGCGCTGCGGGTGTTTGACGGCAGTGACTGGGTCCGCCCCGGCGTTGATCTGCAAGGGCTCGAGAGCCTCGGCATCCAGACCACCGCCGATGCGATCAACCGGCTCTCTGTGCGTGGGCCCGCCACGCTCTTGAGCCATGCGGGGGCAGGCCATCAACTCAAGATCAACAAGGCGGCGGCTGGCGAGACGGCGAGCCTTCTGTTCCAGTCCAGCTGGGCCGGGCGCGCCGAGATGGGCCTCGTGGGGGAGGATGCTTTTGCGATCAAGGTGAGCGCCGATGGCGCGAGTTTCCATACCGCGCTGCGCTTCGAGCCGACCACGGGCCATGCGACCGGAGAGGCGGTGCAACAGACCGCACATGACATCACGCCGGGGCGGCTGATGCGCGCAGATTTCGGCTATGGGCCGGGCAATATTCTGGGCACGGTCAGTGCCGCTGCAGGCATGCCCACCGGCGCCGTCATCGAGCGCAGCAGCGGCGCGAATGGCGAGATGGTGCGCTTTGCCGACGGCACGATGATCTGCACGCGAACGCTGAGCTTTGCCGCGGTCTCGACCGCAAGCGGCGCGCTCTTCACTTCCGCCGCGCAAAGCTGGACCTTTCCCGCACCATTCGTGGCAGCACCAGTGCTCAGCGGCAGCGGCGAGGGGCTTGCGCGCTGGCTGAGCTTTGGCGCGGCCACCCCCACCACCGTCTCTGTGGCCTTGATGGCGAGCACAAGCGCGGCGAGCGCCGCCAATGCACGGGTGATGGCTATGGGGCGCTGGCTCTGAGCCTCAGCCCCGGTCGCGCAAAAGCCCGAGCAGATACTTGCCGTAATCGTTCTTCTTGAGCGGCTCGGCATGGGCGGCCAGCTCCTCGGCGGTGATCCAGCCCGCCTCATAGGCGATCTCTTCCGGACAGCCGCTCTGCATCCCCTGCCGCTTCGAGAGCGTGCGCACAAAATTGCCCGCATCGAGCAGGCTGCCATGCGTGCCGGTATCAAGCCAGGCATAGCCGCGGCCCATGCGCTCCACCGAGAGCGTGCCATCTTTCAGATAGCTTTCGAGCAGGGAGACGATTTCAAGCTCGCCCCGCGCCGAGGGCCGGACCATGCGCGCGCGGCGCGGCGCATCTCCGTCGAGGAAATAGAGCCCCGTCACCGCATAGTTCGAGGGCGGCACCTCGGGCTTTTCGATGATTTCCTCAACACGCCCTTCGGCGTCGAATTTCACCACGCCATAGCGCTCCGGGTCGGCGACGTGATAGCCGAAAACGGTGCCGCCAATCTCTTTTTGGTCGGCTGTCGCGAGCAGTTCCGACAGGCCATGCCCAAAAAAGATATTGTCGCCCAGAACCATTGCCGAGGGCGCACCGGCAAGAAAGTCTTCGGCCAGCAGATAGGCCTGCGCCAAACCATCGGGCGAGGGCTGGGTGATCCATTCGATCCGCAAGCCCCATTGGCTGCCATCGCCGATCAGCCGCTTGAACTGGTCTTGATCCTGCGGCGTGGTGATGATCGCGATCTCGCGAATGCCGGTAAGCATCAGCACCGTGAGCGGATAATAGATCATCGGCTTGTCATAGATCGGCATGAGCTGCTTGGAGACAGCCATGGTGATCGGGTAAAGCCGCGTGCCGGAGCCTCCGGCGAGGATGATGCCTTTGCGCCGGGTCATTTCGCGCTCTCCAGACATTTCAGAATTTCCGAAAGCCCCGCTTTCCAATCCGGGCGGGCAAGGCCGAACACTTCTTGGGTGCGGGAGCAATCGAGCCGGGAATTGGCCGGGCGGCGCGCGGGCGTAGGATAGGCCGAGGCGGGAATATTCTCCACCACGGTCGCCCGCCCCGCCTGCGCAAAAATCTCGCGGGCGAAATCGGCCCAGCTTACATCGGGCGCCCCGGAAAAGTGATAGGTGCCGGTTTTGGAAGAATCCGCGCAAAGCTGGCGCGCGATCTCAAGGCAGGCCTCGGCAATGGCCCGCGCGGGCGTCGGCCCGCCGACCTGATCAGCCACCACGGTGAGCTTCGCGCGTGTGTCCGAAAGCCGAAGCATGGTTTTTACGAAATTCGTGCCATGCGCGGAAACCACCCACGAGGTGCGCAAGATCGCATGGCACCCGCCTGCCGCGCGCACGCCCTCCTCCCCCGCAAGCTTCGAGCGGCCATAGGCGCCCAGCGGCGCCGTTGGCTGCGTCACCGGAAAGGGCGTCTCGCCCGCACCGTCGAACACGTAATCGGTCGAGATATGCACGAAGGGAACGTCCAGCGCCGCGCAGGCCGCAGCCATCGCCGCGGGCGCCGCGCCGTTCACCATCGTCGCCGCGTTTTCCTCCGCCTCGGCCTTGTCCACGGCAGTCCATGCGGCGGCATTGATCACCGCCTCGGGCCGCGCCGCGCGGATCGCGGCCGCGCAGGCCTCGGGGGTCATCAGATCCGCCTCATCGCGGCCCAGATAGCGCGCCCCGGGCGCGAGCGCCTGAAGCTCTGTCGCCACCTGCCCGGTCTTGCCAAACACCAGCATCATGCCTTGCCGAGCCTTTCCCCCACGCCCGCGCGGGTCTGCAAGGCGCGCCACCACGGCTCGTTTTCCAGATACCATTGCACGGTCCGCTCAAGCCCTTCCTCAACCGTCACGCTCGGGCGCCAGCCCAGTTCGGCGCGGATTCGGCCCGGGTCGATGGCATAGCGCGCATCATGGCCGGGGCGATCGGTCACGAAGGTGATCTGATCGGCATAGGAGCCCGATGCTTTCGGCCGCAGCCGGTCCAGAATGGTGCAGAGCGTTTTGACCAGCTCAAGATTGGTGCGCTCGTTCTCGCCGCCGATATTGTAGCTGCGCCCCGGCGCACCCCTCGCAAGCACCAAAAGCAGCGCATCGGCGTGATCCTCGACAAAAAGCCAGTCACGGATATTCGAGCCATCGCCATAAATGGGCAGCGGCTTGCCGGCGAGCGCATTGAGGATGATCACCGGAATGAGTTTTTCGGGGAAGTGGAACGGCCCGTAATTGTTCGAGCAATTGGTCAGCACCACCGGCAGGCCATAGGTTTCGTGCCAGGCGCGGACAAGGTGGTCTGACGCGGCCTTGGAGGCCGAATAGGGCGAGCGCGGGTCATAGGGCGTGTCTTCGGTAAATTTTTGGCGCGGGTCGGGCGGGAGCGAGCCGAACACCTCATCGGTCGAGATGTGATGGAAGCGGAAGCTTGCCGGGCGGCCTTCCGCCTCCCAGTAGCTGCGCGCCGCCTGCAGCATGTTGTAGGTGCCGGTCACATTGGTCTCGATGAACACGCCCGGCCCGTCGATCGAGCGATCCACATGGCTCTCGGCGGCGAGATGCATCACCGCATCGGGCCGATGGGCGGCGAACACGCGCGCGAGCGCCGCCGGGTCGCGGATATCGGCCTTCTCAAAGGCGTAAAGCGGGCTGGCGGCGACCGAGGCAACATTTTCGAGGCAGGCGGCATAGGTCAGCGCATCGACATTGACCACATTATGCCCGCGCGCCACCGCAAGGCGCACCACCGCCGAGCCAATGAAGCCAGCGCCGCCGGTCACCAGTATCTTCATGCTCACACCTCGGCGCGGAAGGGCGTGACAAAATCCGCGAAGGCGGGGGCCTTCTCGTCCTTCTCGGAAAGCACCGGGGTAACTCCGGCAAGCGGCCAGTCGATGCCGCAGCTATCCCAGCGCACACCGCCATCGCATTCGGGCGCGTAGTGATCTGTGCATTTGTAGATGATCTCGCTGTCGGGCTCGAGCGTCATGAAGCCATGCAAGAAGCCTGCCGGGATCCAGAGCTGACGGCCATTCTCGAAGCTGAGCTCCTCGCCAACCCACTGGCCATAGCTGGGCGCGCCGCGCCGGGCATCCACCGCCACATCAAAGATCCGGCCACGGCCACAGCGGACCAGTTTGCCCTGTGCATGCGGCGGGCTCTGAAAATGCAGCCCGCGCACCGTTCCCACCGCGCGCGAGAGGGAATGGTTGTCCTGAACAAACTCGGGAAGGCTCACTCCCGCCGCTTCCAGCGTGCGGCGGTTCCAGCTTTCAGAGAAAAACCCGCGATGATCGCCGAAACGCTTCGGTGTCAGGATCAGAACGCCCGGCAGGCGCGTGGCTTCGACCTTCATACTAACTTCCTGCGGCAATGAGTTGCGCAAGCTATAGCGGGCCAAAAACGCAAGTGCCACCCCAAAGGGCGGCGGCAGATGTGCTGGAAGTATCGGGAGATATCATGGTCGGAGCGAGAGGATTCGAACCTCCGACCCCCTGCTCCCGAAGCAGGTGCGCTACCAGGCTGCGCTACGCTCCGACCGTGAGGGGCGAGTTACCGAACCGCGCCGGCATTTGCAAGGGGGATTCGTGCGCTTTCCTGCCGCGACGTTTCGGCGCCCCGGTCAGCGCCCTCCCCGGGCGCCGATATTGAGCGCGCGCTGCAGGATCGAGGGGCGCGGCGTGGTCGCGGTTTCGCTGCGCCCGCGGCTGGCCAGAACCGGTTTGAAGCGCGAGGTCTCCCCCGTGCTTTCGCGCCAGACGATGTAGAGCCCCGAGCCGATCACGACACTGGCCCCCAGCAGCGTCACCGCATCGACCCGTTCATGAAAGAACACCCAGCCATAAAACACCGCCCAGAGGATCTGCGAATATTGCATCGGCGCCACGATCACCGCCTCGCCGGACCGATAGGCGAGAATCGAGAGAAAAGCTCCGCTCAGCCCGAGCAGCGCCACCACCCCCATCAGCGCAAGACCGGGCAACTCAAGCGGCACCCAAATGAGCGGCAGCGCCAGCCCCATCGCGAGCACATTGCCCAGAAGCGGTGACAGGAGCAGCACGAGCGAGCGCTCTTCATGGCCGATCTTGCGCACGATCACCGAGGCAAGCCCGCCGCAAATCGCCGCCATCAGCGCCGCCAGATGGCCAAGCTCCAGCTCCGCCTGCCCGGGCCGCACCACGATCAGCACCCCCGCAAGCCCGGTGATCACCGCGGCCCAGCGGTGCCAGCCCACCTTTTCGCCCAAGATCGGGATCGACATCACCGTCACCATCAGCGGCATCGCAAACAGGAGCGGATAGACCTGCGCCAGCGGCAGATGCGAAAACGCATAAAAGGCGGCGACACCGTTGATCATGGTCGCCACCGCACGCAAGATCACCCAACCCGGGCGCACCGGGCGCAGGCTGACCTCGCTGCGATCTCGCAACAAGATCACGGTCAGCACCGGAAAGCTCAGCAGCGCGGCAAAAAACAGGATCTGCACCGCCGAATAGCCGGTGCCGAGCACCTTCACCACAACGTCATGCGCGGCATAAACCGCCATCGCGGCAAGCCCCAGAAGGGCGCCTTTCGCGTTCTGTTTTCCGACCATCGCAGCCTCCTGCATCGCATGCAT
Organism: Rhodobacter lacus; assembly: GCF_042683065.1. Classification (NCBI taxonomy): domain Bacteria; kingdom Pseudomonadati; phylum Pseudomonadota; class Alphaproteobacteria; order Rhodobacterales; genus Rhodobacter; species Rhodobacter lacus. The sequence continues at coordinate 339,139 of NZ_JBHUIX010000003.1, read as the reverse complement.
ATGCGGCGCGCGGGCGGCGCGGCAAGCGGCAAAGCAAAGGCGCGGGAAGCTTTCGCCCCCCGCGCCTTTCAGAATTTTGCCAGATCAGAGGCTCGCGTCGAGCGCGGCGATGATCTTCGCACCCATCTCGGCGGTCGAGACCGGCGTGCCGCCATCGGGGCCCATCAGGTCGGCCGTGCGCACACCATCGGCCAGCACTTTCTCGACGGCCTTTTCAAGCCGGCTCGCCTCGTCGCCCTGATCGAAGCTGTAGCGCAGCGCCATGGCAAAGCTCAGGATGCAGGCGATCGGGTTGGCCTTGCCCTGCCCGGCGATGTCGGGGGCCGAGCCGTGCACGGGCTCATACATCGCCTTCGGGCGACCATTCGCCATCGGCGCGCCGAGCGAGGCCGAGGGCAGCATGCCGAGCGAGCCGGTCAGCATTGCGGCGCAATCGGAGAGGATGTCGCCAAACAGGTTGTCGGTCAGGATCACATCGAATTGCTTGGGCCAGCGCACGAGCTGCATCGCGCCGTTGTCGGCGAACATGTGGCTCAGCTCGACCTCGGGGTATTCGTTGTCATGCACCCATTGCACTTCCTCGCGCCACAGGATGCCCGATTCCATCACATTGGCCTTCTCCATCGAGCAGACCTTGTTGCCCCGCCGCTTCGCCAGCTCAAAGGCCGAGCGCGCCACGCGGCGGATTTCTTCGGTGGTGTAGTGCTGGGTGTTGATGCCCACGCGCGAGCCATTTTCCAGCGTGGTGATGCCGCGCGGCTGGCCGAAATAGACCCCCGAGGTCAGCTCGCGCACGATCATGATATCGAGCCCGGCCACCACGTCCTTTTTCAGCGAGGAGAAATCGGCGAGCGCATCAAAGCATTGCGCGGGGCGCAGGTTGGCGAAAAGGTCCATCTCCTTGCGCAGGCGCAGAAGGCCGCGTTCGGGCTTCACCGAAAAATCGAGCACGTCGTATTTCGGCCCGCCCACGGCGCCAAGCATCACGGCATCGACTTGCTGCGCCTTCGCCATGGTTTCATCCGCCAGCGGCACGCCATGCACGTCATAGGCGGCGCCGCCCACAAGGTCTTCACTCACGTCGAAGACGAGATCGCGCTTCTCACCATACCAGGTGATGATCTTCTTCACTTCGGCCATGACTTCGGGGCCGATGCCGTCGCCGGCGAGGATGAGAATGGAAGGATTGGCCATGGTCTTCTCCAGAGGAAAAAGGGTTGCAAGCGGCCTAGCCGAGGGGGGAGGCCGGGTCAAGCGCGGCCCTCAGGGGAGCGCGATATCAACGAATACAAGCCGGTGATCAGAGCCCAGCGCGGCGGGCTCGGCCCAGATCACACCGCTCCCCGTCACCCGCAGCCCGGCGGCGGGGAGGATGACATCGAGCCGGAGCGGGCCGGGTCCGCCCGCAAAATTCGCCGTGGCCAGCGGGGCGGCAGCGGGCGCGCCGGGGCCGGTGGGCGCGGGGTCTTGCAGGCGCGGATCGGTGAGAAGTTCTGCGATGGCCGCATGCTGGCCCTCGCCGCGTTCGGGATCAAGATTCGCCTTGCCGATCAGCACGAAGGGGGCGGTGGGTGGCGCGGGCAAAGCGCTCTCCAGGTAGCGCCGCCAGAAGCCGATCTCATCGGCATTGCGGCGGCCATTGCGGTCTTCGGGCCCGTCAAACACCGGGGGGGTGGCGGCAAAGGCCCACAGATGCAGCGGCCCCGAGGCGGTTGTGATTTCCACATCCCAATGCGCGCTCGTCGACAGCCGCTGCACATGCTCGGCCCCCGCGGGCAAGCGTGCCCCCGCAATCTGCGCGCCGGGCAGATCGCGCCAGAGAAAGGCGGAGAAATCGCGCGTCGCGCCGATGGGAACTTTCGAGAGCAAGGCCAGGCCATGCTGGCCGGTAAAGCGGCCATAGCCCTGCGCATCGCGCGCCTCGCCGCGCCGCCCGTTGCCGTCGATATCAAAACCGGTGTCGATGCCGGTATTGGGCTGCGGCGCAAAGAAATAGCCGTAATCGAGCCCGCGCGCGCGCAGCCGGGCCTGCAGGGCGCGCAGAGCTTCTGCGCGAAAATCCCAGTCCAGATCTGTGAGCAGGAGAATGTCGGGATGCGCCATGGCAATCACGCCCAGCACCGCCTCGACCTGACGATCCTTGCCACCCTCGATCGCGGCAAGGGCGAGCCCCGGCCCGGGGCGCGAGAGCGCGGGGGAATAAGTGGCAAGCCGCAGATCCTCCGCGCAGGCGGGCGCTGCCAGCGCGAAGATCAGACCGGCTGCAGCGCGCCACCCTCTGCTTTGGCGGCGGCGCGGCGTTTTTGCGCGATCATATCCGCCACGCGGCCCATCGCAATGCCGCGCATGAAGAGGCTCGTGGGAAGAAAGGCCCATGCCGTCACCGTCCAGATCAGCGTCTGCGGCGCCTCAAGCGAGACCGGCGCAAACCCGGCCGACACTGCCTTGATCACCGCCGGAACAAGGAACGGCAAAAGCACGCCCATCGCAATGTTGAACCAGGCATCCCGGCGCAACCGCTCGACCACATCGCCGCCTGCGGTCGGGTCAAACATTGGCAGATTGACCCAGACATTGAAGCTTTGCCCGCCCATCGGCCAGCCCAGCGCGCGGATCATCACCACAAAACAGGCCAGCGTCACCAGCGCGGTCATGAAGGCAAGCCCGCCCGCCGTGCGGATCAGCGTGACCTCGGCGGCGGGGGCATCGGCGGGCAGCATCAGCACCAGAAGCCGCACCGGGCTGTAGGGAATGTCGATCACCCGCGCCATCGCCGCGCCCAGCACATCGACGAACTGGGCGAAGGTCGAGGGTTCGAACCGCGCCAGCACCACCACCGAAAGCAGCGCGACCATCACGAACAGCGATCCATAGCGGATCCGGTTGAAGGGCGGCGCATCGCGAAACTCGACCAGACCGGGATAGACCGAGGCATATTCAAAAAAGGTCAGCGCGGCGGCGAACAGGGCAACCAACGTGACCACCTGCCCGGTATCGGCGTTGACCGACGGGAGAATCATGGAGGGGAATGCAATGACGATAACGACCAGAATCGCCCTCGCCAGCGCACCGAAATAACGTGCGACCACGGCTTTGCCCTTTGCCTCTGCCAGGGTCGATACACTGCCGCCCCCGTGCCTTGCGTTCTCGCCGATTGCGGCGTTCTGCCTTTTTTCTGCCATGATTCTGCCCAATTTCGTCTGGTCTGGCAATCATTCGTATAGGGTTTACTTATCTTTAAGGCCATTTGTGGGTTTGAGTGGTGCCTGATTGCATCAAATTTGGTGCAAAAATAAGGCCGCCCAGTGGGCGGCCCTTCATCTTGTGGTTGCGCGCCCGAAGACCGCTATATCCGTCAGACCCAGGGGCGGCTCTGCGCAGATTTTGTTTCAAAGTCGTTAATGGCGCTAACCTTTTCCAGCGTCAGGCCGATGTCGTCGAGCCCGTTCAGCAGGCAGTGCTTCTTGAACGGATCGACCTCGAACTTGATCACATGACCATCGGAGGTGGTGATCTCCTGCGCGTCCAGGTCAACCGTCATCCGCGCATTCGCACCCTTCTCGGCATCGGCCATCAGAAGGTCAACCTCGGCCTGCGGCAGCACGATCGGCAGCATCCCGTTCTTGAACGAGTTGTTGAAGAAGATGTCGGCAAACGAGGTCGAGACAATCACCTTGATGCCGAAATCGGCGAGCGCCCAGGGCGCATGCTCGCGCGAGGAGCCACAGCCGAAGTTGTCGCCCGCGACGAGGATCTCGGCCTTGCGATACTGCGGCTTGTTGAGCACGAAATCCGGGTTCTCGTTGCCCTGCCGGTCATAGCGCATTTCGTCAAACGCATGGACGCCAAGGCCCGTGCGCTTGATCGTTTTCAAAAACCCTTTCGGGATGATCATGTCGGTGTCGATGTTGACGAGCGGCATGGGCGCGGCGATGCCGGTGACCTTGGTGAACTTTTCCATCTGTCTCGCTCCTTACATCATCTCGCGAACATCGGTCAGATGCCCGGTCAGCGCCGCCGCCGCGGCCATTGCCGGGCTCACCAGATGGGTGCGGCCCTTGTAGCCCTGACGGCCCTCGAAGTTGCGGTTCGAGGTGGAGGCGCAGCGCTCGTATTCGCCGAGCTGGTCGGGGTTCATGGCGAGGCACATGGAGCACCCGGCCAGACGCCATTCAAAGCCCGCGTCGATGAAGATCTGCGCGATCCCCTCTTCCTCGGCCTGATGGCGCACAAGGCCCGAGCCCGGCACGACCATCGCGCGCATGCCGTCCTTGATCTTCTTGCCCTTCACGATTTCCGCCGCGGCGCGCAGATCTTCGATCCGCCCGTTGGTGCACGAGCCGATGAACACGGTGTCGATGGCAATATCGGTGAGCTTCTGGCCCGGCGTCAGGCCCATGTAGTCGAGCGCGCGTTTCGCGGCTTCCACCTTGCCGCCGGTGAAATCTTCCGGCGCGGGAACCACGGCCGAAATCGGCAGCACATCCTCGGGCGAGGTGCCCCAGGTGACAACCGGCTCAATGTCTTCACCGCGAATCGTCACGACCTTGTCGAACTGCGCGCCCTCGTCGGTGAAGAGGGTCTTCCACCAATTGAGCGCCGCTTCCCATTGCGCGCCTTTGGGCGCATGGGCACGGCCACGCACATAGTCAAACGTGGTTTCATCCGGTGCGATCAGGCCCGCGCGCGCGCCGCCCTCGATCGCCATGTTGCAGACCGTCATCCGGCCTTCCATGGAAAGCGCGCGGATCGCCTCGCCGCAATATTCGATCACATGGCCGGTGCCGCCCGCGGTGCCGGTGAGGCCGATCACCGCGAGGGTGATGTCTTTCGCGGTCACACCGGGCTTGAGCTTGCCGGTGATCTCCACCTTCATGTTCTTCGATTTTTTCTGGATCAGCGTCTGGGTGGCGAGCACATGCTCCACCTCCGAGGTGCCGATCCCGTGCGCGAGCGCGCCAAAGGCGCCATGCGTCGCGGTGTGGCTGTCGCCGCACACAACCGTCATCCCCGGCAGGGTCCAGCCCTGTTCGGGGCCAACGATATGCACGATGCCTTGGCGAATATCGGTCACCGGGTAGTAGTTGATGCCGAAATCCTTGGCGTTCTTGTCGAGCGCCTCGACCTGAATCCGGCTTTCCTCGTTGTCGATATGGGTCTCGCGGCCCTCGGTGGTGGGCACGTTATGGTCCGGCACGGCGATGGTCTTTTCCGGGCAGCGGACCTTGCGGCCGGTCAGGCGCAGGCCCTCGAAGGCTTGCGGCGAGGTCACCTCATGAACGAGGTGGCGGTCGATGTAGAGCAGGCAGGTGCCATCGGCGTCTTCGGAAACGACATGGGCATCCCAGATCTTGTCATAGAGGGTCTTCGGAGCGGACATGGCTCTCTCACTTGGATAGCTGTGAAGAATAGAGATCGGTCGGCGTGAGCCGGTCAGACAGGGCATCAGCGCCCTTCGCCACGATCAAAGTCGGGCGAGGACGGAGCGGCTTTCGCCGTAGAAGCGCTCACGCAGGCGAGCGCGATCATCCATGTCGAAAATGCGGATCATGGGGCGCGATATAGGGCATCGGCCCCCGTCACGCAAGGAAATGTCACCTGCGCGCCTGCCGCCATCAACCATGACCTGACCTGCGGCGCCGCGGTCTGCGTGGATCGGTTGAGATTTGACGCATCAAATGGTAATCTTTCTCCAGCCCGGCGCCGGGGTCTTTGCGGCGCGTGAGCCCTTGGAGGACAATGTCCTGTCTCAACTCTCTGTCGCGCCCCTCTCCTCGGGCGCATCGGTGGCGGTCATGAGCGCATCCGCGACGACTGCCGAAACGACGAGCGATCAGGTTCTGACGCGCGTTCTGGCTTCTCTCGACGACGACAAGGCCGAAGATATCGTCACGATCGACCTGCGCGGTCGGTCCTCGATTGCCGATCACATGGTGATCTGCTCGGGCCGCTCCTCGCGGCAGGTTGGCGCCATCGCCGAGAAACTGGTGGAACGGCTGAAGGAAGAGTTCGGCCGCAACTGCAAGATCGAGGGCAAGGATCAGGGCGACTGGGTTCTGATCGACGCCTCTGACGTGATCGTGCATGTGTTCCGCCCCGAAGTGCGCGAATTCTACCAGCTCGAGAAGATGTGGCTGCCCGCGGGCACCCGCGTCTGACCTGAGCGCATGAAGGTGACGATCTGCGCAGTGGGCAAGCTGCGCAAGGGACCGGAGCATGATCTGATCTCCGACTATCTCGACCGTTTCGGCAAGGCCGGGCGAGCCCAGGGGCTCGGCCCGGCTTTGGTCGTTGAGGTGGAAGACAAGCGCAACCTTGGCATGGAGGCAGAGGCGGCCCTCCTTGAGCGCGCCCTGCCCGCCGGTGCCGTGGTGATCACGCTCGACGAACGCGGCGATCTGGTCTCTTCGCCCGAATTTGCCGCGCGGCTTGGCGGCTGGCGCGACAGCGCGCGCGATCTGGCCTTTGTGATTGGCGGCGCCGATGGCATTGCGCCAGGCTTGCGCGCCAAGGCAGACTGGTCGCTCAGCTTCGGGCGCATGGTCTGGCCGCATATGCTGGTGCGGGTGATGCTTGCCGAACAGCTCTACCGGGCCGGGCAGATTCTCGCCGGCACGCCCTATCACCGCGCCTGAGGCGCCCTGCACCGCGGAGAAAGATCATGGCCAGACCGCTTGCCACCCTTTTCGTTGGCCTTTCGGTGATCGCCGCGCCGCTCGCCGCCCCCGCCGAGGCGGAGCGGGGCGCCGCCACGCCGCTCGCCGTGGCCTGCCGCAGCGATCAGCCCAAGCTTTCCACGCCCGAGGCGATTTGCGCGCTCTTTGTCGAACGGGTTGCCGCGCGCTACCCTGACCGTGCCGTGATCTTGCAAGAGAGCCCCGCGCCCGCGCTCACCCTCGTTTTGCTGCAAGCGAGCACGCAACAGTTCGTGGCCCGGCTTGACCCACCCGGCGGCACGGGCGAGGCGCAGGGCGCCGGGCGCTTCGATGCGCCGCTCGACGATGCCGCCCGCGCCGCGTTGATTGACCGGCTGCTCGACGCCGCACCGCCGCTCTGAGCCGCTCCCGGAGCCCTCATCCCCGGCGCATTTGAATCGAACTGCGGGCGAAAGCCACATTTTCGCCACAATCTCGAAAGGCCCTCGCCACCCTTTACCCCTAGTTTGTTCTCACTTGGGTGAGGTAAGGGGTGGGGCGCGATGGCGTCGGGGCTGATCGGCATGGGCACCCTGTTCGGGGGCGGGCTCGACCTGCCCGCCGGACAGGCGGAGATCTGGATTGGCGGCACCAGTGCTGCGCCGCAGATCACGGTGGCCAATTACAGTTTTGGCACCAGCGAGATCTTTGGGCTGACCGCCAGCGGCGCCCTTGATGAAAGCGGCACCCGGCTGCATCTGACCGAAGCCCGGCTCGCAACCACCCTCAACGGCCTCTCCGGCGCGCTCTCGGTGCCGGCCCTCGGCGACAGTTTCGCCGCTGCATCGCAGGGCGATAGCAGCGCGCGGCTCAGCTTTCTCGCGGCAAGCCCCAGTCAAACCAAGGCGGTGAGCCTTCTGGGCATGGATGCGGGCGGCAAAACGCTCCTGCTCGCCGCGCCTGCCGATGGCGCGGGGCTCACCCTTTACGGTTGGGACGCCGCCCAGAGCAAGCTTGTGCTGGTGCAGAGCCTTTCTGACAGCGCCGCGCGCTATCTTGAGAATGTGAGCGACATCGCGCTTGTGCATTCGGGCGGGGCCGCGTTTATCTTTGCGGGCTCGGCCTCCGAACATGGCGTGACCGGCTTTGCGCTTGGCGCAAACGGCACGCTCAGCGAGGGGATCAGCCTCGGCATGGAAGACTCGGTCCCGATCCAGACCGTCACCGCGCTTGCCAGCGCCAGCATCGGCAGCACCGGTTTTCTCATCATCGCCGCCGCGGGCTCCTCCAGCCTCACGGTGATGCAGATCGCAAGCGATGGCGGCGTCACCGTCACCGACCATATGATCGACGATCTGACCACCCGCTTCGAAGGGGCGCGCAAGCTCGAGGTGGTCAGCGTGGGCGATCATGTCTTCGTGCTCGCCGCAGGCAGCGACGACGGGCTGACGCTCTTGCGGCTCACCCCCGAGGGGCGGCTCGTGCTGATCGAGAGCCTCGCCGATACCGATGCGCTCGTGCTGGACGGGATCACGGCGCTCGCCGCGGCAGAGTTTGGCACCCAGATCCGCATTTTCACCACCTCGGGCAGCGAGGCCGGGCTGGGGCAGATCGGCCTCGACACCGCGACCCTCGGCGCGGTGATCTCGAAAGGGTCCGGCACGCTCACCGGCACCCCGGGCGATGATCTGCTTTCGCTCACCACAGGCGCGGGCCTGCTCTCGGGCGGGGCCGGCAATGACATTCTGAGCGACGGGCCGGGAAGCGACACGCTGCAAGGCGGGGCCGGGCGCGATATCTTTGTGCTTTGCGCAGATGGCAAGAGCGACACGATCCTTGATGTCACGCCGGGCGAGGACCGGATCGACCTTTCCGGCTGGCCGCTGTTTCACGCCGCCAGTCAGGCGGTGTTTACCGCCACCGCCACCGGCGCCACGCTCGGCTTTGGCGACGAGCTGCTGGTGCTCAAAAGCGCCTCCGGCAAACCGTTGACGCTGGACGATGTCGCGGCGCTGATCCCTTTTGTGACAAGCCATTACGAGGTGGTGGTGCAGCCGCTTCAGGTGAGTGAGCCGGAACCGGTTCCGACCCCCGCACCCGTTCCCCCTCCCGCCCCGAACCCGCAACCGGCGCCAGAGCCCCCCCCTCCTGAACCGCAGCTTCCCGCCGGGGTGCAATTGACCGGGGGCGCGGGCGCCGACAGCCTGACCGGCGGGGCGGGCGATGACCTGATCGACGGCGCGGACGGCAATGACGTGCTGACCGGCAATGGCGGCGATGACTGGCTCGTGGGGCGCGCGGGCGATGACAGCATTTTTGGCGGCGACGGCAATGATGCGATTGCGGCCGCCGAGGGCAATGATCTCGTCAACGGCGGCGCAGGCCATGACAATATCGGCGCGGGCACCGGCAATGACACGGTCTTCGGCGAGGCGGGCAACGATTCCATCGGGGGCGGCGCGGGCAAGGATTCGCTGCGCGGCGGCACCGGCGACGATGCGATCAGCGGCGGGCCTGACGATGACCTGCTCTTTGGGGATGACGGCCAGGATTCGCTCGCGGGCAGCTTCGGCAATGACAGTGTCGACGGGGGGGCGGGCAATGACGATCTGGGCGGCGGCACCGGGCGCGATACCTTGCTGGGCGGGCTCGGCGATGACCGGCTCGGCGGCGGCGAGGGCGATGACACGCTTTACGGCAACGCGGGAGACGACTTTTTGGCGGGCGGCGGGCGCGCAGATCGGCTCGCGGGCGGTGAGGGGGCGGATCTGCTCAATGGCGGCGAGGGGGACGACTGGCTCTCTGGCGGGGCGGGCGCCGATCTTTTCATCTTCAATACGCTGACGGCGGGCGAGCGTGATGTGATCGCCGATTTTGAGGACGGGGTCGATCTGATCCGGCTTGCGGGCGTCACCCCGGCGGCAAGCGGCGGGCGGTTTGGGGCGTTGACGCTCGAAACCGCCGCGGAGGGCACGCTGGTGATCTGGCACGGCCACGAGATCCTTCTTGAAGGAGTCGCGAAGGGGGATCTCTCAGCCCACGATTTCCTGTTCCTCTAATTCTCCGTGAATTGAACTTTCCCGACCTCTGTCGCTGGTTTAGGTTCACGGCCATGTTACCAAAGGAAGTGCGCCATGACCCTTTTGCAGACGCTCGACAAACCGTTGACGACGGAACCCTTGCTGCGCGCCGCCGCGCTGGCGGAAACCAGCGACGCCGCAGCCTCCCCGGTCACGACCTACACGATGAGTGTCGACGACACGATCAGTGGTGTCATCTCCTCTGCGAGCGACGACGACTGGTACAAGGTCACGCTCGAAGCCGGCGAAACCTATGTCGCAATGGTCTGGGGCACGGGCGGCTCCAACACCGGGCTGACCGACACCGTCCTGTCGGTCTACAACTCCGCCGGCACCGAGATCGCCAGCAATGACGACGCCACCGGGGACAACCGCTTTTCGCTGATCAATTTCACCGCGACCACGGGTGGCACCTATTACATCGGGGTCGGCGGCTATGGCAGCGAGACCGGCAGCTACACGATGCAGATTGCCGATGATGTCTTTTCCATCGCGCAGATCGCGAGCTACAGCGCCAATTTTGATTGGGGGATCGCCGCGCCGATCCATTTTGACGCCGAAGCCGGAGATACGATCACCGTCAACATCAGTGCGCTGACCGCCGCGGGCAAGCAACTGGCGCTTTGGGCGCTCGATGCATGGACACTCGCAACCGGGCTGCAATTCACCACCACGACAAGCGCCGCGGCCAATATCGTTTTTGACGACAACCAGTCCGGCGCCTTCTCCGGCCCCGCGGCCTATTACCCCTCGAATGGCATCATCACCCAGTCGACGGTGAACATCGGCACCGCTTGGCTGGCCAATTACGGCACCTCGATCGACAGCTATTCGTTCCAGACCTATGTGCACGAAATTGGCCATGCGCTCGGGCTCGGCCATACCGGCCCCTATGACGGATCGGCAACCTACGGCGTCAGCAATGCCTATCTGAACGACTGCACGATCTACTCGATCATGTCCTATTTCACGCTCGAGAATAACACGACCATCGCCGGAAGTGATCTTGCGGTGATCACGCCGATGATGGCGGATTATCTTTCGATCCAGAGCCTTTACGGGCCCTCCACCGCCTATACCGGCAACACCGTCTGGGGCGCCAATTCCAATGTTGGCGGCTATCTGGGCGAGATCTTCTCCTATGTCTTTGACGGCGTGACGGCAAACAACGCCGTTTATGGCGGCGATGACATCGCCTTTACCGTCTACGACAGCGCCGGCCATGACACGCTCGACTTCAGCGAGACATCGGCCGATCAGCGGCTTGATCTGACGCCCGGAAGCCTGTCCGACGTCTATGGCAACATCAACAGCATGGGCATTGCCACCACCACCATCGTCGAGGATGTGCTCTCGGGCAGTGGCGATGACCGGATCACCGGCAACAGCGCCGACAACCTGATCGACGCGGGCGCCGGCAATGACACCGTCAACGGCGGCGGGGGCACCGATACCGCCGTGATCGCCGGAACCCATACCGCCGCAACCATCACGGTGCAGTCGAACGGGCTCAAGATCGTTTCGGCCGACGGCACCGATCTCTTCACCAACGTGGAGTATTTTCAGTTTTCCGACGGCACCTACAGCTATGACGCCCTGACCGGGACCGATACCGGCGGCGGGGGCGATACCGGCAGTGGCGGCACCGGCATCGCCATTGGCGATGCCACCGCGACCGGAGACCAGAGCCTGACCGGCACCAGCGGCGATGACACGCTTCAGGGGGGCTATGGCGACGACCTGCTCAACGGCGGCGCCGGCAATGACGGGCTGCGGGGCAGCCTCGGCAATGACACGCTTTACGGCGGCGAGGGAGACGACAACCTCTCCGGCTCCGATGGCAACGACTCGCTCAGCGGCGACGGCGGCAATGACCTGATGGGCGGCGGGCTCGGCGATGACTCGATGGATGGCGGCACCGGAAACGACTTCATGGGCGGTGGCATGGGCAATGATTCCATGCTTGGCGGCAGCGGCAACGACACCGTCAACGGCGGCGCGGGCGACGATGTGCTGATTGGTGACGACGGCAATGACGTGATGGGGGCGAGCTTCGGCAACGACCTGCTCTCGGGCGGCGCAGGCAATGACGCGCTCGGCGGCGGCAGCGGGCGCGACTCGATCATGGGCGACGACGGCAATGACACGATCGGCGGCGGCGAAGGCGACGACAGTATCTTTGGCGGCGCGGGCGATGACTTCCTCGCCGGCGGCGGGCGCCATGACCTGATCGACGGCGGCACCGGTGACGATGTGATCAATGGCGGCGAAGGCAATGACACGCTCAACGGTGGCAGTGGCGCCGATGTCTTTGTGTTCAATGCGCCCAACGCGGGCGATGTCGACGTCATTCTCGACTTTGCCCATGGCGTCGATCTGATCCGCCTTGCCGGGGTCCAGAATGAACCGGGCAGCGGCCTGCAAGGCTATGTCGACGCGCTTGACCCCGAGCAGGTGACCTATGGGGGCGAGGATGCGCTGGCGCTGCATTACGGCAGCCAGTTGATCGTTCTGATCGGTGTCGACACCGTCACCAAGGACGACTTCCTGTTCGCCTGAGGTCCGCGCCTTCAGCAGGTCAGACAACCGAGGGGTGCCACCACTGGCGCCCCTTCAACTTTCGGGACATAAACCTTTTGGGTGATAGCGTTATCTTCGGGAGATATACGCCCGAATCGGCCCCATTTTCTTTACGGAACATAAACTTTATGCTTACCTGACCTCACGCTGAGCTGATTTTGCAGCTCAAAGCGGGGGGAGATTACTATGGCCATTTCTTACGAGCTGAGCGGTTTCAGCTTCTATCTTGACTCGTCGGACAACCTGACCGGTCTGAGCACAGCGACTGTCACTGTGAACGGCAGCGCAGATCTCGAGTTCACCTTTTCGCCGGAGGGGGGCGACCCGTCCTCGTTCTATGGCGAGCTCGTCAATTCGATGGGCGACATCTATGGCACGTTGCTTGACGTCGGAGGCAGCGAAAGCGCTCTGGACCTCGGCTACTGGCGCACCGAGATGTTCGCGGTGAGCTATGAAGGGCAATCCACGCAGGTCGTGGTGCTCGAAAACCAATTCAGCGATCAAGTGATCTTGCTGCCGTTGGCCGGCACGCTGCTGCCCACCGGAACGGTGCCGACCGTGGAGCTGATCTCGGCGATCATTGCCGGCGGCACCGCGACGGAAATCACCACCGGCCCGTTTGCGAGCAACCATCCGTTCTCGCTGGATGAGGTCGCCGGGGTGGCTCAAACCGAATACGATCCCTTCACCGGGACCGCAGACGCCGATCTGCTCTCGGGCGTGAACGGCAGCGAAACGCTGAGCGGCCTTGATGGCAATGACACGATCTCCGGCGGGGACGGGCATGACACGCTTCTGGGCGGCGCGGGCGACGACATCCTCGATGGCGGCCCCGGCAATGACTCGATCGTCGGCGGCGCGGGGGGCGACCTGATCCAGGGCGGCAGCGGCCTTGACGTGATCTCGGGCACCGCCGCGGAATTCGATGGGGACAGCATCACCAACTTCGACTTTGGCGATCAACTGCGGATCTCGGGCGTCAGCAGCATCGACGGGGTGCAGATTGGCGCGGGCGTGCTCGACATCGACGCCGATGGCAATGGCAGCGTTGACTACTACGGCAACTTCACCACCGTCAGCGGCACCTATGAGGTCAGCAAGGTGATGGAGGGCGATACTGTCGTCGTCACCCTCACCGGCGCGCCCACGCCCGAGATTGGCACCGCGCTTGACGGTCAGGGCGACTTCAGCGACATCGCGCCCGTGCTCTTCTCCGATCCGGCCTTCACGCCAAGCTCGATCCTCTATTCCGGTGCGATTGAAGGCATCGAGCTGCTGCCCGAAGGCTTCACGATCTATCAGATCAACGAGGATGAAACGCAGACCCCCGTGGTCAGCATCGACCGGGGCATTTTCCTCACCTCCGGCGACGGGCCGGGCACCGCAAACACGTCGAGCGGGCATTCCGTCGACCTTGGCGAGAATGGCAATTATCTGCTGACCCAAGCCGCGCATGATGCCTTTTCCGGCGCAGGCTCGACCAACGATGCCTCCTATGTCGAATTCACCTTCGACGCAGCCGATCTGGGCGATGCGCCCTCGATCTCGTTCACCCTGTTCTTCGGTTCGGAAGAATACCCCGAATATGTCAACAGCTCCTTCGTCGATATCGCGGCGATCTTCGTGAACGGCACCAACTATGCGCTGTTCAACAATGATCCGAACCAGCCGCTTGCGATCACCGGCACGAGCATCAACACCGAAGGCAACTTCTACAATAACACCTCCAACGGCTACACCACCGAATATGATGGTTTCTCGGTGCTGTTGACGGTGGTGGCGCCGATTCAGGAGGGCACCAACTCGGTGATGATCGGGATTGCCGACACTGGGGACAATATTCTCGACTCTGGTCTCTTTGTGGGCAATGTGCAGGCCTCGGACTTCGACTTCTCGGGCAGCTACATCTCCGTGGGCGGCACCGATGGCGACGATACCATCAACTCGAACGCAGCCCCGGAACTCGTCACGCTCGGCGAGGGCTCGGATACGGTCACCGGCACGCCCGACGAGCTTGATGGCGACGTGATCGACGGCTGGGGCGACGATGACGAACTCCAGTTCGAAGGCGTCGAATTTGGCGAAGATGACGTGCAAATCACCATGGGCTCGGCGATCCTCGACATCGACACCGATGGCGACGGCGTGGCGGACACCACCACCACGCTTGAGGGCAACTTCACCCAGGCGACCTTCAGCTTCGACACAGTGGATGGCAACACCATCATCACCACCGTCGGCGCGCTGCCCAACGGGGTTGAACCGGAGGGCCCGACCGCGGGGGATGACACTCTCGTCGGCACTGCGGGCGATGACTCGATCACCGGCCTTGGCGGCGATGACCTGCTGCAAGGCGGCGATGGCAACGACACGCTGGACGGCGGCGACGGCAATGACGGCCTGCAGGGCGGCGCGGGTGATGACCTGCTCATCGGCGGCGCAGGTGATGACAACCTCGCGGCATCCGAAGGCGATGACACGGTGCAAGGCGGCGGCGGCAACGACCTGATGGGCGGCGGCACCGGCGACGATTCCATGACCGGCGGGGACGGCAACGACTTCATGGGCGGCGGCATGGACAATGACTCGCTCTATGGCGATGCCGGAAACGACACCGTCAACGGGGGCGCTGGCAACGACTCCATGGATGGCGGGGACGGCACTGACATCATGGGGGCGAGCTTCGGCAACGACACCGTGATCGGCGGGGACGGCAACGACGACATCGGCGGTGGCTCCGGGCGCGACATGCTCATTGGCCAGACGGGCAACGACTCGATCGGCGGCGGCGAGGGCGATGACACGATCCTCGGCGGTGCGGGCGACGACTTCCTCGCCGGTGGCGGGCGCCACGACTCAATCAATGGCGGTCTCGGCGACGACGTGATCAACGGCGGCGCGGGCGACGACACGATGTCTGGCGGCGATGGCGCGGATGTCTTCGTGTTCAACGGCATGATCGATGGCGACGAGGATTTCATCCTCGACTTCGAAGACGGCATCGACATGTTCCGCATCTCGGGGATCGAGAACGAACCGGGCTCCGGCCTCAACGGCTATCTCGATGCGCTCAACATCACCGACACGACCGTCAACGGCGAGGCGGCCGTCTCGATGTCTTACGAGGGGCAGATGATCTATGTGATGGGCATCAGCGCCTCCGACCTGACCAAGGCCGATTTCATCTTCGCCTGATCGGGTTCAGAGCAAAACGACAAGGCGGGCCCGAGGGCCCGCCTTTTTGTTCCTTTGGTCAAGTAGGGCATTTGCGACTTGTCGACATGTCGCATCTGGCCTTTAGTGATCTGGTCACAAAGACGTGCGCCGTCACCAGCGCAAAATCTTAATGCAAGGATAACCAGATGGTTCAGAAAATCACCCTCTCGGGATTCGCCTTCACGGAATTGGACGGCAACGGGCAGAACATCACCACCCCTGTCAACACGACGCTCGAGATCATTGCGACGGATGATGTCACCTTCACGAGCAGCTACACCTATGTTGGTGAGGATGACATTCAGGGCGAGCTGAACAATAACAGCGGGACTGTCTATGATGTTCTGCTCAATGGCGTTTCGATCATCGATAACGACAATTACGACGAGGCGACGCTGTTGCGTCTCACCAGCGGCGGCGTCACTTACCAGATTATGGTGATCGGTCACGAAGATCCTGACACCAATGACTGGACCAACGAGGTCTTCTATCTGACCGAACCGATGATCGGCGGCACGACCGTGCCGACATCCTCCGCGCTTCTGAACCTTTTGAGCACCATGACGCGCTCGACGATCACCTCTGGCACCTATGCCGAGGGCGCGAGCTGGGATCCGGCCGGGGTTGCCGCGGTCACTTCGGTTGACAGCGATATTTATGATGCCACCGCGGGCAATGATTCCATCGCCGGGTATAGCTTCGACGACGTGATCAACGGCCTTGCAGGCGATGACACGATCGACGGGGGCGATGGCGACGATTCGATCGACGGCGCGGGTGGCAATGACATTCTCTATGGCTCGGACGGCAACGATACGCTGATCGGCAACAACGGCTCCGACGAGCTTTATGGCGGCGATGGCGATGACCTGCTGATGCCGGGCGCCAACTCCGGTTATGACCTCGTTGTTGCCTCCGCCGGCAACGACACGATCGACTTTGACGGCGCCAGCAGCACCGGCGACTACACGCTTGATTACAGCGCGCAGTATGACGGCACGACCGGTATCCAGCTCACGCTCAATGCCAGCGCGAGCGGCGACGGCACCAATGTCGTTTTCAAAGCCGATGGCAGCCAGGACAGCCTCGTCAACCTGATGGAGGCAACCACCAGCGAAGGGCTGACCATCGTCGGCACCTCGCAAGGCGACATCTTCAATGTCACCACCACCGCGGGCGAATGGGCCGGCCTCATCGGCGGCGGCGGTGGCGATTACTACGGGCTCAACATCGGGGCCGACAGCAAGGTGCGGGTCAACTTTGCCAGCACCGCGACCGAAGGCGTGGTCGCCAATATCGCCGATGGCTATATCGAGAATGACGGCACCGGCGGCAGCGCCGATATCAACTTCAGCGGCGCAGGCACGCTCGAGATCCGCACCGGCAATTATGCCGACAGCCTCGTGGGCTCGGATGGCGACGAAAGCTTCATCGTTCAGGGCGGCAACGACACTGTTGACGGCGGCGACGGCTTCGACCTCATCCGTTATGACCGCGACGGTTACACCTCGGTTTCGGTCAACCTCGCCGCGGGCACCGCGACCACGGTCTTCAACGGCACCAGCTATACCGACAGCCTGACCAGCATCGAAGCCGTGCGGGGCTCTACCGGCGCTGACGTGATCTCCGGCAGCAACGCGCACGAGCGGCTCGACGGCCGGGAGGGCAACGACACGCTCACCGGCGGCGCGGGCAATGACACGATCATCGGCGGCGACGGCACCGATACGGCGGTGCTGAACGTGGCTTCAAGCGCGATCACCGTCAGCGTCAGCGGCGGGGTTGTGACCATCACCGGCGAAGGCACCGACACCTTCACCGGGATCGAATACTTCCAGTTTTCCGATGGCACGCTCACCGCAACGCAGGTGGCGGCGCTCGCCGAGAATACCGGCGGCGCTGAAACCGGCGAAGTGGTGATCGGCACGGGCGGCGATGACACGATCACCGGCGGCACCGGCGACGACACGATTTCGGGCGGCGCGGGGGATGATTCACTTCTGGGCGGCGACGGCGACGACGTGATCTCCTCCTCCGATGGCGACGACAGCGCCGATGGTCAGACCGGCAACGATTCGATTGGCGGCGGCACCGGCGATGACACGCTGATCGGCGGCGAAGGCAACGACACCATCGGCGGCGGTCAGGACGATGATTCGATCTCCGGCGCGGGCGGCAATGACGCGATCTCGGGCGGCCAGGGCAATGACTGGATCGACGGCGGCGACGGCAACGATTCGATTGGCGGCGGCTTCGGCAATGACACGATCTTCGGCTCTGCCGGCGATGACAGCCTCGGTGGCGGCACCGGGCGCGACGTGATCGACGGCGGCGAAGGCGCAGATGCGATCGGCGGCGGCGAAGGCGATGACACGATCACCGGCGGCGACGGCGATGACTTCCTCGCGGGCGGTGGCCGCGACGACGTGATCGACGGGGCCGACGGCGATGATGTGATCAACGGCGGCTCGGGCGATGACACGATGACCGGCGGCGATGGCGCAGATGTGTTCGTGTTCAACGGCATGATCGACGGCGACACGGATGTGATCACCGATTTCGAGGATGGCGTGGACATGATCCGCATCTCCGGCATCGAAAACGAACCGGGCTCGGGCCTTAACGGCTATGTCGCGGCGCTCAACATCACCGACACCACGATCGACGGCGAAGCGGGCGTGTCGATGGCCTATGAAGGCCAGACAATCTACCTTCTCGGCATCAGCGCAGAGGATCTCACCAAGGCCGATTTCCTGTTCGGCTGATGCGGCAAGAGACCCCATCGGG
The DNA here is from genome assembly GCF_042683065.1 of Rhodobacter lacus. Lineage (NCBI taxonomy): Bacteria > Pseudomonadati > Pseudomonadota > Alphaproteobacteria > Rhodobacterales > Rhodobacter > Rhodobacter lacus. The sequence goes on along the minus strand of NZ_JBHUIX010000003.1, from coordinate 320,841 downwards.
CGGGCCTTCGGGCCCGCCCTTTTCGATCCGGGTTTGGCGCCTAAGTCTTTTTGGGCTGGCAATTCCGGGCGCCTTGATTAGAACAGTCGTGACTCTGGATCTGGGGGGATCGCATTGAGCCGATTGATTGTTTCCGTCTGCCTCTTGGCGACGATATTTGCCGAGGCATCCTGCACCGCTCCCCGGGGCGCGGCTCTTTCGCGCGAGATCGTGAAAGAGGAAACCGCCGAGGATCAGAATTTTGCGGTGATGCGCGTCGGGCGTGACAACATCGCCCAGATCCGCAGCTACCCGAAAGTCGGAACCCAGCAACTGCGCAACTGGCCGGGCCCGCATCGTGGCGCCGATACCGGCGTGATCGCGACCGGTGACACGGTTGATCTGATGATCTGGGACAGCCAGGCAAACTCGCTGCTGACCCAGACCTCCAACCACAACTCCAACATGGGCGGGCTCGTCGTCACCGAAACCGGTGAGATCTTTGTGCCTTATGTCGGCAATGTTTTCGTGCGCGGGCTCACCCCCACCCAGGCACGCACCAACATCCAGAAGGCGCTGGAACCGATCTCCCCCACCGCGCAACTCCAGCTCAATGTCAAACAGGGTCGGCTCAATACCGTCGACGTGGTCTCCGGCGTTACGCGTCCGGGCAGCTTTCCGCTGCAGGATCGCAACACATCCGTGCTCAGCATGATTGCGCAGGCGGGCGGCATTCCGGCGAGCCTGCGCAACCCGGATGTGCGCCTGATCCGGGGCAGCACCACCTATCAGATCCCGGCGCATGACCTGCTCTCCGACGCGTCGAAAAACATCCCCGTGCGCGGCAATGACAAGATCATCGTGCTGCCCGATGAGCGCTATTTCACCGCCATCGGGGCCACGGGGAACCAGGAGATCGTCTATTTTTCAAAAGACCATCTCACCGCAATCGAGGCTCTGGCGGAAATCGGTGGCCTGGCGCCCACCCGCGCCGACCCGAAAGGGCTGATCGTGCTGCGCGAATACCCGGCCGAGGCGGTGAAACCCGAGGGGCCGGAGCGCTCGCAGATGGTGTTTGCCTTTGACATGACCTCGGCGGACGGGCTCTTTGCCGCGCGCAAGTTCGAGGTTTATCCCGGCGATACCGTGGTGGCGACCGAAGCCTCGCTGACGGTCACGCGCAATATCCTGTCGACGGTTGGCACGCTGCTTGGCGTTGTGCGCACGACATCGTCGATCAGCGACTGAGGGGAAAGCGGTCCGGGTTGAGCCCGGACCGCAAAATATCAACGCTGCGGCGCGCCCGGGGGGTAGCCCAGCATCTCGAAATCGACGCGGTAATAGTCTTCGAGCGTTGCCAGCGTCTGCTCGGAGATGAAATTCTCGGGCCCAAAGTTCAGGGCAGAGACCTCACGCGCGGGCAGATGGCCCAGATATCCCTCGTGGCGCTCTGCGGCGAGGCGGGTGCGGTTGAGCTGCCGCGGCCGGTAGATCAGCCCCACCTCGGCACAAAACGCGCCCAGCTCGGCATCCAGTGCCTCGGCATGGATGATGCGGTCATAGCGAAAGCCGCGCTTTTGCAAGATCGCGGGCACCTGCGTTTCCCAGTGACCATTGATCGGGATCTCGGGCTTTTGCTCCAGATCGGCGCGCATTTGCACCACTGTGGCAAGAAACTGCTCGTAGCTGATGATGTTTTCGGTGCAGCCGGTGGCGCCGACCATCTGGCAAAACCGATCATGCAGGTCCTGCGCAAAGGGTTCGAGATCGTCGCGCGTGAGCAAGCGGCGGTCACGGTAAACGAGGAACTTGTTGAAATAGGCGCTGATCGACCGGCTCACCGGATGGCGCGCCACGATCACCGAACGGTAGCCCCGGGTCTCGATTGCGGTGAGGCACGCCTTGTAGGACATGCTCGCGAGATGGAAGTGGCTCTTTGACTCTGGCCGCTCGGGCATATTGTCGGCAAGCATGTTGAACAGCGTGGTGCAGGCCGCCTTCTGCGACCAGAAGAATACTGTTTCGTGCGTGTCGTCGATATAACCGCGCCAGCCCATGACATCCTCCTCTTTTTGTCCGGCTAGCAAAGCTCTCCGGTTCGGACAATCTGCACAGATCAGAAATTGACGATGTCGCGGTGATATCGGCGCAGCAGCAACAATCCGAGCGCAAAGCAGATGCCGGAAACGCTGAAGACATAAAGCGGAGAAATGAAGGCGCCGTCATAGGTGGCGTAAAACCCTTTGCGCGCCTCTCCGATGATATGCACGAGCGGGTTCCACCACAAATAGCCGCGGTAGGGGTTGGGAATGCTCTCATAGAGAAAGAAGATACAGGAGATGATGAACAGCGGCCGGTTCAGCACCGCCCAGATCCGCTCCCAAAGCGGATAGGTGGCCAGCAGGTAACAGTTCAGCGTGCCAACCCCGAGGCCCAGCGCGAATGCCATGGCGAAGGAGAGGATGATCGCCGGCAGATCGAGGATCGTGTGCACGTCAAACAGGATGATGATCAGCGAGAAGATGCAAACCGCGACCATGATCTGCGTGAGCACATTGACAAAAAACCGGGCGGCAATCGCGTCGATGAAGGTCACGCCGGGGTAGAACAGCAGCGATTTGGAAAACCGCACCGCCATCGCGCTCTTTTGCCCGATATCCATATAGGCCAGGAAGGGCAGCATCCCCGAGGCATAAAACAGCGGGAAGTTGGTGCCGAGCGGGGGCGACCGGAACGCGAAGGAAAAGATGAACGTCAGCAGCATGATCCCTGCGACCGGCTCCAGCACCGCCCAGAGATAGCCAAGCATCGAACGCCCGTAGGTGCTGCTCATCTCCCGCAGCATCAGCGCGGCGATGGTGCGGGCCGTGGCATGGCGGCGGGCGCGCTGAGCACGCGGCGCGGGCCGGGGAGCGGAAGGAAGAGCCGATTGAGTCATGGTGAAATTTGACGTAACACAGTTGCGCAGGTCTGCAAATCAGCAGAGTGAGACGCTGACCCCAGAGACGAGAACAGGCTCCACGTGAACAAACCGGCTAACGCACCCGCAGCGAAGCTCACCGGGCTGGCGCTCAAGGCACGACACAAGATCAAGTTTGCGGTGCGCCCTCCGGCCAGTGTTGCGCGTCTCAAGCGCCGCCACATACTGCTTGCGGGCTCGTTCCTGCTCATCGTGGTTTTGCCGGTGCTTGTCTCGGCCTTCTATCTTTTCGCGATCGCCAATGATCAATTTGCGAGCCGCGTCGGCTTTTCGGTCCGGCGTGAGGAGGGCAGTTCTGCGGTAGAGCTTCTGGGCGGGATCACGCAGCTCTCGGGCGATACCTCCTCGGACACCGATATTCTCTACGAATACATCCAGAGCGAAGAGATGGTGCGGGCCGTCAACCGGCGCGTCGATCTGATGAAGGTCTTCGCCAATCCGGGGGACCCGATGTTCTCGATTGGCTCGGATGGCCGGATCGAGAAGATGCTCGCGTTCTGGAACCGCATGGTCGATGTGTTCTATGACAGCTCCACCGGCCTGATCGAGATCCGCGTTCTGGCGTTTCGCCCCGAAGATGCGCAGGCGATCACCACCGCGATTTCCGACGAAAGCAGCGACGTGATCAACCGCCTCTCGGCGACCGCGCGCGAGGATGCAACACGTTACGCGCGCGAAGAGCTCGACCTGGCGATTGGCCGCCTCAAGGATGCGCGCTCGGCGCTGACACGGTTCCGCGCCCGCAGCCAGATCGTTGATCCGCAAGCCGCGGTGCAGGGGCGAATGGGGATCCTGAACAACCTTCAGGAACAACTCGCCAAGACGATGATCGAGCTCGACATGATGGCGAAGGACGACCCGCGCCGCGCCGAGCTGCAGCAGCGCCTCGATGTCATCCGCGGACGCATCGCCGATGAACGCAGCGAATTTGGCCGCGCGGAATCTGCCCGGCCCGACGATCTTGCCACGCTGATCAACGAATATGAATCGCTTGCCATCGATCAGAGCTTTGCCGAAAAAACCTATCTGAGTGCGCTGGCGGCCTATGACGGGGCCGTGGCGGAAGCACAGCGCAAGTCACGCTATCTGGCGACCCACATTCCGCCCACTCTGGCCGAAACCGCCGAATTTCCGCGCCGCTGGATGATTTTGGGAATACTGACGGGGCTCTTGATCGTGACGTGGTCGATCTTGGCGATGATCTATTATTCGTTGCGCGACCGGCGCTGAGCCGCTGAACCCGGGTGGGGCGATGATCGAACTGCGCAATCTCTGCAAGACCTATGTTACCAATGGCCGCCGCAAGGTCGTTGCCAACCGGATCAACGCCGTCTTCCCGCCGCGCAGGGCGGTGGCCGTGCTGGGCAGGAACGGTGCGGGCAAATCTTCGCTCCTGCGGATGATTTCGGGCGCGATGGACCCCGATTCCGGTCAGGTGATCCGGCATGGCACGGTTTCCTGGCCGGTCGGCTTTTCGGGCAGTTTTCACAGCGATCTGACGGGGTTGCAGAATGTGCGCTTCATCGCGCGCGTCTATGGCGTGGATACTGACGAGCTTGCGGATTTTGTGGCTGATTTCGCAGAGCTTGGCGATCACTTCAACCTGCCGGTGCGCAGCTATTCCTCGGGGATGAAATCCCGCCTCGCCTTTGGCGTGTCGATGGGAATTCACTTTGATACCTATCTTGTCGACGAGGTCACTGCGGTGGGCGACGCCTCGTTCAAGAACAAATCCGAGTCGCTCTTCAACCAGCGCCTGAGCGAGAGCGCGGCGGTGATGGTGACGCATACGATGGGCCAGGTGCGGCGGCTGTGCCACCACGCGGGCGTGCTCGAAAACGGCAACTTCTATTTTTATGAGGATGTCGAAGAGGCGATTGCCCACCACCAGCGGCTGATGGGCAGCGACGACAAGGGCGACGAATAACCGCCGCCCTGCGCCATCAGCCCTTGCGCCGGTTGTCGAACCCGAACTCGCTCAGCAGAAGCTCGTTTTGCGGCGCGAATTCCGCTTCGGCAAAGGCGATACGCTCGGCGGTTTTGCCGACATCGGGCGCGTTGGTCTGCCGGTAGGCCTCGCGCAACATCTCGCGGATATCCTCATCCGGGATCGCGCGGTCGCGCATTGCCGCGGCGATACGGTCGCAATCTTCCATCCGCAAAGACGGATTGGTGAGCGTGGGATGCACATCCCAACTTGCCACCGCCTCCGGCCCGATCAGCCGTTCGATCACCGACCGGATCTCGCGATGGCCCGCCAGAATGATCGGGTTCTCATCAAACCTCACATTCCAGTTCCGGGCATAGACCGCGGGTTTCATCGAATTGGCCCGCCGCATCGTGAAATCGCGGAAATTCATGCCACCATAGGGCTCGCGCTTGGTCAGATAGCTCTCGAAATGCTGCTTCATGAACTGGGAATAATCGCCGAACATGAACTCGCTGAAGGGGCGCAGGAACATGATGACCTGCACCGAAATCTTTTCGGCACGCGTGATCGCGTGGAGCGCATCGCCCTTCTTCGCCATCGAAAACAGGTCTTCATGGCTCAGCACCACGGTGTCGATGCCCGGGGCAAACCAGCGCACGACAGTTGCCAGATCAACCTCCGCCAGCGCGCCGGCATTGCCCGGATGAGTGCCCTCCACCTCAGGGTAGCACACGCCCGCCGCCGCAAGGCTCTCGGTGTTGTGCTTCATCACTTGTTGCAAATAGGTCGAGCCACATTTCGGCGAACCGACATGAAGCAAAATCCGTCTGGTCATCGTCTTATCCAATGTGTCTGGGCAGGTCGGTCGCAACACGCTCTGCCAGCAGGTCGAGCATTTCGGAGGGCGGCAGGCCGAGGGCGCGCAGGTCGATCCGACGGTCCTCATCCGTCACCGGACCCATCGCCCAGGCGCGCCGCAGCGCCTCCGTCAATGCCGCGGCATCCGGTGTGGCCGAAACAATGGCCGGGCTCAGCCGTGACAAATCCTTCGGGCCAAAACTGTTGGTGACCACCCGCACACCCGAGGCGGCCATCTCGATCGGCGGATGGCTCGGGTGGGGCGAATACATCAGCGACAGCCCAAGATCCAAACCGCGCAGGAAGCCCGGATATTCTTCCCACGGCAGCTTGCCGCGGCTGTGCAATGTCAGCCCGTTCGGCAAGCTCACCGGCGCGTGGCGCAGGCCCACCGAAATGAGTTCGAGATCCGCCGGGCCAAGCCCTTCGGCCGCGATGAAGCGGGCCAGCACCTCGATCGCCATCGCATACATGTTGCGCGGCACTTCGGGGCGGCCATAAAGCGCGAGCCGCCGCGGCCCTTGGCGCGTCGGGCGCGCGGGGGTGCTGTAACGCGAAATGTCGATCGCCGGATGAAAGCACAGCGGCGCGCCATCGCCGATGGCGTAGCCCTTCTCCTGCATGAAATCGCGCAGCAGAACGGTGTTGAAAATCGGCTCGAAGGGCAGCGCATAGCTTGCCACCGCATCGGCATATTCCGGGCCCCAGGCGTAGAAGTTGGGCTCGTAATCCTGAATCAGGTAGCGGAAGCGGTGCTGCGTATAACCATGCGCCGCGATCAGTTCCTGCGCGACATGGGCGGTCCACCATGCCGTTGCGAGGAAGATATCGTCACGATGCGCGGGCAGCGTGTCATTGCGCACGCCGCAATGACAGGCGATCCGCTCGGCCACATCAAGCGGCGCGCTGGCCGAGAGCCTGCGCAGCACAAAGGCGCGCGACGCGGCGGGCGAAGACATCGGCAGATCGGTGGCGATAAAGGCAACGCGGTAGCCGCGCTCGGCCAGCCCCACGCCAATGTCGATTGCGGTGAGCACGCCCGCAAAAATTTCGGTCGGGTTCAGCGTTGGCACCAGCACGGTAAAGCTTGGCGCGCTGGCGCTGAATTCGGGCACCCAGTGGGGCCGTTTGCGCAGGTCGATCTCGGTTTCAAATTTTACCGCACGGTTCGCGGCCTGGCGCTCCAGCGCGGGATGGCGCGGCGCCACCCCGGGCGAGAGCGAATAGAGCCGCTCGTCGAAATCTTCGAGCGCATCGGCCATGCCCGGCCCAAGCGCCTTGCGCAGCGCCCAGACAAGCCGCCCGGTATGGACAAGGCCAAAGCCGCTGGCGATACGCGCAAGGCCGTAGTGCTTGCGCGCCGCAAGCCGCGCTGCATCGGCAAGGAAGGTCGCGCCGCCGCGCCGTCGGGCGAGATAGGGGCGCAGCGGTTTCAAATGCGCCTCGCCGTGGCTCAGCCCGCCCGCGGCAGAAACCTCGGCAAGCCGCCCCTCGACGCTTTGCGCCAGATAGCGCGCGAGCGCATAGCTTGCCGCCTCGCGCCGCAGCCACATGGCATTGAGCCCGCGCAGCCGCCGCATCAGGCTCGGCCGCGCCGCATCCGACCGGTCCACCGCCCCAATCGCATTGGCGCCGTGCTGGCGGTAATCGACAAGCGCCTCGGGCACAAGCGTGACCCCGCCCAGCGCTGCCGCAACCAACCCGAGCCAGAGATCGTGGTAGAAATGCACCCCGCTTTGTTGCGGGAAGGGCAGCGCAATCTCTACCACGCGGCGGCGCATCAACACGGTCATGCCGGTGATGTTGTTGCGGTAAAGCAGCCCGCGCAGGCCGGGCGCGCGGACGCGGTGCTCGAAATCGAACATCGAGGCCGCGATCTCTGCCCCGGTTTCATCGACCAGCCGCGCATCGGAATGGACAAGATCCGCC